>NZ_JBNRIK010000002.1:267684-320485 GCF_053557975.1 Pseudomonas sp. XP2
CGCTAAAGCCAAAAACCACTATCTACCGCTCCAAAGGTGATGGTTTTAATCTTCTCCCATCAACGCGAAACACCCAACTTGCTGAAAACAGAAACCCTTAGGAGCAACGACCATGACCAACTTCAAATACAACCGCCTGAACAAAGACGACGCCGCCGTACTGCTGGTCGATCACCAGGCTGGCCTGCTGTCCCTGGTCCGCGACATCGAACCAGACGCGTTCAAGAACAATGTGCTGGCGCTGGCTGACCTGGCCAAGTTCTTCAACCTGCCGACCATCCTCACCACCAGCTTCGAGCAAGGCCCCAACGGCCCGCTGGTGCCAGAGCTGAAAGCCCTGTTCCCGGACGCCCCGTACATCGCCCGCCCAGGCCAGATCAACGCCTGGGACAACGAAGATTTCGTCAGGGCGGTAAAGGCCACCGGTAAGAAGCAGCTGATCATCGCCGGCGTCGTGACAGAAGTGTGTGTGGCCTTCCCGGCCCTGGCGGCCCTGGAAGAAGAGTTCGATGTGTTCGTGGTGACCGACGCCTCCGGCACCTTCAACGCCATGACCCGCGACGCCGCCCACAACCGCATGAGCCAGGCCGGTGCGCAACTGATGACCTGGTTCGGCGTGGCGTGTGAGTTGCACCGCGACTGGCGCAACGACGTCGAAGGCCTGGCCGCGCTGTGCTCCAACCACATCCCGGACTACCGCAACCTGATGACCAGCTACAACGCCTTCAACGCCGGCAAGTAAGCCGACCGCCCCGGGCACCGCCAGTCGGTGCCCGCCAAGGGCAGCACACCCATCCAATCCACCGCCCGTTCGCCGTTGCACAGTGAATGCGGGCACGCTCATCTCAAGGAACGCCGATGAACACCGCACTCCAACACAACCGCGAAGTGGTGACCGTATGCCTGCAACACCAGGTTCTCGCTAGCCCGACGAACTCCACGCCGGCCCAACCGCCACGCTGGAAGCAGGCGTTGCTGACCTACCTGGTGATCTGCCCCATGACCATGATCATTCCGCAGCTGCTAGCGCCGCTGTTCGCACGCTTCCCGCAGCTGGGCGGCCCGATCACCGGCAACCTGATCGTCAACCTGTTCGTCATCCTGCCCGTGGTGTTCTACATCATGCCTTGGGTAACCCGCCGCTGCGCCAACTGGCTGCGCGGGCAGCAAAAGGTTTGAACACGGCTAACCTTCTTCAACCCACCGCACATCCAGCCAAGCCCTGACCTTGCGTCAACCGGCATGCTTCGCAGTCGCCCTGCCGGCCCCAGTCGGAGAAGCCTATGTCCCAGGACCGCAACGACAAGACCCGTCGCCAGTTCCTCGCTACCAGCACCGTGCTCGGTGCGGCCGGCGCGCTCTGGTCCGCATTGCCCTTCGCCGGCCAGGCCGGTTCCGCTCACGCATCCATCCAAGGAGGTTCCATGACCGCTGACCTGATTCTGTTCAATGGCAAACTGCACACCGTTGACCGCGAAAAACCTACCGCGACTGCTGTCGCGATCAAGGATGGGCGCTTCATCGCCGTGGGCAACGATGCCGAGGCCATGGCCCACAAGGGCACTACCACGCAGATCATCGACCTCAAGCAGCGCACGGTCATACCCGGCCTGAACGACTCGCACCTGCACCTGATCCGCGGTGGCCTGAACTACAACCTGGAGCTGCGCTGGGAAGGCGTGCCGTCGGTGGCCGATGCCCTGCGCATGCTCAAGGACCAGGCTGCGCGCACGCCCACCCCGCAGTGGGTACGCGTGGTGGGCGGCTGGAACGAATTCCAGTTTGCCGAAAAACGCATGCCCACCCTTGAGGAGATCAACCAGGCTGCGCCCGACACCCCGGTGTTCCTGTTGCACCTGTATGACCGCGCGCTGCTCAACCGCGCTGCGCTCAAGGCGGTCGGCTACGACAAGGCCACCCCGAACCCGCCGGGTGGCGAAATCCAGCGCGACAAGTTCGGCAACCCGACCGGCATGCTGATCGCCCGCCCGAACGCGATGATTCTCTACGCTACCTTGGCCAAAGGGCCGAAGCTGCCACTGGAGTATCAGGTCAATTCGACCCGCCAGTTCATGCGTGAACTGAACCGCCTGGGCCTGACCAGTGCCATTGACGCCGGCGGCGGCTACCAGAACTTCCCCGACGACTATTCGGTTATCCAGGAGCTGGCCGACAATAACCAGCTGACCGTGCGCATCGCCTATAACCTGTTTACCCAGAAGCCCAAGGAAGAGCTGGACGACTTCAAGAAGTGGACCTCCAGCGTCAAGCTGCACAGCGGCACCGACTTCCTGCGCCATAACGGCGCCGGCGAAATGCTGGTGTTCTCCGCCGCCGACTTCGAGGACTTCCTCGAGCCACGCCCGGACCTGCCACAGACCATGGAAGAGGAGCTGGAACCGGTGGTGCGGCACTTGGTCGAGCAGCGCTGGCCGTTCCGCCTGCACGCCACCTACAACGAATCGATCACGCGGATGCTCGACGTGTTCGAGAAGGTCAACCGCGACATCCCGTTCAACGGCCTGCCGTGGTTCTTCGACCACGCCGAAACCATCACCCCACAGAACATCGAGCGCGTGCGCGCCTTGGGCGGTGGTATCGCCGTCCAGGACCGCATGGCCTTCCAGGGTGAGTACTTCGTCGACCGCTACGGCGCCAAGGCTGCCGAGCAGACCCCGCCCATCAAGCGCATGCTCGACATGGGCGTGCCTGTGGGGGCCGGCACCGATGCCACCCGCGTGTCCAGCTACAACCCGTGGACCTCGCTGTACTGGCTGGTCAGCGGCAAGACCGTCGGCGGCATGGAGTTGTATCCGGAAGGCCTGGACCGCGACACCGCACTGCAACTGTTCACCCAAGGCAGCGCGTGGTTCTCCAGCGAGCAGGGCAAGAAGGGCCAGATCAAGGTGGGCCAGCTGGCAGACCTGGCGGCGCTGTCGCTGGACTTTTTCAGTGTTGAGGAAGAGGCGATCAAGGGCATCGAGTCGGTGCTGACCATCGTCGATGGCAAGGTGGTGTACGGCGCTGGCGAGTTCGACAAGCTTGGCCCTGCGCAGGTTCCGGTACTGCCGGAGTGGTCGCCGGTGGCCAAGGTGCCGGGGCACTGGCGCGTGGGTACGCCATCTTTGGTAGCCGCCGTGCACCAGTGCAGCGGGCCATGCGGGGTGCATGCGCACAGCCATGAGAAGGCACGGCATTCGAGTGTCCCGGTGAGTGACTTCCAGGGCTTCTGGGGTTCGCTGGGTTGTTCCTGCTTTGCTTTCTGAGCTGCTTTGCCTGCATAAATGACGGCCGCTTCGCCGGACTAGGCCGCTCCCACAGGTTCACCACCCATCCCGAGGGCAGTGGGGTAACTTGTGGGAGCGGGCTTGTCCCGCGAAAGGGCCGTGACTGACAGCCACCGACTCACGCCATGTCGCTGATCGCAAATTCCTCAGCCAGATGATCGATCAGCGCCCGCACCGACGGCAGTAACCCCCGCCGCGACGGGAAGATCGCATGCACGATGCCGCATCGCGGGTGCCACTCAGGCAGCAATTCCACCAAGCGCCCCGAAGCCAGGTCCTCGCGAACCGCCACCCTCGGCAAGTGCGCGATCCCCACCCCGGCCACCACGAAATGGCGCAGTGCAAACAGGTCATCGGTCACCATGCGCGGTGTGTGCGGGATGACGATGCTGCGGCTGTTGTCCTCACCCTGGAACAGTTCCCACTGGTACTCGCGCTGGGCACTGCCCCAATGCACGCTGGGTAGCGTGCCCAGCAGCTGCGGGTCAAACCCTTTGGGCAGTTGCGCCAGGTAGTGCGGCTGGCCGACCAGGCACTGGGTGCTGTTGCTCAGCACCTTCATCACCATGTCGGTGTTCTCCAGCGGCGGAAAGCGCACGCGCAGGGCGATGTCGAAGCCCTCGTGCAGCAGGTCGACACGGCGGTTGGTGCTCTCGATGAACAACTCCACCTGCGGGTACTTGAGCATGTAGCGGGTCAGCATCGGCCCGACCCAGGAGTTGAGCAGGGTGGTCGGGCAACTGATGCGCACCAGCCCGCGCGGCTCGCTGCGGTTGCGTTCGATGATTTCCGCCGCGCCCTCGGCCTCCACGCGCATGGCCAGGCAACGGTTGTAGTAGGCCTGGCCGATCTCGGTCAGCGAGCAGTGCCGGCTGGTGCGGTGCAGCAGCCGCACGCCCAGGCGGTCTTCAAGGTCGGCGATGCGCCGGCTGAGTTTCGACTTGGGCATGTCCAGCGCCCGCCCGGCCGGGGCGAAGCCGCCGTGCTCCACGACTTGGGTGAAGTAGTAGAGGGAGTTGAGGTCTTCCAATGATCGTTCTCCAAACGGAACGCTAAGGGCGGTTTTCGCAGTCTAGTGCAGCAAAGGTGATGATTTTAATCTGTGCCCATCAACGCGAAACACACCGGATTGCTGAAAGATTCATAACCCTTCAGGCCGGTGCGCAGCTGATGACTTGGTTCGGCGTGGCCTGCGAGCTGCACCGCGACTGGCGCAACGATGTCGAAGGGCTGGCTGCGCTGTGCTCCAACCACATTCCGGATTATCGCAATTTGATGACCAGCTATAACGCGCTGACTGCGGGTAAGTAAGCAAACCAGTAGCAGTACGCACAAAGGCCGGCTCCCTCTGCAGGGAGCCGGCTTTTTTTGTTTGCTGTACCGGCCTCTTCGCGGGCACGCACGCTCCCACAGGTACTGCACAGTTTCAGAACCAGTGGTGATCCTGTGGGAGCGGGTTCACCCGCGAAGAGGGCGGTACAGGCAGCATCAATTCATGGGCTGTGGCTCAATCCCTTTCCGCAACGACTCAAGCAACCTTCTGCCGTTTCGAGCGCATTCAGGTTGCTCCGGAACAGGCTTTTGCCTGTGTCATCTATTCACGCAGGAGGGGGTGGGCACGACGTGGCCCCACGCTATAAACCTTTCTCGGAAATCTCCTACATGAAAGAGCGGAAGGCATAACGGCGCTAAACGGGCACGCCGAGAGCAAACTGAGCACCCGGAAATTTTTCAAGGAGTGACTCCATGCGCAGCGCCAACGCTAGCTTGAAAAGTGTAAGGCATGACCTTACACTCAACCATCGGTGATAAGAAGTTTCAGGCACAAAGGCCTGAGGCTGCTCCATCAGCATCGTGACACGTCTGGAGTGCGTGCAGATCATGTGAATCGCTTGCGGCGTTTACTGGCTTCTCTTGAAGTTGCACAAACCGCAGCAGACATGAACCGGCCGGGTTACCGTCTTCATCCTCTGCACGGAAAGCTGGAAAGCTATTGGGCAGTAAATGTCTCGGGTAACTGGCGAGTGGTGTTCCGCTTCGTGGGTACCGATGTGGAGCTTGTTGACTATCTGGATTATCACTAGGAGCTTGAGTCATGCCTATGTTCGATCCTCCCCATCCTGGGGAGTCTTTGCGAGAAGATGTGTTGCCCGCAATTGGCATGAACGTTTCTGAGTTAGCTCGCCACCTCGGCTATTCGCGGGGGCAGTTGTCCACGGTACTCAATGGGCGCGCCGCCATTTCTGCCGATCTTGCTTATCGGCTTGAGCTGGCAGGCCTTGGGCCTGCCCGGCAATACCTTGCCGAACAGGCAGCTTACGATCTTTGGCAAGCCGCTCAGCGTGAGCATCCTCAAATAGAGCGGTTGGTGTTCGCCTGACTACTCAAACCGCATCCGAATCAAACAACCGCTCCAGCTCCACCCGCGCCTCCTTGGCCGTCTGCATCACCTTGGCCCGGTCATCGCGTACCTGCCCCTGGGCCACCAGCACTTCTTCGTCATGCTGGGTAAACCGTGCGATACGGTCCGCCGCCTGTTCATCGCTCAAGCCCAACCCCACCAGCGCGCGGCGGGTCATTTCCAGGCTGGAGTAGAACGTCTCGCGAATCGGCTCGGCGCCTGCATCCACCAACTTGTGCACATGCTGGCGGTTACGTGCCCGGGCCAGCACCTTCAGGTGCGGGTACAGGCGTTTCACCCGTTCAGCGGTATGAATGGCGGCTTCTGGGTCATCGATGGTGATGATGAAGTACTCCGCTTCACCCACCTTGGCGGCGTGCAGCACCTCGGGGCGCAGCGGGTCGCCGTAGAACACCGGCACCTGTTCGAACATGCGGGTCATCTCGATGGCGTCCACCGAGGTTTCCAGGGCAATGAACGGGATCTTCTGCGCCCGCAGGATGCGCGCGACGATCTGGCCCATGCGGCCCATGCCGACGATCACCACCCGCGGCGTATCCGTCTGGATCTGCTTGTACTGCTCGGGCACTTCACGCGCCGGTTGCGGGCGTTTGAGGGCGCGGGCGCAGCCCAGCATCAGCAGCGGGGTGATGGCCATCGACAGGGTAATGGTCATCAGCAGCAGGTCGTAGGTCTGGGTGTCGAACAGGCCTTGGTCCTTGCCCAGCTTGAAGACCACGAAGGCGAACTCGCCACCGGCCGCCAGTACCATGCCCAGGCGCAGGGCGCTGGCGCTGTTCAGGCCACCGACCAGGCGCCCGACGCCGATCAGCAGCACCAGCTTTACTGCTACCAGCAGCAGGGTCAGGCCCAGCACCACCAGCGGCATATCCAGCAGCAGGCGAAGGTTGGCGCCCATGCCCACGCTGATGAAAAACAAACCCAGCAGCAGGCCCTTGAACGGCTCGATCTGCGATTCCAGCTCGTGGCGGTATTCCGAGTCGGCCAGCAGCAGGCCGGCGAGGAAGGCGCCCAGGGCCATGGATATACCCGCTTCTTCCATCAGCCAGGCGGTGCCGATCACTACCAGCAGTGCGGTGGCAGTAGACACTTCCGGCAGGCCGGTGCGGGCCACGGTGCGGAACACCGGGCGCAACAGATAGCGACCACCGATGATCACCACGGCGATGCTGGCGAATACCTTCAGGCCGTGTTGCAGGCTATCGCCGTGGCTGGCGTCCGGGCCACTGGCGGCCAGTAGCGGTACCAGAGCAATCAGCGGGATCGCAGCGATGTCCTGAAACAGCAGGATGGCGAACGCCAGGCGGCCGTGCGGGGCGTTGAGCTGCTTGCTCTCGGCCAGGCTTTGCAGGCCAAGGGCGGTGGACGACAGCGCCAGGCCCAGGCCGAGGACGATGGCTGCCGGCAGCGTCTGGCTGAAGCCGAACAGGGCAATGGCACCGAGCAGCGCGCCGGTCAGCAGCACCTGCGCGGTACCCACGCCGAACACCGACTTGCGCATCAGCCACAGGCGCTTGGGCGACAGCTCCAGGCCAATGATGAATAGCAGCAGGACCACGCCCAGCTCGGAAATGTGCGCCACGCTTTCGGTGTCGCGGATCAGGCCAAGTGCCTGCGGGCCGATGGCTACACCGGCCAGCAGGTAGCCGAGCACGGCACCCAGTTGCAGGCGCTTGGCCAGGGGGACGGCGACGACGGCCGCGAGCAGAAAGATCACCGCGGTTTGCAGAAGGCTGCCTTCGTGTGGCATTGACTCTTACTCCATGAGCTGCCGGGGCAGCATTTGAACAGTTTGGCCGACGATTTTGAGGGGTGGAGGGGGGGCAGACAATCAGCTGTCCGGGAGAAACATTGTCCCGTAAAGAAGGACAGTTGCCGCAGGGCGCTGCCAAACGCAGGTTCTGCTGCTGGGGCTGAAATTTCCAGGGCCGCTTTGCAGCCAGGGCAATTTAACTGCTCCCCGGCCGGTACTGCAGGGCCTCGGCCAGATGTGGCCGGCCGATTGCCTCACAACCCTCGAGGTCCGCCAGTGTCCGCGCCACTTTCAACAACCGGTGCGCTGCCCGCAACGACAAGGTCAACCGTTCGCAGGCCCCTTCCAGCCAAGCTTGGTCCGCCGCCGTCAATCCGCAATGGCGACGCAACCCGTCGAGGTCGAGAAACGCATTCACGCACCCTTGGCGGCGCTGCTGTACCTCCCGCGCCTTCGCTACCCTGGCTGCCACATCGGCACTGGCTTCACCACAGGGCTGATTGTTCAGCGTGGTGCTTTCGCGAGCCACGGTCAGGTGCAGGTCGATGCGGTCCAGCAGCGGCCCTGATAGCTTGTTGCGGTACCGCGCGATCTGCTCGGTGCTGCAGCGGCAGCGGCCAGTAGGGTCGCCCAGGTAGCCGCAAGGGCATGGGTTCATCGCCGCCACCAGCTGAAAGCGCGCCGGAAAGCGCACTTTGTCGCGTGCCCGGGCAATCACGATCTCGCCCGACTCCAGCGGCTCGCGCAGCACCTCCAGCACACGCCGCTCGAACTCTGGCAGTTCATCGAGAAACAGCACGCCATGGTGGGCGAGGGTGATTTCGCCCGGTTGCGGCCGGCTGCTGCCTCCAACCAGTGCCGGGCCGGATGCGGAGTGGTGGGGATGGCGAAACGGTCGCTGCGGCCAACTGCTCAGCGGTGTATGCCCGCTGACCGACTGAATGGCAGCCACCTCGAGCGCCTCGTGCTCGTCCAGCGGTGGCAGCAGCCCTGGCAGGCGGCTGGCGAGCAAGGTCTTGCCGGTGCCGGGTGGCCCGGTGAACAGCAGGTTGTGCGCCCCAGCCGCCGCCAGCATCAACGCGCGCTTGGCCGCCAGTTGGCCCTGCACCTCGCTCAGGTCAGGGTAGGGACGTTGATTCAGGATCAAGCCATTGGCCGCGTACGGCGGCAATGGCACCTGGCCGTTCAGGTGGGCGACCAACTCCAGCAAGTGGCCCACCGCATACACCACCAGCCCGCCTGCCAGGCTGGCTTCCTCGGCATTTTCCCGTGGCACCACCAGCGCCCGGCCTGCTTCGCGTGCCGCCAGGGCCGCAGGTAGCACGCCCTGGACAGGGCGCAATTTCCCCGAAAGCGCCAGTTCGCCCAGGCATTCCATATCGGCCAGGGTGGCAGTCGGCACTTGGCCATCTGCGGCGAGGATACCCAGGGCAATGGCCAGGTCGTAGCGCCCGCCATCCTTGGGCAGGTCGGCGGGGGCGAGGTTCTGGGTAATGCGCCGCTGCGGGTAGCTAAGCCCGGAGTTGACGATGGCGCTGCGTACCCGGTCCTTGCTTTCCTTGACCGTGGTTTCTGGCAGGCCGACCAGAGTGAGATGGGGCAGGCCGTTGGCCAGGTGGGTTTCGACGCTGACCGCGGGTGCCTGCACACCCACCTGGGCGCGGCTGTGGACGAGGGCTAGTGACATGGACGCTCCGTTGTCGCTGAAAAAGGCCGCTTCCTGCGGCTGGGTCAAGGATAGCGATGGTGGCCACGACAGGCGCAACAAGTGTGCGTCGTGGTTTTGCAGAGCAGGTTTTTTCCCTGTGTTTTCTTTAAAATCGGCAAAAAATGGATCCAATAATCTTTGCGCAGGTGGGTGGTATGGCTTAGTGTTGTTGGGCAAATGCCGTTGCCATGGGATGGCACCGCGTCTTCTTTCAAATGGACTTGAGGTATTGCGCCGTGCAAACGCTCGCCCAAACGCGCCAGGTGATTCGCGAACTGGTGCAGGCCAATTCATTCATTGAACTCACCCGGTGTTTCGACAGCCTTGAGGCGCAATGGCGCCAAGCCGCGCCCGGCGAGTTCCCGGCCTACCTGGCGGCCATCGAAGGGCACATGCTGGTGGACCTGGAAAACCAGGGTGACAGGGCCCTGAGCCAAGTGCTCAAAGCCTGGATTGATGCCTGCCCCAAGGCTTACCACCCGCAAGTGGTAATGGGCATGCACTGTTTCCACCGGGCCTGCCAGGTGCAGGATGGTGGCCAACGCAACGCTGCCCGCTTGCTGGCCGTCGAGCAAATTTGTGAAACCGCGACCGCGCACCTGTTGCGTGCAATGGACCGCTCTGCACAACCCGTGGCAGCGGCCATTGGCATGCTGCGTGTCAGTGCGCAACTGCGCGAACCTGGCTGGTTGATCGAACTGTTTCAGGGGCAGCCTGCGCGGTACAGGCCCAGTGCCCATGCCGATGTGGAAGCGCAGGAAGCCGCAGCCCCCTTGCTCGTGAAGTACGGGCTGTTGCCCTTGGCCGAGCTGCCCCAAGCATTACCGGCGTGCCTGAGCAGGCGGGCCGATCACGAAAACGAAGCACCACGCTATTACTGGTTGCGCCATGCGCTGGTGGCCCGCCCTGGTTGTTTCGAAGCGATCCAGGCGCTGGCCGTTTACCTGTTGCCCCGTTGGGGGGCCAGTTTTGATGCGCTGGACCTGTTGGCCAATGGGCCGTTGTGCGATGGGTGGGACGAAGCGCTGCGCAATGCGTTGCGCTGGATGGCCGTCGAAGAACGGCTGAAGCTGCCACATGCCGAGCAGTTGCAGGCCGTCGCGGATTGGCAGCAACTGTTCGATAGCTGGCTGCAACGCCCGCTAAGGCCCAGGGAAAGCGCCGTCGTGCTGGCCTGGCGAGGCGCGCTGCGCAGCAGTGCCTTGCAAGACCATGCAGGCGGTATGCGTGATTTCGCCGCGAGCTTGGCATGCAACGCCAGTCATGGCGCCATCCCTGCGATGGGCGAGCCATTTCGCTGTTTTGTCGGGCTGATACTGTGTGATGGCATGGCAGATGAGCATCAGCTGTTGCGCACCGCCATCGAGCGCCTGTGTGAAGGCCGCTCGCATGCTGGCGCTTGTGCAATGCGCGCTGCCGGGCATCGCTTCGGCCTGTGGGGGCTGCCGCGTTCGGCCGAGCAGGCAAGGCTCTGGTCACAGGTGGCGGTGACCCGCCAGCGCGCGGGCCATGCGCCAGGCTTCGATGTGCTCGCTGTGGCGCGGCTGCTGTGGGCTGCCAACCGGCACGAGGTGGCTTGTTACCTGTACGAGCGCTTTGCGGAGCTGAGCTTGCCGGGTGCTGCCCTTGGCCTGTACGAGCTGCACAGCGGCGGCCTGGGCAACACCCCGGCGCACTATCTGGACGACGAGACGGCTGAGTATTGGCTGCAGCGTGCGGTAGAGGCGGGCAGCAGGCAGGCCAAGTACAACCTCGCCTGCCTGCGTATGGAGGGTGATGAGGACCTGAGTGAGCGAAGTGCCATGCTGGCTGTCAGGCGCCTGCTGGTCGATGCGCTGGGTAATCCGCACACCAATGCGCGTGCGCGTTTGCACCTGGGTATCCTGTTGCGCCAGTTTGGCGAAGTCCAGGAACGGGCCGAGGCCGTCGCCTACCTGTCGAGCCTGGTCGAGCACCCGGACCCGTGGGTTGCCGGACGGGCCAGCGCCGAACTGGGGCTGGCCTGGATGCAGGGGCGCGGCACTCGCAAGCAGAGCCGTTTTGCTGCCATCGAATGGGCCAACCGTGCGGCTGCCTTGCAGCCTGGGGATTCAGCCATCGAAAACATCCAGGCCGAGATCCTCAACTCGCACAACCGGGTGAAGACCCTGGTTACCCAGTGTGGTGCGACCCTGTTTCGCGGCACCTTGCACGCCAGCGAGTTGCCGCCGAAACAGGCAGTATCCGAGCCGGGCCGGCTACGGGCGTCGGCCTGATACCCTCAGGGCTTGGCGCCGAGGATGATGTGCGAGGCCTTGATCAGCGCAGTGGCCTTCACACCCGGTGCCAGGCCCAGCTCCTGCACGGCTTCGCGGGTCACGATGGCAAACACCTCGGTGCCGCCGGCCAGCTTCAGCACCACTTCGGCATTCACTGCACCATCACCCACCCGCACCACTTCGCCTTCCAGTGCGTTACGGGCCGATAGCTTGTAGCCGGCGGCGTCGGTCAGCAGTACCACCCACGGCGCCTTGACCAGCGCCACGGCGTCTTTGCCGACGTTGATGCTGAGGTTATGCAGGCTGGCCATGGTGACCACCGCTACCAGCTTTTCGCCGCCACCCAGGGTCAGCTCGACTTCGGCATTGACCGCGCCGGGCTGAACGTTGGTGACTTTGCCTTCAAAAACATTGCGTGCGCTGACTTTCATGGGGAACGCTCCGTGTAACAACCCGCGCCAGAGGGATTCAGGCGCGCACATAAACCCAGGCAGTCAGGCCCGATGCGAGCGTGACGGCGACGCGCTTGTAGTCGGCAACTTCATAGCGGTCCGCCGCCGCCAGCTCTTCTTCGCTGATCTGGAAGACCGTGCCGGCCACGCTGTCGTCGGCCTGGCTGCTGGGGGAAACGATGGGGTGATGGGACTTGCCGCTAGCCGCCAGCACAGCCGGGTCGGTGATCTCGACCCAGTCCTGTCGGTAGCCCGGCATGCGGTCGGCCTGGCCGCTCAGCTCACGGCCGAAGTTGACCCGTTGCACGGCCTTGTCCTGCAGCGTGCCGTAGGAAAACAGCAGTACCGGGTATGCGCTGGAGGGCTGCATTCACTGATCCTGTGGGGTCGGGTTCAGCCGTGCTTCCAGCTCGGCTACTTGTTTTTCCAAAGCCTCGAGGCGAGCGCGGGTGCGCGCCAGCACGACCATCTGGCTGTCGAATTCGTCACGGCTGACCAGGTCCAGCTTGCTGAAGGCACCTTGCATCAGCACCTTGAACTGGCTTTCGAGTTCTGCACGGGGCTGGGCGGTATCGCTGCTGAACAGGCGCGAGGCCTGGTCGCTCAGGGCATCGAGAAGGGCTTTGGGCGCAAGCATGGGGCAGTCCACTGAAACTTAGAATGGCCGGCAGTGTAGCACGCACAAACTGGACGTTTGGGTGCACGTTTTTCGCGCAATGCGCCCTGCCGGTGCGCACCGAAACTGTGCATGTTTCCCATGCTGGCGACTGGCCAATCCCGACCCTTTCGCATAACTCGCTGTTTTCCGGTGATTTGCCGGAACTGGCAAGGTTTCTGCAAAGACCTGTACGAGCCATGCACTGATGCAGTTCCTTGTGACCAAGCAGTGCGCACGCGGAGCCGGATGCCGACGACGCGTTACAAAGCCAACCGCTGCGCTTAGACTTGAGACGGGTTTGTTTTCCTGGGGCAAGTCCACCAAATCGGGAGAGAGTTTCATGAAGCTAGTCACAGCCATCATCAAGCCGTTCAAGCTGGACGACGTGCGCGAGTCGCTGTCGGAAATCGGCGTGCAGGGCATCACTGTTACTGAAGTCAAAGGCTTCGGCCGGCAGAAGGGCCACACCGAGCTGTATCGCGGTGCTGAATATGTGGTCGATTTTCTGCCCAAGGTGAAGATCGATGTTGCCATCGATGACAAGGACCTTGATCGGGTAATCGAAGCCATCACCAAGGCAGCCAACACCGGCAAGATCGGTGACGGCAAGATTTTCGTGGTGAATCTGGAGCAGGCGATCCGCATCCGTACCGGCGAAACCGATACCGACGCGATCTAAGCAGCAACAACGCCTCACCAAACCCAACGCCCCAGGAGAAAACAACATGACTCTGCGTAAGATCGCAGGGCTAGGAGCCCTATTGTCCCTCGTAATGCCCGGGCTTGCCTTGGCCGAGGAAGCCGCCCCAGCGCTGAACTCCGGCGACACCGCCTGGATGTTGACCGCAACGGCGCTGGTGCTGTTCATGACTATCCCGGGCCTGGCCCTGTTCTATGGCGGCATGGTGCGTTCCAAGAACGTGCTGTCGGTGATGATGCAATGCTTTGCAATCACCGGCCTGATGAGCATTCTCTGGGTCGTTTACGGCTACAGCATGGCCTTCGATACCACCGGTATGGAAAAGGGCGTGCTCAACTTCAACTCCTTCGTCGGGGGCTTCTCCAAGGCCTTCCTCAGCGGCGTCACGCCCGAGAACCTGACGTCGGCCACTGCACTCTTCCCTGAGGCGGTATTCATCACCTTCCAGATGACCTTCGCCATCATCACCCCGGCACTGATCGTGGGTGCCTTCGCCGAGCGCATGAAGTTCTCTGCGATGCTGGTGTTCATGGGCATCTGGTTCACCCTGGTGTATGCGCCGATCGCCCACATGGTGTGGAGCGGTGACGGTGCACTGATGTGGGACTGGGGCGTACTGGACTTCGCTGGCGGCACCGTGGTGCACATCAACGCCGGTATCGCAGGCCTGGTCTGCTGCCTGGTGCTGGGTAAGCGCAAGGGCTACCCGACCACCCCGATGGCCCCGCACAACCTGGGCTACACCCTGATGGGCGCGGCCATGCTGTGGATCGGCTGGTTCGGCTTCAACGCAGGCTCCGCCGCCGCCGCCAACGGCACCGCTGGCATGGCCATGCTGGTCACCCAGATCGCCACCGCTGCTGCTGCGCTGGGCTGGATGTTCGCCGAGTGGATTGGTCACGGTAAACCCAGCGCCCTGGGCATCGCTTCGGGTGTGGTTGCCGGCCTGGTTGCCATCACCCCGGCTGCAGGCACCGTGGGGCCGATGGGCGCCTTGGTGATCGGCCTGGCTTCGGGTGTGATCTGCTACTTCTGCGCCACCACCCTCAAGCGCAGGCTCGGCTATGACGATTCGCTGGATGCCTTCGGTGTACATGGTGTCGGCGGCATCATCGGGGCAATCCTTACCGGTGTGTTCGCAGCGCCGGCGCTGGGCGGCTTCGGCACCGTCACCGACATTGGCATGCAGGTCTGGATCCAGGCCAAAGGCGTGATCTTCACCGTGGTCTACACCGCCATCGTCACTTACGTGATCCTCAAGGTGCTGGATCTGGTAATGGGCCTGCGGGTCAACGAAGAAGAAGAGTCGGTCGGCCTCGACCTGGCTCAGCACAACGAACGCGGCTACAACCTGTAACTGCAACGCGGTAAAAACTTGCCCGGCTTGCCGGGCATTTTTTTGCCAGATTTTCAGCATTTCGCGCTTGGCAAACGGTTTATCCGGCACGTTCGCGACGTAGGTAAAAAACTTACAAGTCGCAGGGCGTTTATGGAGCTTTGCTTTTTCCACGGGCGCGCTAGA
Source organism: Pseudomonas sp. XP2 (assembly GCF_053557975.1). Taxonomy (NCBI): domain Bacteria; kingdom Pseudomonadati; phylum Pseudomonadota; class Gammaproteobacteria; order Pseudomonadales; family Pseudomonadaceae; genus Pseudomonas; species Pseudomonas sp. XP2. The sequence continues at coordinate 282,445 of NZ_JBNRIK010000002.1, forward strand.
ATGCGCGCCGAAGGGTGTTTGACGTGTAGTCCACACACTTCGCCAGCCTTTGCTAGGCTTGCCAATAGCGTGTGGCCAGCAGGGGCTAGATGGATTTGTCAGGTCCTGCCAGGAGCAGGGCCTGCTGGGTGCCGCCTCCCATCAGGAGCGCCGACCCAAGGGCAGTGGCCTAACCCACGGCCAGTTGAATTTTCACTGGTGGCTGCCGGTCTACGGCTGCACTGGTCTATAACTAACCTGCTTTCGCAAGTCATGAGGTAGAACATGAGCGACGACGATCTGGAAAACGACGACCTCGAAGTAGGCGATGAAGACGAGGTTGATGAAGGCCTCGAAGCGGCAGCTGACGATGTCGCCGAAGATGCGGGCGATGACGACAGCAGCCCGGCACCCGCTGCCAAGGGCAAGTCCAAGGCGGCTGTTTCGGTAGACGAACTGCCGAGCATGGAAGCTAAGCAGAAAGAGCGTGATGCACTGGCCAAGGCGATGGAAGAATTCCTTTCGCGCGGTGGCAAGGTGCAGGAAGTCGAGGCCAACGTGGTCGCCGACCCGCCCAAAAAGCCGGACAACAAGTACGGCAGCCGCCCTATCTGAGTGGCTGACCGCAAAAAAAGCCCGCCGTCGCTGCGGGCTTTTTTGTGGGCGTTTGCCGGTATATTTTCATTGCCAGTGAGATCGAGCGCAGCTCGCGATGCGCCGCGCGGGCGGCGCTCGATATACGCACCAACGCAAATTTCGAGGCGGTCTCTTGTCAGCCCCAGCGGGAAAGGACGTCGGGCAGCTGCGACAGGCGCTGGATTTCGGCATCCGGTGCCTGCTCACCCGTCCAGGCCTTGCCCTGGGGGTTGAACCAGACGGCCCGTAGCCCTGCTCGCTGGGCGCCTGCGATGTCATCGCCGGGGTGGTCGCCGATGTGAACGGCGGCGCTGGCATCCGCCTCGCCGCGGCGCAGGGCTTCCAGGAACGGTGCCGGGTCCGGCTTGCCAATGCCGAGGTCCTCGGCGCACAGGGCAAAGCGGAAGTAGTCCGCCAGCCCCAACCGGCTCACGTCGGCGTTGCCGTTGGTGACCACGCCCAGGATGTAATGGTGACGCAGGACCTCCAGTACCGGCTGCACCTCGGGGAAGATCTCCACTTGGTGGCGAGCATGCAGGAACACTTCAAAGCCTTCGTTGGCCAGCGCCTGCGCTTGCTTCTCGCTGTAGCCGACCTCTTCCAGGGCATGGAACAGCACCCGTCGGCGCAGGGCGCTGATGCGGTGCTTGAGGCCGGGGTCGGCCTGTACCAGCCGCTCGCGAATGGCAAACAGGTGCTCCACCGGCACCCCGCCCAGGATCGGGGCGTTGGCTTCGAGCCAGTCGCGCAGCACGACTTCTGCGCTGGCGATGACCGGCGCGGTGTCCCACAGGGTGTCGTCGAGGTCGAACGTGATCAGCTTGATGCTCATGAGTCTGTGCCTTTGCTGCGTTTGGCCCGAGGGTGGGCGCTGTCGTACACCGCGGCCAGGTGCTGGAAGTCCAGGTGGGTGTAGATCTGCGTGGTGCTGATGTCGGCATGGCCGAGCATTTCCTGCACCGCCCGCAGGTCCTGGGACGATTCCAGCACATGGCTGGCGAAGGAATGGCGAAGCATGTGTGGGTGCAGGTGCTGGCCCAGCTCGCGCTCACCCGCCTTCTGCACACGTTGCTGCACAGCCCGTGGAGTGATGCGGTTGCCCTGGCGGGTGATGAACACCGCGCGGTCACGCGGGTTGCCGATGCCGCGCAGGCGGTACCAGGCGTGCAGCGCCTCGCGGGCTTTGCGGCCAACGGGCAGCACGCGGGCTTTGCCACCCTTGCCCAGCACCTGCACCAGCCCGGCGGCAAGGTCGATGTGATCGAGGTCGAGGTTGGTCAGCTCGGACAGGCGCAGGCCCGACGAGTAGAACAGTTCAAGGATCGCCTGGTCACGACGGGCAATAAAATCGTCATCGACGCCGCCATCAAGCAGCTGCAGGGCGCGGTCGGTGTCCAGCACCTTGGGCAACCGGCGCTCACCCTTGGGCGCGCTCAGGCCAGTGGCCGGGTCGTGCTGGCACAGGCCTTCGCGGTTGAGGTAGCGGTACAGGCCGCGCACCGCCGACAGCAGCCGTGCCAGGCTGCGGGAGGACTGGCCGTGGTGGTGCAGGCGGGCGATCAGTTGGCGCAGTTGCTGGATTTGCAGCGCTTGCCACCCGGCAATACCGTGTTCCTTGCAGTAGGCGGTGACCTTATCCAGGTCGCGACGGTAGCCCAGCAAGGTGTGCTCCGACACCTGGCGCTCGTTGCGCAGGTGTGCGCAATAAGCCTCCAGTTGGCGTTCCATCAGCGTACCGAGCGCAGGGTCTGGGTAACGCGCGGTACAACGCGGCCGAGCACTTCGGCGATGTAGCCAAGGAACAGGGTGCCGACGCTGCTCTTGTAGTGTTGCGGGTCGCGGCTCCCGATCGCCAGCACCCCGTGCAGCCCTTGGTATTCGAGGGTGGCCACGGCACTGGAGCCCACCTCCCGGCGCTGTTCCTCACCGAACAGAAAGGCCAGCTCATGCTCACGCAGGTTGCCACTGACCGTCTTGCCACCGCCCAGCAGAGCACCGATGGCCTGTTGCGCCTCGGTGTTGCTGACCCAGCGCCCGACCGGCGCGCCGTTGTCGCCGAACAGGATGAGGCTGACGAACGGCACCTGGAACTCCTGGCGCAGGCTGTCTTCGACCGCCATTACCACTTCTTCCAGGGTGCCGGCATCGAGCAGGTCGAGGATCAGCCGCCGGGTCTTGTCGAACAGCCGGTCGTTGTCGCGAGCCACATCCATCAATTGCGACAGGCGATGGCGCATCTCGATGTTACGGTCACGCAGCAGCTTGAGCTGACGTTCCACCAGCGACACGCTGTCGCCACGCTGATGCGGTATGCGCTGTTCGATCAGCAGCTCGTCGTGCTCGGCAAAGAAGGTGGGGTGGGCGCGCAGGTAGGCGACCACCGCTTCGGCATCGAGCTCGGCGGACTGCTGGGGTACAACCTGGGGCTGATCGGTCATGGCGGTTACTCGCTTAGAGACGAACCTGTCCTTCGTAGACGCGTACGGCCGGGCCGGTCATCACCACGGGCTTGCCGGGGCCGGCCCATTCGATGTGCAGGCGCCCACCGGGCAGGTCGAGGGATACCGGGGAATCCATCCAGCCTTGGCTGATGGCTGCCACGGCGGCGGCACAAGCACCGGTGCCGCAGGCCTGGGTTTCGCCCGCGCCGCGTTCCCACACACGCAGGTTGGCGCGGTGGCGGTCGATGACCTGGAGGAAGCCGGCATTCACCCGCTGCGGGAAGCGTGGGTGGTTTTCGATCTTCGGGCCCAGCTCATGCACGGGGGCAGTATGCACGTCATCGACGCGCAGCACGGCATGCGGGTTACCCATGGACACGGCGGCAATCGAATGCAGCTGGCCGTCGACTTCCAGTGGGTAGTTCAGCGCCTGCTCATCAGCGACAAAGGGAATGTCGGCAGGGATGAAGCGCGGTGGGCCCATGTCGACACTCACCTGGCCGTCGTTCTGCACGTCCAGCACGATGATGCCGCTTTTGGTTTCCACGCGGATGCGCTTTTTCGCGGTCAGGCGCTTGTCCAGCACGAAGCGGGCGAAGCAGCGCGCACCGTTGCCGCACTGCTCCACTTCGGAGCCGTCGGCGTTGAAGATGCGGTAGCGGAAGTCCACTTCCGGGTTGTTCGGGGCCTCGACGATCAGCAACTGGTCGAAGCCGATGCCGGTATGCCGGTCACCCCATTGCTTGGCGTGCTTGGGCTGGATATGCGCGTGCTGGCTGACCAGGTCGAGGACCATGAAGTCGTTGCCCAGGCCATGCATCTTGGTAAAACGCAGCAGCATGGGCTTACTCCGGCAGCAGGCTTTCGCCAGCGTACAGTTCGGCGATGGTTTCGCGGCGGCGTACTTCGAACGCCTGGTCGCCGTCGACCAGGATTTCAGCGCAACGGCCACGGGTGTTGTAGTTGGAGCTCATGACAAAACCATAGGCGCCCGCGGACTGCACGGCCAGCAGGTCGCCTTCGGCCAGGTTCAGCACACGGTCCTTGCCGAGGAAGTCGCCGGTCTCGCAGATCGGGCCGACCAGGTCGTAGGCACGGCCTTCACCCTCGCGTGGCACGACCGGGCTTACACCCATCCAGGCCTGGTAAAGCGCAGGGCGAATCAGGTCGTTCATCGCCGCATCGATGATGGCGAAGTCCTTGTGTTCGGTGTGCTTGAGGTATTCCACGCGGGTCAGCAGCACGCCAGCGTTGGCCACGATGTAGCGGCCCGGCTCGAACACCAAAGCCAGGTCGCGCGTGCCTACGCGTTCGCGAATAGCCTTGATGTAGTCGGCCACCAGCGGTGGTTCTTCGTCGCGGTAGCGCACGCCAACGCCGCCACCCAGGTCCAGATGGCGCAGGTGGATGCCGCAGTCGGCAAGGCGGTCGACCAGGTCCAGCAGGCGGTCCAGGGCATCGAGGAACGGCTCAACGGTGGTCAACTGGGAGCCGATGTGGCAGTCGACGCCAACCACTTCCAGGTTCGGCAACTGCGCGGCACGCACGTAGATGGCCTCGGCGTCGGCAATGGCGATGCCGAACTTGTTTTCTTTAAGGCCGGTGGAGATGTACGGGTGGGTACCGGCGTCAACGTCCGGGTTGACCCGCAGCGACACCGGGGCAACCTTGCCCATCTCGGCTGCCACGACTTGCAAACGCTCCAGTTCGTCGGTGGATTCGACGTTGAAGCAGTGCACACCCACTTCCAGGGCGCGGCGCATGTCTTCGCGGGTTTTGCCGACGCCAGAGAACACCACGCGGTCGGCGCGCCCGCCAGCGGCCAGCACGCGCTCCAGCTCACCACCGGAGACAATGTCGAAACCTGCGCCCAGGCGCGCCAGTACGTTCAACACGCCAAGGTTGGAGTTGGCCTTGACCGCGAAGCACACCAGGTGCTCGGTGCCTTGCAGGGCATCGGCGTAGTTACGGTACTGGGCCTCGATGTGGGCGCGCGAGTACACGTAGGTGGGGGTGCCGAAACGTTCGGCGACGGCCGACAGGGCCACCCCTTCCGCGAACAGCTGGCCGTCGCGGTAGTTGAAAGCGTTCATCTGGTTTCCTTACTGCGCAGGCGACTGCTCGGGCTCGGACTGCAGCTCCGGCTGCGCTTGCGCCGGCGCCGGCTGGGCTTTTGGCTGGTGCTGGTGCGACTTGTGCGCTTTGCCGTTATCGCCGTCTTCAGGCAGGTACAGCGGGCCTTTCTGGCCGCAGGCCGAAACGAGGCAGGCAACAGCGACCAGCGCCGCGAAGGAGGAAATCAGGCGCTTCATGGGTGAAATCCTTAGAAAAATGCAGTATTGCGCCCGAGTATACCGAGCGACCGGCGGCTTGCCTATGCAAGGGCCGGTCCGCCGGGCGGGCTATTCTTACCGCCTTCAATGGCTAATCTTTGCATTCGGCGCCAAGCGCCCGTATCTTGCCCGGCTTGCCTGTAACGCAGCCAATTTCGAGGTTCCTGCAATGAGTTTGAGTGAAGCGCGTTTCCATGATCTGGTCGACGCGACCCAACAGGCGTTGGAAGACCTGTTCGACGAGAGCGGCCTGGACCTGGACATGGAGAACTCCGCCGGTGTGCTCACCGTCAAGTTCGAAGGTGGCGCCCAGCTGATTTTCAGCCGCCAGGAACCGCTGCGCCAGCTGTGGCTCGCCGACCGCTCAGGTGGCTTCCACTTCGATTACGACGAAGAAAGCGGCAAGTGGGTGTGCGAGAAGAGCGAAGAGCTGTTGGGCGAAATGCTCGAGCGCATCGTCTGGGAGCGGGCCGGCGAGAAGCTGGACTTCGACGAGATCTGACATGAGCACCGCCCCGGCCCGTCCCCCCAAGCCGCTCTACAGCAACGTCAGCCCCGCTGTGCCATCACCGTGCATCAGCGTTTGCCGGCTGGACGAACAGCGGGTGTGCACTGGCTGCCAGCGGCATGTGGAGCACATTCGCGAATGGCGCTCGGCCGATGACGAACGGCGTCGGCAGATTTGCCGCGAGGCCCAGGCCCTGCGCGACCAGGCTAAGGCACACTGATAGCAAGGGCTTGAGTATTTGCCCGGCTGTGGTAGTGTCGGGTTTCTGCGTCGGTGACGCCAAAGCCTTCACAAACCCCGCCCTTGGGCGGGGTTTTGCTTTATCTGCACGACGAAAATCGCCTGTTCAAAGGAGTCTGACTGGATCATGAGCACCAAGCCTTCCCTCATCCTCACCCGATTGGACGTACAGCGTCTGCAGCGTCTGATCGACAGCCTCGACGAAAGTACGCCGGGTGTGCTCGCCCTGCAGGACGAGCTGGACCGCGCCGAGCAGGTGGTCGGTCACGATGAAGTGCCGGCGGGCGTGGTCACCATGAACTCGCGCGTGCACTGCCGTGAGGAAGCCAGCGGCAAGGACTACCACCTGACGTTGGTCTATCCGAAGGATGCCGGGCCGGAAGGTAATGTCTCGGTCCTGGCACCGATTGGCTGCGCCTTGCTGGGGCTGTCGGTGGGCGAGCAGATCGACTGGCCGGCACCGGGGGGCAAGACCCTCAAGCTGAAGCTGCTGGAAGTGGAGTACCAGCCAGAAGCGGCGGGCGATTACGACCTGTAAGGCTCAAGGGGGCTGCAAGGCAGCCCTCGGTCATTCACCCAGCACCTGCTCCAGCCCCTCATTCAACGCCTGCTCCAGCACCCGCTTGTAGTTCAGGTACACCTGCGTCGCGCCCAGCCGGTCATCCAGCAGCTCGGACAAATCCAGATCGGTGATGTAGCACCGGTACTGTCCGGCAGCGCGCCGTTGCCCGATGATCTGCCTGGCCACCACCGCATACAGCTGCGCACCATGCTCCAGCTCGGAAAACTCTTGCTGGTCGCAGTACAGCGTCACATGCGCCGCACCCGCCACACCGGCCTGGATGATGGCTTGCACCTCATAGTAAGGCTGGTCGCTGCCCTCGACCGGGGCTTGGCGCGGCTCGAGGCTACGCGCCTTGCCAACGCCGGAAGGCAACAGTTGCGCATAGTGGATATCCAGTGAGGCAGCGCGCTGGGTATCCAGCGGCAGCCGGGCATCACGGCGCATCACCACCGAACGCAGGAACCGCTGCAGCGGCAGCAGCAGGTGGGCTTCGTCATGCAGGGGCAGGCGTTGCTGCCACAGGGCATTGTACTCATCCAGCACATACAACTCGGCCCAGCCACCTTGCAGGCGGTAGAACACCTGGATGCAAGCCGGGCGGCCCTGTTCCAGCACCAGGCGCAGGTCGTGGTCCAGCAGGGCGTTGGTATCCAGGTACAGCGGGCTGTAGGCGCTGCGTTCTTCGCCCAGGTGGGCCAGCAGCCCCTCGTGCTCGGCCAGGGTGGCCAGGCCTACATGCCCGGCCAACAGCTCCAGCACATGGGTGTGCTGGGCTACCTCTAGCAGGTAGCGGTGGTTGGCGCCTTGGTCCAGCAGCAGCTGCACCGTGTCAAAAATTTCCTCCACGCGCTGGCTGATGGCCTGTGCGCGGCTCGGGCAAAAGCAGCGTACCCGCACCCGTGGCCGGTGGCCCCGCAGCACCGGGCTATTGAGGAAGTCGCGCAGGCAGCGCACCAGCGCATGTTCGCCTTCGTAGCGCTGGACCAGCACTTCGTTCCAGCTGTTCAGGGTGACCTGGTCCAGGGTCAGTACCAGGTTCTCGCGCACGCCTGCGTAGCTCAACGAGTCGGTACGCTCGGTGGTCATCAGGATGTTCAGATCGCGGTGATGGCGCAGCGGGTCGATGGCGACGTTGACCAGCAACAAAACCTCGTCGGCAACGCTGGGCTGCAGCAGGCGCACTTCGCTGACGATCGGCAAGGGCAGGGGAATACTTTGCTGCAGGCAACCCATCAGGTTGAACAGCTCTAATTCACTGAGGTCGCTGGCGCCGGGGTGCAGCGCCATGCGCGTGCTGCTGTCGATCACGCCGTTACGATGGGCCCAGGCCAGCAGCTCGATCAGCTCGCGGCAGCGCTTTATCGGGCTGAGGTGCTCCACCTCGTGGGTGCTCAGGTTGCCGCAGTACAGCTCCCAGTGGTGGCTGCCGGGCTCCTTGCGGTTAGGTGCCTGAACCAGGGTCAGGGTCCCTTCGGCAAGGTCCGGGGCGATGCCGGGGTTGATCACCTCGACCTTGCCGGCGCGGCGCTCGAAGGCCGCGTACAGGCGCCGGCCCAGCACATTGAGGTCGCGCTGCTCGGCACGGCTGCTGGCGCTCTGGGTGCTGGCGAACTGGCTGAGGAAGCGGTAGCTGTGGTTCAGCTCGGCCACCAGTTCGCGGCGCTCGACAGCGACTTGCTGCACTTTCCATTGGCTACGGCTATCCAGCAGGGCCAACTGACGCTGGTCCCAGCCCCACTCGTCTGCCAGGCGCTGCAACAGCCGGCGCTGCCAGCCATTGGCGCGGCCTTGGTCGCTGAGCTTCTTGTTCACCTTCAGGTACAGGCTGCGCCGCACCCGTTCCAGGCGTGCGACCGCGCCGCGCTGCAGCAGGTAGCGCTCGATACGCCGATAGACCATGACGTAGGGGTCCAGTGCGTCGAGGTCGAGCTGATTGGCGAACACTGCCTGCTTGTAGTCCAGGCTCAGACAACGCACGGCGGGGTGTTCACTGGCGTAGGCCTCGGTCAGCAGCAGCTTGAGTAGCGACTTGTAGGGCGAATCGATGCCCTTGAACAGTTGCCACAGGCCGGCACCGACGAACTCGCCGGGTGGAACGTGTGCCAGGTTGCCGAGATCGAGAGCGTCCTGGCTGCGGATGAAGCGTTTGGTCAGCAGGGTCTGGGTGTAGGCGTGATAATTGTGTTCCTGGTAGACGGGCACCAGCCACCACAGTGGTGTCCGGCCTGCCAGCCAGAGGGTGGTGCGGTAGAACTCATCCAGCAGCAGGTAGTGCTGGGTGGTGCCGCAGTCATCGGAGCCCAGCTGGCCGTCGCGCTGGCCTTGGGCAAAGCCTTGCGTGTCGATCAGGAAGAAGTGCGCCTCGGCACCCAGGCTTGCTGCCCAGTCCTCCAGCAATTGGCACTTGCGGCGCAGTTCTTCCAGCAAATGCTCGGGCAAGCCGGGCGCATGGCACACCCACAGGTCCATGTCGCTGTGCTCGGCCTGGGCCAGCGAGCCCAGGCTGCCCATCAGAAACAGGCCGTGGATAGGGCGCGGCGGGTTGCCATGGCGGGCTTTGTAGGTAAACGAGCGGGCCAGGCGCTGGGCCTCGACCACCAGCTCGGCACCTGGCTCGTAACCCGATACGCCCGCAGGCGTGCTACCCGAGACGTAGCCCGGCAATAATGGGTGGTTCACGTGAAACAGCAGCGGCAGTAGCGTCAGTACCTGTTGCTGACGTGTCGACAGGCCTTCCATAGCCCGCTGCAGGCGCCCTTGATTCAGTTGCAGGAAACGCGCACGCAATGTTGCCAGGACCTTGCGGTCGATGCCTTCGTCCAGGTCAGGGCGGATTTCGTGAGGGTGATTCATTGCGCGCTCGGGCAGGCCAGTGAAGCTGTGGCGAGTTTAGCCTGAGTAGCGGGGCCGGATAAGCGGCAATTGGGTTTTTGGCGCCATTTTCCCAGCGCGCGCCTGCTCCAGCTTTCGCTGCGCTTCAGGCATGATGGACGCATTGAGATCATGTAGAGAGTTTCCGATGCGTGTATGGATCGATGCCGACGCCTGCCCCAAGGCGGCCAAGGATCTGATCGTCAAGTTCGCCCTCAAGCGCAAGTTCGAGGTGGTGATGGTGGCGGGCCAGGCCGTGGCCAAGCCGGCGTTTGCGATCGTGCGCCTGATCGTGGTGCCCAGCGGCATGGACGCAGCCGACGACTACCTGGTCGAACACGCCGTGCCCGGCGAGCTGGTGATCTGCAGTGATGTGCCCCTGGCTGACCGCCTGGTGAAAAAGGGCGTGGCGGTGCTGGACCCGCGCGGTCGCGAATTCGACGAGCGCAACATGGGCGACCGCCTGGCGGCGCGCAACCTGTTCACCGAGCTGCGCGAGCAGGGCCAGGCGGGAGGAGGGCAGGGGACTTATGGCGAGCGTGAAAAGCAGGCGTTTGCCAATGCGCTGGACCGGATCATTGCCCGGCTGAGTAAAGCCTGATGCGGGGCTGCTTTGCAGCCCCTAGGACTTACTGGTCACCCTCGTGCGTCAGCTCCAGCACCCGGTCCACCAACTTGTAGATCCCGCCAGCTGCCTCGCTGATCGACTTGGCCTCCATGTAAGCCGGAGTCGTCACCAGCTTGCGCTGGGTGTCTTCGACAATGTCGTGTACATCGCACGCCTCATGGGTGCCGCCCATCTTCTCGACAGCCGCCGCAGTGTCTGCGTCGCTGCCGATGGTGCAGACCACGCCCGGCCCGTAGATCTTCGCCGCAAGTGCTGGCGAAATGCAGATCAGGCCAACTGGCTTGCAGGCGTCGGCAAAGGCTTCGGCCAGGGCCAGCACGTCCGGGTTGACGCTGCAGTTGGCGCCTTCCACGGCGAAGTTGGACAGGTTTTTAGCCGCCCCGAAACCGCCCGGCACGATCAGCGCATCGAAGTCTTCGGCCTTGGCTTCGCGGATGTCCTTGACCTCACCACGGGCAATGCGCGCCGACTCCACCAGCACATTGCGCGACTCGGGCATTTCCTCGCCGGTCAGGTGGTTGATGACATGCATCTGCGCGATGTTCGGCGCGAAGCACTGCACCTGCGCACCGCGCTGGTCGAGGCGCAGCAGGGTGATCACGCTTTCGTGGATTTCGGCGCCGTCATACACGCCACAGCCGGAAAGAATCACCGCTACTTTTTTTGTCATGTTCATTACTCCAGTGTCGAGGCGCTAAATGTCCTCTAGTTTGGCAGATGTCGCCATAGGGGTTGCCGCAGGCGCGGCCTAATCTTGATGGATACCGCCTGAGGCCGTACCCATGGACCTGATACTGCTGGCCGTGCCGTTCTTCTTCGTGCTGATCGCCGTGGAGCTGGTGGCCGACCGCGTGCGTGGACAACGCAACTTTACCCTGGCCGACTCGATCAACAGCCTGAGCACCGGCGCGCTGTCGACCAGCACCGGGTTGCTGACCAAAGGCGCAGGGCTGGTGACCTATGCCCTGGCGTTCGAGCATTTGGCGCTGTTGCGCCTGCCGGCCGAAGCCTGGTGGGTATGGCTGCTGGCCTTCGTCCTGTACGACTTCTGCTACTACTGGTTGCACCGTCTGGGCCATGAACGCAACGTGCTGTGGGCTGCGCATTCGGTGCATCACCAGAGCGAGGAATACAACCTCACCACCGCGCTGCGCCAGACCAGTAGCGGGTTCATCTTCTCGTGGGTCTTCTACCTGCCGATGGCGCTGCTGGGCGTGCCGCCACTGGTGTTCATTACCGTGGCATCGCTCAACCTGCTGTACCAGTTCTGGGTGCATACCCGGCACATTCCCAAGCTTGGCTGGCTTGAGTGGGTGTTGATCACGCCATCCAACCATCGCGTCCACCATGCGCAAAATCCTGTTTACTTGGATCGCAATTATGGCGGCGTGTTCATTCTCTGGGACCGTCTGTTTGGCACCTTCAAAGAGGAAGACCCGGCCGAGCCGGTGGTGTTCGGGGTAACCACGCCACTGGCCAGCTGGAACCCGCTGTGGGCTAATCTGCAGTTCTATGCCCAGCTCTGGCATGACGCCCGGCACACCGCCAGCCTGTGGGACAAGCTGCGCATCTGGTTCATGCCCACTGGCTGGCGCCCGGCCGATGTGGCCGCACGCTTCCCGCAGGCCAAACAGGACCTGACGGTGTTTCGCAAGTTTGAGATTACCTTGGCTCGACCGCAACAAGCCTACGTGGCCATGCAGTTCGCGGTTTATGTGGCCTTGGGCAGCTACCTGATGGATGTGGCCGAGCGCGTGCCGGTCGCGGCGCTGGTGCTTGGCTGGTCGCTGATGGCATTTGGTCTGTTCGTGCTGGGCGCGTTGCTGGAGAACCGGCCCTGGGCTGCGCGCCTGGAGCTGGCGCGGCTGGTGGCGAATGCGCCGGCGCTGTACCTGGCCGGCGCACTGGGGCTAGCGGTGGTCGCGCCGCTGCTCTGGTGGTTGCTCGTGGTCTACAGCCTTTTCAGCCTCTGGGGCCTGGGCCTGGTCTGCCGCCTTGCGCTCCGCGCGCAAAGCGCGGAAGCGCCGGCGCAACCACAACAAGGCACCCAGACCCAGCAGGCCACCGAGCACCCATAGCTCGTAACGCTTCACGTTGCCCAGCAGGCCTTCGAGGATGGCACCGAAGTGGTACGCGGCCGCGCCCAAGGCAATTGCCCAGACGGCCGCGCCAATACCATTGAGCAGCAGGTAGCGGCGCGGCGGGTAGCCCGACAGGCCAATGGCCACCGGCATGACCGTGCGCAGGCCATAAACGAAGCGGAAGCTCAGCACCCAGATGTCGGGGTGACGGCGGATGTGGTCCAGCGCCCGGGCACCCATGGCTTCCCAGCGCGGTTTGCGTGCCAGGATCCTGCGCCCATGGCGACGGCCCATGAAGTACCACAGCTGATCGCCGGCATAGCTGCCCAGGAACGCCACCAGGCACACCAGCTTGATGTCCATGTACCCACGGAATGCAAGGAAACCCGCAAGCACCAAGATGGTCTCGCCTTCGAAGAAGGTGCCTAGAAAAAGGGCAAAATAGCCGAAATCCTGCAGGAATTGTTGAAGCATTTTCTGAGGTGCTGGCGAAATGAACGCGCAGCCTACCCCTTCGCGCGCATTCGTGAAAGTGTCCAAATGTGTCTCGACGTGAACAATTCCTACACAGACAATGCCAGAGCCCACGCGCCATGGCTTGCCCTGGTGTGTCACACAGGCGTCATAATGGGCGCTTATCTTGCCGCTCAATTGATGATAGGGCGTTAACGTCCTCAGGAACGCCAGATGAATAATGAAGTGCTCACCCCTGTCGCGATGAAGGATGCCCAGGAGCTCCCAGAAGAGATGGTGCAGACCCCGCCAGACCTGCCGCCGGCGGCCGAGCCCGAGCCCGAGCCCGTAGAGGAGCAGGTGGCCGAGCCTGTGGCTGCGGTAGCCGCGCCCGTGCCGCCCCCGGCAATTGCCGTCCCTGGCCTGGACGACAGCAGCCTGTACATTCATCGTGAACTCTCGCAGCTGCAGTTCAACATCCGGGTGCTGGAACAAGCCCTGGACGAGAGCTACCCACTGCTCGAACGCCTCAAGTTCCTGTTGATTTTCTCCAGCAACCTCGACGAGTTCTTCGAGATCCGCGTCGCCGGCCTGAAGAAGCAGATCAATTTCGCCCGTGAACAGGCCGGTGCCGACGGCCTGCAGCCGCACCAGGCGTTGGCGCGCATCAGCGAGCTGGTGCACTTCGAGGTAGAGCGCCAGTACGCGATCCTCAACGACGTGCTGCTGCCGGAGCTGGAAAAGCACCACATCCGCTTTATTCGCCGCCGTTACTGGACGCCCAAACTCAAGACCTGGGTGCGCCGCTATTTCCGCGACGAAATCGCCCCGATCATCACCCCGATCGGCCTGGACCCGACCCACCCGTTCCCGCTGCTGGTGAACAAGAGCCTCAACTTCATCGTCGAGCTGGAGGGGGTCGATGCCTTCGGCCGCGACTCGGGCTTGGCGATCATCCCGGCTCCACGCCTGCTGCCGCGGGTCATTCGGGTGCCTGAAGAAGTGGGCGGCCCGGGTGCCAACTACGTGTTCCTGTCGTCAATGATTCACGCGCACGCCGACGACCTGTTCCAGGGCATGAAGGTCAAGGGCTGCTACCAGTTCCGCCTGACCCGTAACGCTGACCTGGCGCTGGACTCCGAAGAAGTCGACGACCTGGCCCGCGCCCTGCGCGGCGAGCTGTTCTCGCGCCGTTACGGCGATGCCGTACGCCTGGAGGTAGCCGACACCTGCCCGAAACACCTGTCGGACTACCTGCTCAAACAGTTCAGCCTCAGCGAAAGCGAGCTGTACCAGGTCAATGGCCCGGTCAACCTTACCCGCCTGTTCAGCATTACCGGCCTGGACAGCCACCCGGAGCTTCAGTACACGCCGTTCACCCCGGCGATCCCCAAGCTGCTGGTGAACGCCGACAACATTTTCAGCGTGATCAGCAAGCAGGACATCCTGCTGATGCACCCGTTCGAGTCCTTCACCCCGGTGGTCGACCTGCTGCGCCAGGCCGCCAAGGACCCGCATGTGCTTGCCGTGCGCCAGACGTTGTACCGTTCCGGGGCCAACTCGGAAATTGTCGATGCCCTGGTGGACGCGGCGCGTAACGGCAAGGAGGTCACTGCGGTGATCGAATTGCGCGCGCGCTTCGACGAAGAGTCCAACCTGCAGATGGCCAGCCGCCTGCAAGCGGCCGGTGCGGTGGTGATCTACGGCGTGGTCGGCTTCAAGACCCACGCCAAGATGATGTTGATCCTGCGCCGCGAGCAGGGCGAAATCGTGCGTTATGCCCACCTGGGCACTGGCAACTACCACGCCGGCAACGCCCGCCTGTACACCGACTACAGCCTGCTGACCTCTGACGACGCTCTTACCGAGGACGTGGGCAAGCTGTTCAGCCAGCTGATCGGGATGGGCAAGACGCTGCGCATGAAAAAGCTGCTGCACGCGCCGTTCACCCTGAAGAAGGGCATGCTCGACATGATCGCGCGGGAAACCCAGTTCGCCCTCGAAGGCAAGCCGGCGCACATCATTGCCAAGTTCAACTCGCTGACCGACGCCAAGGTCATCAAGGCGCTGTACAAGGCCAGCCAATCGGGTGTGAAAATCGACCTGGTGGTGCGTGGCATGTGCTGCCTGCGCCCAGGTATTCCCGGGGTTTCACACAATATCCAGGTGCGCTCGATCATTGGCCGCTTCCTTGAGCACACCCGGGTGTTCTACTTCCTCAACGGCGGCGAGGAGCAGATTTATCTGTCCAGTGCCGACTGGATGGAGCGCAACCTCGACAAGCGCGTCGAGACCTGCTTCCCGGTGGAAGGCAAGAAGTTGTTGCTGCGGGTGAAGAAGGAGCTGGAAAGCTACCTGACCGACAACACCCACGCCTGGACCTTGCAGCCAGACGGGCGCTACGTGCGCAGCACCCCGACCGGCAACCAGAACCCGCGCAGTGCCCAGGCGACCCTGCTGGAGCGCCTGAGCAACCCGGTCCTCAACGTACGCTGAGGACGAAGCCGACCCGGGCCAGCCACTCCGCCTCGTTGGCGAAGTCGGCCTGGGTCAGCTGGTTCTGCTCCAGCCAGCCCTCAGGGAAGGCGACATCCAGGCTGTTGTCCCCACCGTTCAGTACCACCTTCGGCATCTGCTGGTTGCCCCGGATATGGTGGAACAGAATGGCGAAGCGCAGCAGCACGCACAGGCGCAGCAGCTTGATACCCTCTTCACCCAGCTCGGCGAACTTGTCCTTGGGGATGTTGCGGCGATGGCCGCGCACCAGCAGGGCCATCATCTGCTGGTCTTCGCGAGAGAAGCCCGACAGGTCGGAGTGCTCGATCAGGTAGGCGCCGTGCTTGTGGTAGTGGTAATGGGCGATATCGAGGCCGACTTCGTGCACTTTCGCCGCCCAACCCAGCAGATCGCGCCAGTTTCCATCTTTCAGCTCCCAGGCGTCGGCCACTTGGTCGAAGGCATGCAGTGCCTTGCGTTCCACGCGTGCAGCCTGGCCCTGGTCCACGTGGTACCGCTCCATCAGCGAATTGAGGGTGCGCTCACGCACGTCTTCGTGGTGGTGACGGCCAAGCAGGTCGAACAGCACGCCTTCACGCAGGGCGCCGTCACAGTGGTCCATGCGCTGCAGTTCCAGCGCGTCGAAGATCGCTTCGAGAATGGCCATGCCCGCCGGGAAGATGGTGCGCCGGTCCGGCTTGATGCCGTCGAAGTCGATCTTGTCGACTTCGCCCAGTTTGAACAGCTTGCGCTTGACCCAGGCCAGGCCCTCGGCGTTGACCTCGCCATTGCCCAAGCCGCCGGCCTTGATGGCGGCGCCGATGGCGCGGATGGTGCCGGACGAGCCAATGGCCTCGTCCCAGGTCAGGCGATGCAGGGCATGCTCGATGCTCATCAGTTCCAGGCGCGCGGCGGTGTAGGCCTGGGCGTAGCGGGCCGGGGTGATCTTGCCGTCACGGAAGTAGCGCTGGGTGAAGCTGACGCAGCCCATTTGCAGGCTTTCGCGCAGCAGCGGCTCGAAGCGCTGGCCGATGATGAACTCGGTACTGCCGCCGCCGATGTCCGCCACCAGGCGCTTGCCGGGTGTGTCGGCCAGGGTGTGCGACACGCCCAGGTAAATGAGGCGCGCCTCTTCACGGCCGGAGATGACCTCCACCGGGTGGCCGAGGATGGCTTCGGCGCGCTGGATGAACTCGTTACGGTTGCGCGCTTCGCGCAAGGCGTTGGTACCGACGATACGCACGGAGCCTGCCGGCATGCCGTTGATCAGCTGGGAAAAGCGCTTGAGGCAATCCAGGCCTCGTTCCATTGCCTCTTCACTGAGCTTGCGCTCTTCGTCGATGCCGGCGGCAAGCTGAACCTTCTCGCCGAGCCGCTCGAGAATGCGGATTTCTGTATGGTGGGCCTTGGCCACGACCATGTGAAAACTGTTGGAGCCAAGGTCGATGGCGGCGATCAGGGACAGGTTCTTCGCGATGGTATGCGGCATGATCTGGTTGTTCTCGGTCGTTAACCCGGCAATCGTGCCACGATAGCAGGCTGTCGCCAACGCGTGACACGCAGCCGATGTGCTGGCCTTGATGCAAGGCAATGTGCCATTCGATTCTATGACGGCTGTATGACAGTTTCGATTCGCGGCGTCTTGCACAACTATAGTTACACTCAATCGTCCGCGGCTTCCTGTAGGCGGCGGGTGCGGCTATGATGGGCAACGTTTTTTTGCTTACGACCCTGGAGATATCCATGAGCAGCGATCTGATCAAACATGTCACCGACGCCACCTTCGAGGCCGAAGTCCTGAAAGCCCAAGGCCCGGTGCTGGTCGACTACTGGGCTGAATGGTGCGGCCCATGCAAGATGATCGCGCCAGTCCTGGACGACATCGCTACCACCTACGATGGCAAGCTGACCGTCGCCAAGCTGAACATCGACGAAAACCAGGAAACCCCGGCCAAGCACGGCGTGCGTGGTATCCCGACGCTGATGCTGTTCAAGAACGGCAACGTCGAAGCCACCAAGGTGGGCGCTCTGTCCAAGTCGCAGCTGGCCGCGTTCCTCGACGCCCACCTGTGATGTGAAAAAGCCCCGCAATTGCGGGGTTTTTCTTTTTCAGAGCACTAGACGCAGAAAAAAGCAAGTGTTACATTCGGCCTCGCACTGCTTTTTCAGTGCCCTCTACATGCCGTCGCCGAAGCATCCCTAATTCGAATCAGTACGCGATCCTGTCGCCATCTAGCGGCGCGGCCTCATTAAGCCAGAAGCTTAATTCTCCCTTCTTACATGATTACGTCACTCCCCTTATGAACCTGACTGAACTCAAGCAAAAGCCGATTACCGATCTTTTGGAAATGGCCGAACAGATGGGCATCGAGAACATGGCCCGTTCGCGCAAACAGGACGTGATTTTCGCCCTGCTGAAGAAGCATGCGAAGAGCGGCGAAGAGATTTCGGGTGACGGCGTGCTGGAGATTCTCCAGGATGGTTTCGGTTTCCTGCGCTCGGCTGATGCGTCCTACCTGGCCGGCCCGGACGATATCTACGTCTCGCCCAGCCAGATCCGCCGTTTCAACCTGCGTACCGGCGACACCATCGTCGGCAAGATCCGCCCGCCAAAGGAAGGGGAGCGTTACTTCGCTCTGCTGAAGGTTGATACCATCAACTTCGACCGTCCGGAAAACGCGAAGAACAAGATCCTGTTCGAAAACCTGACGCCGCTGTTCCCGAACAAGCGCCTGAAGATGGAAGCTGGTAACGGCTCCACCGAGGACTTGACCGGTCGCGTCATCGACCTGTGCGCCCCGATCGGCAAAGGCCAGCGTGGCCTGATCGTCGCCCCGCCAAAAGCGGGCAAGACCATCATGCTGCAGAACATCGCGGCCAACATCACCCGTAACAACCCCGAGTGCCACCTGATCGTCCTGCTGATCGACGAGCGCCCGGAAGAAGTAACCGAAATGCAGCGCACCGTGCGCGGCGAAGTGGTTGCCTCCACCTTCGACGAGCCGCCAACCCGCCACGTGCAGGTTGCCGAAATGGTGATCGAGAAGGCCAAGCGCCTGGTCGAGCACAAGAAGGACGTGGTCATCCTGCTGGACTCCATCACCCGCCTGGCGCGTGCCTACAACACCGTGATCCCGAGCTCCGGCAAGGTGCTGACCGGTGGTGTTGACGCCCATGCCCTGGAGAAGCCAAAGCGTTTCTTCGGCGCCGCGCGTAACATCGAAGAGGGCGGTTCGCTGACCATCATCGCCACCGCGCTGGTCGAAACCGGCTCGAAGATGGACGAAGTGATCTACGAAGAGTTCAAGGGCACCGGCAACATGGAGCTGCCACTGGACCGCCGCATCGCTGAGAAGCGCGTGTTCCCGGCCATCAACATCAACCGTTCCGGTACCCGCCGCGAAGAGCTGCTGACCGCCGACGACGAACTGCAGCGCATGTGGATCTTGCGCAAGCTGCTGCACCCGATGGACGAAATCGCCGCCATCGAGTTCCTGGTCGACAAGCTCAAGCAGACCAAGACCAACGACGAGTTCTTCTTGTCGATGAAGCGCAAGTAAGCTTCGCAGGCATCACGCAAAAGCCGGGGAAACCCGGCTTTTTGCTGTTTGTCACAAAAGACCGTTCGCCAGCACGCCGAACGAAGGCCAACATGCTGCTTGTGGCGTGGGGGCCTGCCTGATCAGGCATTTGCCTCCTGCCTCCCGAAGACCAGCGAAGCCGGGCTGGTTGATGAATCGTCACATGGATGTCTCTTATAAGGTACACTTGGATGTACGCAGTTCATCACGTTATATCCGCTAATGATGTGGATGTTTACCAGGCATGGCTGAACACCATTCGTGACACAAGGGTGAAGGCGCGAATCACTACAAGGGTCGACCGGGCGGCGCAGGGCCATTTTGGCGTGACCGAGCCAGTGGGTGATGGCGTGTTCGAGATGAAACTGGACTTCGGGCCAGGCTAGCGCGTCTATTACGCCATCTCCGGGCGGAAGATCATTTTCCTGCTCGGAGGTGGCACGAAAGACCGGCAGCAGGCGGATATTGATCAAGCCAGATCTCTGTGGCAGAGGCACAAGGTAGCGCTATGACCGGCACACGCTCGCATGAAGAAAGTGTTCTCGAAATGCTCCGCAAGGATGAGTCTTTCGCCATCGATTATCTTGCCGTTGCGCTTGAAGAAATAGATGAGCCTGGTGGCGCCGCAGGTTTTCTGACGGCGGTTCGACGCGTAGCGGAAGCGCGTGGTGGGATGGGTAATCTGTCCCAGGCCACGGGGCTTGCGCGTCCAAACCTCTATCGAGCATTGGCTGCTGATGGGGACCCAAGATTATCGACTGTATTGAAGGTGCTGCAGGCCCTTGGAATCGGGTTGTCAAAGGTTGTATCGCATAATCGGTGAGGCGCAAGGTAAGCGTCCCGACCAAGGCGTGAAGCGGCCACCAATGCATTTTTGCCCCCAAACAATGCCCGAACGGCGCTACACTCTGCACCCCGACCGATACGGCCAACACGAGGCTTTTGCATGCAGTATCGCGACTTGCGCGACTTCATCCGTGGCCTGGAACAGCGCGGCGAGCTCAAGCGCATCCAGGTTCCGATCTCCCCCGTCCTGGAAATGACCGAGGTCTGCGACCGCACCCTGCGTGCGAAGGGCCCGGCATTGCTGTTCGAAAAGCCCACCGGCTTCGACATCCCGGTGCTGGGCAACCTGTTCGGTACCCCTGAGCGCGTGGCCATGGGCATGGGCGCCGAGTCGGTCGATGAACTGCGCGAAATCGGCAAGCTGCTGGCCTTCCTCAAGGAGCCCGAGCCCCCCAAGGGCCTGAAGGACGCCTGGTCGAAGCTGCCGATCTTCAAGAAAGTCGTATCGATGGCGCCGAAAGTGGTCAAGGACGCGGTGTGCCAGGAAGTGGTGGTCGAGGGTGACGATGTCGACCTCGGCGCACTGCCGATCCAGCACTGCTGGCCAGGCGACGTGGCGCCGCTGATCACCTGGGGCCTTACCGTTACCCGTGGCCCGAACAAGGACCGCCAGAACCTGGGCATCTACCGCCAGCAGGTCATCGGCCGCAACAAGGTCATCATGCGCTGGCTCAGCCACCGTGGTGGTGCCCTCGATTACCGTGAGTGGTGCGAGAAAAACCCCGGCCAGCCGTTCCCGGTTGCCGTGGCCCTGGGGGCTGACCCGGCGACCATCCTGGGTGCCGTGACCCCGGTGCCGGACACCCTCTCCGAGTATGCCTTCGCCGGCCTGCTGCGCGGCAACCGCACCGAGCTGGTCAAGTGCCGTGGCAGCAACCTGCAAGTACCGGCCACCGCCGAGATCATCCTGGAAGGGGTGATCCACCCGGGCGAAATGGCACCGGAAGGCCCGTACGGCGACCACACGGGCTACTACAACGAGGTGGACAGCTTCCCGGTGTTCACCGTCGAGCGCATCACCCACCGGCAGAAGCCGATCTACCACAGCACCTACACCGGGCGCCCGCCTGATGAGCCTGCCATTCTCGGTGTGGCGCTGAACGAAGTGTTCGTGCCGATCTTGCAGAAGCAGTTCCCGGAAATCACCGACTTCTACCTGCCGCCTGAAGGCTGCTCGTACCGCATGGCGGTGGTGACCATGAAGAAGCAGTACCCAGGTCATGCAAAGCGCGTGATGCTGGGTGTATGGTCGTTCCTGCGACAGTTCATGTACACCAAGTTCGTTATTGTCACCGATGACGATATCAACGCCCGTGACTGGAACGATGTGATCTGGGCCATCACCACGCGCATGGACCCCAAGCGTGATACGGTGATGATCGACAACACGCCGATCGACTACCTGGACTTCGCGTCGCCGGTATCGGGGTTGGGGTCGAAGATGGGCCTGGATGCCACGCACAAGTGGCCGGGCGAGACTACACGCGAATGGGGACGGGTCATCGTCAAGGACGAAGCCGTCACCCGCCGTATCGATGAGCTGTGGGATCAGTTGGGAATAGATTGATGCAGGTAACGTTGCAGCCGTCCGGGGCGGTGCTGGCGCTGGAACCCGGGGAACGGATCCTGGATGGAGCGCGGCGGTTGGGCTATGACTGCCCGAATAGCTGCCGCAATGGCAATTGCCATGTCTGCGCCGCGTTGTTGGTCGAAGGGCGGGTACGCCAGGGCGGCGAAGTCCGTGACCATGGCGAGCTGTTTACCTGTATTGCCGAGCCGCTGGAGGACTGTGTGTTGCTCTGGGATGGTGTGCTCGCCTTGGGCGAGCTGCCGGTGCGCAAGCTGGCGTGCAGCGTCACTGAATGCGTCGAGGTGGGTGGCGATGTCTGGCGGGTGCGCCTGCGTGCGCCGGCTGGCAAGCCCTTGCGTTACCACGCCGGGCAGTACCTGATGATCGAGCGCGAGGGCGGCAAGCCTGCCGCGTTCTCGCTGGCCTCAGCACCTCACGCCGGCCGTGAGCTGGAGCTGCACGTGCTGGCGCGGGAACCCAGCGCATTGCAACTGATCGAGCAGCTCAGGCGTGACGGGCTGGCGCGCATCGAAATGCCGTTTGGCGACACCCACCTGGCTGAGCTGCCCGACGGCCCGTTGGTCTTGATTGCCGCCGGCACCGGCATGGGCCAGATGCACAGTCTGCTCGAGCACTGCCGAGCCAACGGTTTCAAGCACCCGGTACACCTGTACTGGGGGGTGCGCCGGCCCGAAGACTTCTACCAGATCGAGCACTGGGACGAATGGCAGCGTTTGCCCAACCTGTTCCTGCACCAGGTCGTCAGTGACCTGTGCGGTTGGGAGGGGCGCTGCGGCATGTTGCATGAGGCGGTCTGCGAGGACATCGCCGACCTCAACACCGTGCATGTGTATGCGAGCGGCTCACCGAACATGATCTACGCCACCCTCGACGCCCTGGTCGACGCCGGCATGGATGCACATCGCATGCGTGCGGATGTGTTTGCCTACGCGCCACGCGGTTAATAACCGAAGTTGGAACAAGTGGGTATAAGGCGGTAATTGTTACCGCCTTGGCCAATAACTTTCACCGTTGCTGAAACAGTACTTACCCAGTCGTCGGAACCGCGCATTAAAGTCTTGCTCAAGGGCTTGAGTATTCCTCTATTTCTGTCCTATGGTTAGTGCAAGGCCCTTGGCACAAGGCTTGGGGCCGCACCTTGATCGCACCTCGCTACATCCGTAGTTCACAGGGATAAATGGCGGCAGCTTATGTCGGCACTTGAAAGTATGTCTTGGCAAGTTTCGTATCCTCCGGCACTCGACTTCGGTCAGCAACATACTCGCGACCAGTTGTTCAACTCCATGAAGACGACCATGTCTCGGCATCAGGGCGGGCCGGTGTGGCTGTTTGCCTATGGTTCGCTGATCTGGCGCCCGGAGTGCAATTCAGTGGAGCGCCAGCGTGCACGGGTGCATGGCTATCACCGTGGCTTGTACCTGTGGTCGCACGAACATCGCGGTACACCGGAAACCCCCGGCCTGGTGTTTGGCCTGGACCGCGGTGGTTCCTGCAGCGGTTTTGCCTACCGGCTGGATGAGAGCAACCTGGACGATTCGCTGATGGCCCTGTGGCAACGCGAGATGCCGTACCCGGCCTATCGGCCGCACTGGCTCAATTGCCGGCTGGGCGACGGCAGCAAGGTGCAGGCCTTGGGCTTTGTGCTGGAACGGCATTTGCCGTGCTATGCCGGCAACCTGCCGGACACCTTGCTCAGCCAGATCCTGGCCAGTGCCAAAGGGCGTTATGGCACCACCCGCGACTATGTCGAGCAGACCTTGAACGCATTGCGCAGCCACCAGATGCCTGATCGCAACCTGGAGGCGCGGTTCAGGCGTTGCCATAACCTGCGTGAAGTTTGAATTTTTGGGGCCGCTGTGCGGCCCCAGAAAAAATCAATGCATCAGCACCACCAACTTACCCACAGCCTGCCGCTGCCCCAGTTTCTCGATGGCAGCCCCAGCCTCGGCCAGTGGATAAGTCTGCGACACCAGCGGCTTCAACTTACCTTCGGCATGCCAGGCAAACAGCTGCTTGAAATTGGCCGCATTATCCTCGGGCTGGCGCTGTGCGAACGCGCCCCAGAACACCCCCAGCACCGCCGCGCCTTTGAGCAGCACCAGGTTGGTCGCCAGTTGTGGAATGCTGCCGCTGGCAAACCCCACCACCAGCAGCCGGCCATTCCATGCCAGCCCGCGCACTGCCTGTTCGAACAGCTCGCCGCCGACCGGGTCGTAGATCACGTCCACACCCTGGCCGCCGGTCAGGCGCTTGATTTCCTCGCGCAGGCTGGCCTGGCTGTAATCGATCAGTTCATCTGCCCCGGCAGCCTTGGCCACGGCCAATTTTTCGGCACTGCTGGCCGCCGCGATCACCCGCGCACCCATGGCCTTGCCGATTTCCACCGCCGCCAGACCGACCCCGCCGGATGCGCCCAGTACCAGCAGCGTCTCGCCTGCTTGCAGTTGGCCGCGCTGGCGCAGGGCGTGCATCGAGGTGCCATAAGTCATGCCAAACGCCGCAGCGGTGGTGAAGTCCATGCTCGCCGGGATCGGCAGCACGTTGTAGAACGGCACTGCCACCTGCTCGGCGAACGAACCCCAGCCGGTGAGTGCCATGACCCGGTCGCCGACCTTGAACGCGCCGGCTTTTTCGCCCACTGCTGCCACCACGCCCGCAGCTTCGCCGCCGGGGGAAAACGGTAGCGGTGGCTGAAATTGGTATTTGCCCTCGATGATCAGGGTGTCGGGAAAGTTGACACCGGCGGCCTGCACATCCAGCAGGATCTCGGTTTTCTTCGGCAGCGGGCTGGCCACGTCTTCCAGTACCAGATCGCGCGCCGGACCCAGGGTTTTGCACAACACAGCTTTCATCGGGGCTATTCCTTTGCGGGTAGTGGCCGATAAGTGTAGGAGGGCCGCTTGCCGGGTCAACGAGCATGGCCCGCCCTGATGAGCCGGCATAAGCCCGGGCTTGGGTTTGAGCGGCGTGCTGGGTAAGCTGGCGCCAACTGTATTGAGGAGCGAATTCGTGAAAGCGTGGATCTTGATGGTGCTGGCGCTGCTGTTGCCGGCTGCGGCCATGGCCGAAGAAGCCAAGGAAGGGGCGCCCAAGGTTGCCTACATCAGCCTGAGCCCACCCTTTGTGGGCAACTATGCCCTCGACGGCGGCCCACGGCTGCGCGTGTACAAGGCCGATGTGGCCCTGCGCGTGACCGGCGACGAAGCGGCCAAGGCGGTAAAGCACCACGAACCGCTGATCCGCAACCAGCTGGTGGCACTGTTCACCCAGCAGACCGTGGACAACATGAGCAATGTCGAGGCCAAGGAACACCTTCGCCAGGAGGCGCTGAAGCAGGTGCAGCAGGTGCTGGAAGCGGAAGAAGGCAAGCCGATCGTCGAGGACCTGCTGTTCAACAACCTGATCGTGCAGTGATCAATGTGGGAGCGGGCGAGCCCGCGAAGCAGGCGGCGCGGTGAATGGCACTGGCTTCGCCGGTGTTCGCGGGCTTGCCCGCTCCCACAGTTGCCGACCATAGATCCTGAGGTGTCATGAGGCCAGGCTACGGCGAAACCGCGCCAGGGCGACGCTGAAAAACACCAGGCCGATCAGCGCCAGCGCCAGGATATCCGGCCACACGACTGTCCACCCGGCATCCCGGAACAGGATCGCGGTACCCAGGCTGACGAAGTGCGTCGACGGCGACCCCTGCATCACCCATTGCAACCACTGCGGCATGCTGTCCAGGGGTGTGCTGCCGCCAGACAACAACAGCATCGGGATGATCACCGGGATCGCCAGCAGGCCGAACTGCGGCGTCGAGCGTGCCAGGGTGGCCAGGAAGATGCCCAGCGCGGTACTGGCAAACAGGTAAAGCGTAGTCACGGCCAGGAACAGCCCCATCGAGCCGGACAGTGGCACGCCCAGTGCGCCTTTCACCACCACCACCAGCGAAACCCACGTGCAGATCACCACCACCAGCGCGTTGCTGCCGATCTTCGCCAGCATGATTTCCAGTGCGGTGAGCGGCAGCACCAGCAGGTGGTCGAGGGTGCCATGTTCACGCTCGCGCAGCAGTGCGGTGCCAGTGAGGATGATCGCCAGGATGGTGATGTTGTTGACGATCTGGATCACCGCCAGGAACCAGCCCCCCTCAAGGTTGGGGTTGAACAGCGCCTTGGGGTTGATCAGCACCGGGCTTTGCACGTTGCCACGCTGGGTGTAGTCGAGCAGTTCACGCTCGAAGATGCGCCCGATGTAGCCGGCGCCCATGAATGCCTGGCTCATGGCCGTGGCGTCGACGTTGATCTGCAGCTCCGGCGAGCGCCCGGCCAGCAGGTCGCTCTGGAAGTTCACCGGTACATTGATCACGAAGGTGTACTCGCCGCTGTCCATGGCCTGGTCCAGGCGTTCTGCGGGCAGCGGTACGGCGGGCTGGAACTCGGGCGGTTGCAGGGCTTCGGCCAGTTTGCGCGACAGCTGGCTGTGGTCTTCGTCGACGACCGCTACGCTGGCGTTGTGTACGCCAATCACCGAGCCGGCCGCCGGCATGTAGATCGCCACGCTAAAGGCATACAGCAGGAACAGCAGCAGTACGCTGTCATGGCGCAGGCTGGTCAGTTCTTTCAGGCCCAGGCGCAGGGTGTGGTTCAGGCGCGACATGTCAGGCCTCCTGCTTCTTCAGCATGGCCAGGCTCAGGCCGGTAAACACCGCGAAGAAGCCCAGCAGGATCAGGCACTGCGGCCATAGCTCGCGCAGCCCCAGCGCCTTGGTGAAGGTGCCGACCGCGATATCGAGAAAGTAGCCCGCCGGGAACAGCTGACCCATCACCGCCGCTGCGCCGTCCAGTGACGAGCGCGGCACGATCAGCCCGGAAAACTGGATGGTCGGCAGGCTGGTGATGATCATGGTGCCCAGGATGGCTGCGATCTGGGTGCGGGTGAAGGCCGAGATCAGCAGGCCCAGGCTGGTGGTGGCCAGCAGGTAGGCCACGCCACCACAGGCCAGGGCCAGCACACTGCCTTTGAGCGGCACGGCGAACAGCCAGCGGTTCATTGCCACCAACAGCGCCAGGTTGACCAGGCTCACGGCCAGGTAAGGCACCTGCTTGCCAAGCAGGAACTCCAGGCGGGTGAGGGGTGTGGCGTAGAAGTTGGTGATGGAGCCGAGTTCTTTTTCGCGGACAATGCCCAGCGCGGTGAGCATGGCCGGAATAAAGGCCAAAATCAGCGCCATCACGCCCGGGCCGATGGCATTTACGCTGACCACGTCCTGGTTGTAGCGAAAACGCGTTTCCAGGCGCACCAGGTCCTGGCGCGGCTGCGGCTGGGGGCTGGCCTTTGCCAGTTGCTCAAGGTTGGCCTGGTGCACGGCTTCCACGTAGTTGCGGCTGGTTTCTGCACGGAACGGCATGCCGCCGTCGAGCCAGGCCGCCACCACCGGTTGGCGCCCGGCGTACAGGTCGCGGCCAAAGCCGGGCGGGATCTCCAGCGCCAGTTTGATTTCCGAACGTTGCAGGCGTTGATGCATCTCGCGGCTGTCACGAATCGGCGCCTGTTCGGCAAAATAGCGTGAGCCACGGAAGGCTTCGAGGTAGGCCCGGCTTTGTGGGCTCTGGTCCTGATCGTGCACGGCGAAGGCAAGGTTTTCCACATCCAGCGAAATGCCGTAGCCGAAGATCACCATCATGAACAGCGCGCCCAGCAGGGCGAAGGCCAGGCGCACCTTGTCACGCAGCAGCTCCTTGCCCTCACGGCTGGCCACCGCCAGCAGGCGGCGCAGGCTGAAGCCCTGACGCAGTGGCGGGGCGGCCGTGGCTGCCTGCTCCAGCACGGCGTTATCTGCGGCTTGCGGCGCGAGCTCCTGGGCCTGCTCCAGGCAGCGCACGAACGCATCCTCCAGGGTGTCGCCCTGGTACTGGCGCTGCAGGGCATCGGGCGTGTCGCAGGCCAGTACCCGGCCGGCATGCATCAACGAGATGCGGTCGCAGCGCTGGGCTTCGTTCATGAAATGGGTTGAGAGGAAAATGGTTACGCCCTGTTCGCGTGATAGTTCAACCAGCAGGCGCCAGAAGTCGTCCCGAGCGGCGGGATCGACGCCGGAGGTTGGTTCGTCGAGAATCAACACTTCCGGGCGGTGCAGCACCGCCACCGCCAACGACAGGCGCTGGCGCAGGCCAAGGGGCAGGGCGCCGGAAGGTTGATCAGCGATAGCAGCGAGGTCGAAGCGCGCGATCAGCTCATCGATGCGCGGGGTGCTCTCGGCTTTGGGCAAGTCGAACAGGCGGGCATGCAAGGCCAGGTTCTGTCGGGTGCTGAGCTCGCCATAAAGCGAGAAACTCTGCGACATGAAACCGACCCGCTTACGCGTGGCCAGGTCACTGGCGTCCACCGGGCGCCCCAGCAGGCTGGCGCTGCCCTCGCTGGCCGGCATCAAGCCGGTGAGCACCTTCATGGTGGTGGTCTTGCCGCAGCCGTTGGAACCGAGAAAGCCGAAGATCTCGCCACGGCCAATGGCGAAACTGACCTTGTCTACCGCCGTGAAATCGCCAAAGCGCAGGGTCAGGTCGTGGGCCTCGATGGCGACCGGGCTGTCTGTGGCCGGGCGCGGTGGGATGCGCAAGGGTTGATGCTGCGCCTTGCCCGCGCCCTGGTAGTGGGTGAAGGCGTCGTCCAGCTTGCCGCTTGGGGTGACGGCAGCCAGTTCGTGGCTCGGGCCTGCGGCCAGCAGGTGGCCGCCATCGAGCATCAGGCAATGCTCGAACTGTTCGGCCTCTTCCATGTAGGCGGTAGCCACCAGCAGGGTCAGCTGCGGGCGCTGTGCGCGAACCTGTTCGACCAGCTCCCAGAAGCGCCGACGCGACAGCGGGTCCACGCCGGTGGTGGGTTCGTCGAGGATCAGCAGGTCCGGCTCGTGGATCAGCGCGCAGCACAGCCCCAGCTTCTGCTTCATGCCACCCGACAGCTTGCCGGCCGGCCGCTTGGCAAAGCGTTGCAGGTCGGTGGCCTGCAGCAGGTTGGCCATGCGCTGGTCGCACTCGCGGCGGCCCAGCCCGAACAGGGTGGCGAAAAAGCGAATGTTCTCGCTGATCGACAGCTCCGGGTACAGGTTGTTGCCCAGCCCCTGTGGCATGAACGCCACTTTCGGGTACAGCGCCGCGCGATGACGCCGCTGGCGGATCGAGCCACCCAGCACCTGCAGTTCGCCCTGTTGCAGGCGTTTGACGCCTGCAATCAACCCCAGCAAGGTTGATTTCCCGGCGCCATCAGGGCCGATAAGCGCGCAGCGGGTGCCTGCAGGCAGGCTGAAATCGAGGGTGTGCAGGGCCACCAGGTCGCCGTAGCGGTGGCTGATGCCCTCGGCCAGCAGTGCCGGGGCGTTCATTGCAGGTTGGCCGGCCAGTCCACCTCAGCCGTGCGCACATACCCAGCGCCGGGCATGCCCGGTTTGGCCTGCGGCACGGCGCCTGGGTCGGTCAGGCGAAGCTTGACCCGGAACACCAGCTTTTGCCGCTCGTCGCGGGTTTCTACCTGTTTGGGGGTGAACTGGGCCTTGGCGGCGACAAAGGCCACCTTGGCCGGCAAGGCACGTTCGGGCAGGGCGTCCAGCACGATGCGCGCCGGGTCACCTACGGTCAGCTGGCCGCTGGTGGACGCTGGGAGGTACAGGTTCATGTACTGGTCGCTGGGGTCGATCAGCATCAGCACGCGACCGCCGGCACCCAGCACTTCACCGGGCTCGGCCAGGCGCAGCTGGATAATGCCGTTGATGGGCGCACGCAAGCTGCTGTCGTCGATTTCGCTGGTGAGCTGCGCCACCTGGGCCTCGGCGGCACCGATGGCAGCCTTGATCGCTGCCAGTTGGGCGCGGGCGGCGACCACGGCTGCGTTGGCAGTGTCAAAGCGTGCCTGTTGCTGGTCGAGTAACTGCTGGCTCGCGTATTTGCGCTGGAAAATTTCGCGCACGCGCTTGAGCTCCTGGCTGGCCAGCAACAGCTCGCTTTGACGCAGTTGCACGCTGGCCTGGGCGGCGGCGTAGTTTTCCCGGGCGCGCAGCACTTCGGCTTCGGCCTGGCTGCGCTGGGCTTGCATGGTGCGGGTGTCGATGCGCGCCAGCAACTGGCCGCGGGTAACCTTGTCACCTTCGTCGACCAGCACTTCTGCCAGGCGACCGGGGACTTTACTGGCAATCTGGACTTCGGTGGCTTCGAGGCGGCCGTTGCCCATACTCAGTCCTTCGGGCAACTGGTCGTGGAGCGACTTCCAGTACCCCAGCCCTCCGGCTGCAGCGAGCAGGGCGATCAGCGCGGTGGCGAAGATTCTGGGGGCGTATCGGTTCATCGTTCTGCATCCTTGCGCTCATGCACACCACATCATGGCGCGGGGCCACGCGTGGCGTGTTGATATCGGTCAAACCCTTGACCTTAGCCACGGATTCAACGAAGCGCGACAATTACCGCCCATTGTTCGGGGGTCACCGGCATGACCGACAGCCGGCTGCCCTTTTGTACTAGCGGCAACTCGGCCAGACCGGACTGCTGCTTCAGCCTGCCCAGTTCCAGTACCCGCGGCAGGGTTTGCACATGGGCCACATCCACTGCACTCCATGGGTTCTTGTCGGCCGTGGCCTTGGCGTCGTAGTAGTGGCTTTGTGGGTCCAGCGCGGTGGGGTCGGGATAAGCCGCGCGGATGATTCTGGCAATGCCGGCAATGCCCGGTTGCGGGCAACTGGAGTGGTAGAAGAAAAATTCGTCACCTACGTTCATGGCCCGCAGGAAATTCCGCGCTTGATAATTGCGCACGCCGTCCCAGCGCGCTTCGCCCAGGCGGCCCAAGCCTTCGATGGACAGTTCGTCGGGCTCGGATTTCATCAGCCAGTA
Organism: Pseudomonas sp. XP2; assembly: GCF_053557975.1. NCBI lineage: Bacteria > Pseudomonadati > Pseudomonadota > Gammaproteobacteria > Pseudomonadales > Pseudomonadaceae > Pseudomonas > Pseudomonas sp. XP2. The sequence goes on from NZ_JBNRIK010000002.1 coordinate 312,552, forward strand.
GGCCATGGATACTGCTCCTGAAAAGGTTTGAAATAACCTGTTGCACGAAACCGACAGCCGGTTGGCGTCAAGGTTTGCTTGCGGACGCAGGTTGTCGGAAAATGCGCCCCGTTTAAAGCGCGATCCGCTGGTGATACTCAGAAAATCGCCAAGCACTGAACAGTTTGCCTGGGGGGCAATCTTCGATGAATCAACGCAAAAAGCCGGATCTGCTGTGGATTCTGGTGTTCATTTTTGGCCTGGGTGTGGTCACTACCGGTTATGCGCAGGGTTTGTGGGAGCGCAAGCTGGACAGCGCCTATCAAATGCCGGTTGACGCCAGCCAGCCACAACGTTGATGCCCTCCGCTGGCGCCGCTCAACGCGGCGCCAGGTACCAGTCACGGTCCGAGACCGTCCCTTGCAGCGGTACATCCCAACTGGCTTGCGCCAGCCGCTCGACCTTCTGGCATTCGTGCGCCAGCCCCAGCAGCAATGGTTTTTTCCAGGTTTGCCGACGTGCCTGGTAGGCCAGGCTGCGATCATAGAACCCACCCCCCATGCCCAGGCGCCCGCCCACTTCGTCAAAACCGACCAGCGGTAGCAGGATCAGGTCCAGCGCCCAGACCGGCCGCTGGCGCCTGCGGTCCGTGAGCGGCTCGGGAATGCGGAAACGATTGGGCTTGAGCTTTTCGCCCTGCTCGAACCGTTGGAACACCATGCGCGTGCGCGGCCAGGCGTGCAGCACCGGCAGGTAGGTGCGTTTGCCGCGACGCTGGGCTTCGCGCATCAACAGGCAAGGGTCGATTTCGCCGTCGTTGGGCAGATACAAGGCAATGTGCCGGGCGCGGCGGAACAACGGATGCTGTGCCAGCTGGCGATACAGGCCGAGGGTGGCCTGGCGTTGCTGGGCAGGGGTGAGGGCACGGCGGGCATTGCGAAGCAGGCGACGGAGCTGGGGGCGGGTGAGCGGCGCGGTGTCGGTCATGGCACGAGCGATCCCAGGAGGGCTGGCCGCCACTGCAAGGTCGGCCAAAGCGAATCGCCCGCCTTGAGGGGCGGGCAACAGAATTCAGGCTCCCCGGTCAGACCGCTGTCGGTGTAGCCCTTGAACCCGAAAGTTCAAGGTGGAGATTGCAGGGGGCGTTAAGGCTTTCCGTCGGGCGGACATGCACACCGGCCCCAGCGTGCAACCCCCGTGGTTGTGCGTATCGGCTCAGGGACATAACCGACTGGCGCATCCACCAGGGAGTGGCGCCAGTATACCAATCTCAACCGATTTTGGTATCCGTGTCGTCGGACAATGCCTTATCTACCCGATCCAGCAGGTCGCGCACCTGTTCGCGATTGGTGCTGCTGGCCGGAGCTTCGGTGCGGTCTTCCTGGCGGTGCAGCATTTCGTGGGTAATGTTCAATGCCGCCATGACCGCGATGCGGTCGGCGCCAATCACCTTGCCGCTGCTGCGGATCTCGCGCATCTTGCCGTCCAGGTAGCGCGCGGCGCTGACCAGGTTGTTGCGCTCTTCCGGCGGGCAGATGATCGAGTATTCTTTGTCGAGGATCTGCACGGTGACGCTATTGCTTGAACTCATGAGTCTTGCTCCAGAGCCTTGAGGCGTAAGATCATCGACTCGACCTTGCGCTTGGCGATCTCGTTCTTTTCGATGAGGTGGGCGCGCTCTTCGCGCCAGGATTTTTCCTGAGCTACTAGGAGTGCATTTTGCCGTTTTAGTTGCTCGACGCGTTCGATCAGCAACTCGAATCGGCTCATCAGTGCCTGAAGGTCGTTCTCTTGCGTGGGTTGCACTCGATTCGCTCCGTCGTTGAGTCACCTGGCGATGATGCCTCTCCCTGGGCGGCGACGGCCAGTGCCGATGGTCTTGGCGCGCCTGCCGGTGCTAGGATACAAGGCCTCCATTCTAGTCATTGCGCCGTCTGGCGCCTAGCTGCCCATGCCCAATACCCAATCGCCTTACATCGCCTTCGCCATGCTGCTCTCGAGCAATGGTCATCCTGTCACCCCGGCCGAACTGCACGGCCTGCTGATCGGCCGCAGCTGCGCCGGTGCCGGTTTCGATGCCGATGCCTGGCTGGCCGATGCCGCCCAGTTGCTGGAAACCGAGCCCGGTGACACCGTGCGCAACGCCCTGATCGGCCTGCAGGAAATGGTCAAGGGTGAGCTGACCAGCGACGATATGGCCATCGTCCTGCTGCTGCCTTCCGACGACGCCGCCCTCAGCGACCGCGCCACCGCGCTGGGCCAGTGGTGCCAAGGGTTCATTACCGGTTTCGGCCTGAATGCCGGGGGCAAGGACCTGTCCGACGAAGCCAAGGATGTGCTGCAGGACCTGGTGGCCATTTCCCAGGTACAGGAAGCCCTCGAAGAGTCTGAAGACGGCGAGAGCGACTACATGGAAGTCATGGAATACCTGCGCGTGGCGCCTCTGCTGCTGTTCTCGGAGCTGGCCAAGCCGGCCGCACCCGCGCCCAAGCCATCGCTGCACTGATCAACCGGGGGTAGTCTGCCCATGAGCCACATTCCCAAGGCCGAGTATGCCCGCCGGCGCAAGGCGCTGATGGCGCAGATGGTCCCCAACAGCATCGCCATCCTGCCTGCCGCCGCAGTTGCCATCCGCAACCGCGACGTCGAGCACGTATACCGCCAGGACAGCGACTTTCAGTACCTCAGCGGCTTTCCGGAGCCTGAGGCGGTCATTGCGCTGATCCCGGGGCGTGAGCATGGCGAGTACGTGCTGTTCTGCCGTGAGCGTAACCCGGAGCGCGAGCTGTGGGACGGGCTTCGGGCCGGTCAGGAAGGCGCAGTGCGCGATTTCGGCGCCGACGATGCCTTCCCCATCACTGACATCGACGAGATCCTGCCGGGCCTGATCGAAGGCCGCGAGCGGGTATACAGCGCCATGGGCAGCAACCCCGAGTTCGACCGGCGGCTGATGGACTGGATCAACGTGATCCGCTCCAAGGCCCGCCTGGGCGCGCAGCCGCCGAACGAGTTCGTTGCGCTGGATCATCTGCTGCACGACATGCGCCTGTATAAATCGGCTGCGGAAGTGAAGGTGATGCGGGCTGCCGCAGCCATCTCGGCGCGGGCACATGTGCGTGCCATGCAGGCCTGCCGGGCCGGGCTGCACGAATACAGCCTGGAAGCCGAACTGGATTACGAGTTCCGCAAGGGCGGCGCGAAGATGCCTGCCTACGGCTCGATTGTCGCGGCTGGGCGTAATGGCTGCATCCTGCACTATCAGCAGAATGACGCCCTGCTCAAGGATGGCGACCTGGTGCTGATCGACGCCGGTTGCGAAATCGACTGCTACGCCAGCGACATCACCCGCACCTTCCCGGTCAGCGGGCGCTTTTCGCCCGAGCAGAAGGCCATTTACGAGCTGGTGCTCAAGGCGCAGGCCGCGGCGTTTGCCGAAATCGCCCCGGGCAAGCACTGGAACCACGCCCACGAGGCGACCGTGAAGGTCATTACCGAAGGCCTGGTGGAGCTGGGCCTGCTCACCGGCGAGGTGCAGGCGCTGATCGACAGCGAGGCCTATCGCGCCTTCTACATGCACCGTGCCGGCCATTGGCTGGGAATGGATGTGCACGATGTGGGCGAGTACAAGGTGGGCGGCGAATGGCGTGTGCTGGAACCCGGCATGGCGCTGACCGTCGAGCCGGGCATCTACATAGGTGCCGACAATCAGGCAGTGGCCAAAAAATGGCGCGGCATTGGTGTAAGGATCGAGGACGACGTGGTGGTGACCAGGCAAGGTTGTGAAATCCTGACTTCAGGCGTGCCGCGTACGGTTGCCGAGATCGAGGCGCTGATGCAGGCCGCCCGCAAGGACGCCGCATGAGCCGCGTGAACCTGGCAATCATTGGCGGTGGCCTGGTGGGCGCAAGCCTGGCGTTGACCCTGCAGGCCGGGGCCAAGGCGCGCGGCTGGAAGATCCTCCTGATCGAGCCGTTCGCACCCGGCGACAGCTTCCAGCCCAGCTACGATGCGCGCTCTTCGGCGTTGTCGTTCGGTACTCAGCAGATCTACCAGCAGCAGGGCCTTTGGCAGGCCATTGGCCGGCGTGCCGAGCCCATCCGGCAAATTCACGTGTCTGACCGTGGCCGCTTCGGCGCCACCCGCCTGGATGCCCAGGAAGAGGGTGTGCCGGCACTGGGCTACGTGGTGGAAAACGCCTGGCTTGGCCAATGCCTGTGGCAAGGGCTGGACAGCGACGTGGTGAGTTGGCGCTGCCCGGCAGAAGTGACCTCGATGCAGGCTATCGAAGGCGGTTACCGCCTGGGGTTGAATGACGACACCCAGCTGGAATGCGACCTGGCGGTACTGGCTGACGGCGGCCGTTCCGGGCTGCGCGAGCAGTTGGGTATTCACGTGCGTCATACGCCGTACCAGCAGAGCGCATTGATCGCCAACATCACCCCGGGTGAGGCCCACGGCGGCCAGGCGTTCGAGCGCTTCACCGAAGAAGGCCCCATGGCCCTGCTGCCGCTGCCGGAAAACCGCTGTGCACTGGTGTGGACCCGCCAGGGCATGGATGCGCGGCGCCTGGCCGACATCGACGAGCGCAGCTTCCTGCGCGAGCTGCAAGGCGTGTTTGGCTATCGCCTGGGCACGCTGCGCCAGGTCGGCGCACGGCACCTTTACCCCCTGTCACTGATCGAGGCCCAGGAACAGGTGCGGCCGCACCTGGTGGTACTGGGCAATGCCGCGCACAGCCTGCACCCCATCGCTGGCCAGGGCTTCAACCTGTCGCTGCGCGATGTGCAGTCGCTGGCCGACGCGTTGCTGGCCGGCCCGCAGCAGCCTGGCGACCTGGCCACGCTGCAGGCTTATGCCCAGCGCCAGCGTCTGGACCAGGCCATGACCATTGGCTTTTCCGACCAGGTCACCCGCCTGTTTGGCAGCAATCAGCCGTTGCTGGCCGCCGGTCGTAACCTCGGCCTGCTGGGGCTCGACCTGTTGCCGCCGGCCAAAAGCTGGTTCGCCCGCCAGGCCATGGGCCTTGGCACCCGCCCCGATCCGCGAGGGCAGGCATGAGCAACCCGCGTAAACTGGCACGCCGTGCACGCATGTTGCGCTGGATGCTGAACCTCTACCCGCCGTACCTGGGTGCTGGTATCCGCGTGCAGTCCATCAGCCCGGACCTGCGCAGCGTCAAAGTGGCGATGAAGTTGACCCGCTGGAACCGCAACTATGTCGGTACCCAGTTCGGTGGCAGCCTGTATTCGATGGTCGACCCTTTCTACATGTTGCTGCTGATCGAGCAACTGGGCCGCGACTACATCGTCTGGGACAAGGCCGCCAGCATCGATTTCATCTCGCCGGGCAAAGGCCCGGTGTATGCCGAATTTCACGTTGATGACGCGCTGCTGGACGACATTCGCCAGCAGACCGCCACCGGCAAGAAGTGCCTGCCGCGATTGCAGGTCGATATCCGCGATGGTGCCGGCGAACTGGTGGCGCGGGTCGATAAAACCCTATACGTGCGGCTCAAGCCGCAAGCGAGGCTGGCGTAAGGCATGGAAACGCGCGCAGATCTGTTGATTGTCGGTGCCGGTATGGTCGGCAGCGCACTGGCCCTGGCGTTGCGCCACAGTGGCTTGCAAATCCTCTTGCTCGATGGCGGCCCGCTGACGGTCAAGCCCTTCGACGCCCAGGCACCCTTCGAGCCACGTGTCAGCGCGCTGTCGGCGGCCAGCCAGCGCATCCTCGAGCGCCTTGGCGCGTGGGACGGCATTGCCCAGCGGCGTGCCACGCCGTATTCCGACATGCATGTGTGGGACGGCAGCGGCACTGGGCAGATTCATTTCTCGGCCGCCAGCGTGCACGCCCACGTGCTTGGCCATATCGTCGAGAACCGGGTGGTGCAGGATGGCCTGCTGGAGCGCCTGCACGACAGCGACATCGGCCTGCTGCCCAACGCGCGGATGGAGCAGTTGCGTCGCTCGGGAGACGAGTGGTTGCTGACCCTGGCCGATGGCCGGCAGCTGCGTGCACCGCTGGTGGTTGCCGCCGACGGTGCCCAATCAGCGGTGCGGCGCCTGGCGGGCTGCGAAACCCGCGAATGGGATTACCTTCACCATGCCATCGTCACCAGTGTGCGTTGCAGTGCCGGGCACCAGGGCACGGCCTGGCAGCGTTTCACCGATGAGGGGCCGTTGGCTTTCCTGCCGTTGACCCGTGATGGCCAGCAGGACTGGTGCTCGATTGTATGGTCGACCACCCCGGAGCATGCCGAGCAGCTGATGGCACTGGATGAAGCTGCCTTCCTGCAGGCCCTGGAGCGGGCCTTCGAGGGGCGCCTGGGGGAGGTGCTGCAGGCCGACCCGCGGGTATGCGTGCCGCTGCGCCAGCGCCACGCCAAGCGCTATGTGGATGAAGGCCTGGCCTTGATCGGCGATGCTGCGCACACCATCCACCCGCTGGCGGGGCAGGGTGTAAACCTGGGCTTCCTCGATGCCGCAGTACTGGCCGAAGTGCTGGTCAACGCTTGCGAGCGCGGTGAGCGGCTGGCGGATGTGAAGGTGTTGAGCCGTTACGAGCGGCGGCGCATGCCGCACAACCTGGCGCTGATGGCAGCAATGGAGGGCTTCGAGCGCTTGTTCCAGGCCAACCCGCTGCCGTTGCGCTGGTTGCGTAACAGCGGGTTGAAACTGGTGGAGCAGATGCCGGAGGCCAAGGCGCTGTTTGTACGCCAGGCGCTGGGTTTGAGTGGTGATCTGCCGGATCTGGCCAAAGCCTGAGGGTTGCTCCTGCAATGGGCGGTGCAAGCTCTGCAACATCCGGTAACTGCTAGGTAGATGAGCCAGAAAATGGGATTCACTACCATTCGCACCTCTCAAACGATCCGAGGAGTGCTTCCCATGTTGCCACGCAAGCCCCTACTGGCCGCCCTGGCCCTGACCCTGTTCGGCGGCACTGCCCAAGCGGCGGATGAAGTGGTGGTGTACTCCTCGCGCATCGACGAGCTGATCAAGCCGGTGTTCGATGCCTACACCGCCAAGACCGGGGTCAAGATCAAGTTCATCACCGACAAGGAAGCCCCGCTGATGCAGCGCATCAAGGCCGAGGGCGACAACGGCGTGGCCGACCTGCTGTTGACCGTCGATGCCGGCAACCTGTGGCAAGCCGAGCAGATGGGCATCCTGCAGCCGATCAAGTCCGACATCATCGACCAGAACATTCCGCCGCAGTACCGCGCCTCGTCCCATGACTGGACGGGCCTGAGCCTGCGCGCCCGCACCATCATCTACTCCACCGAGCGGGTCAAGCCCGAGGAGTTGAGCACCTACGAAGCCTTGGCCGACAAACAGTGGGAAGGCCGCCTGTGCCTGCGCACGGCAAAGAAGGTGTACAACCAGTCGCTCACCGCCACCCTGATCGAGACACATGGCGAGGCGAAAACGGAGCAAATCGTCAAAGGCTGGGTCAACAACCTGTCCACCGACGTGTTCTCCGACGACAACGCGGTAATCCAGGCCATCGAGGCCGGCCAGTGTGACGTGGGCGTGGTCAACACCTATTACTACGGCCGCCTGCACAAGCAAAACCCGAACCTGCCGGTGAAGATCTTCTGGCCCAACCAGGGTGACCGTGGCGTGCACGTCAACCTGTCGGGTATTGGCCTGACCAAGCATGCGCCACACCCGGAAGCGGCGAAAAAGCTGGTGGAGTGGATGACAGGTGAAGACGCGCAAAAGCTGTTCGCCGACATCAACCAGGAGTTCCCGGCCAACCCGAAGGTCAAGCCTTCCGAGGAAGTGGCGGCATGGGGCAGCTTCAAGGCTGACAGCATTCCGGTGGAAATTGCCGGCAAGCGTCAGGCCGAAGCCATTCGTTTGATGGATCGCGCTGGCTACAACTAAGCGCCAGGCCGTATCCTTCCGGGGCCTTCAGAGGCCCCTTCGCGGGACAAGCCCGCGCCCACACTAACG
>NZ_JBNRIK010000002.1:320558-344573 GCF_053557975.1 Pseudomonas sp. XP2
CGAACGACCGCGCAGCGGTCGCCATCGCAACCGAGAATCAAGCCTTGCCCCACACCCCCCAACGCCGCTGGTACCTCCCGGTCTCCCTGATCGCCGCCCTCGTGCTGCTGCCCTTGAGCGTCCTGCTGTTGTCCTGGCAGTCGATCGATATGCAGATCTGGTCGCACCTGCTCGACACCCAGATGAACCGCCTGTTGGGCAATACCCTGACGCTGGTGGTGGGCGTGGGTATCGGCGTCACTGTACTGGGCGTCAGCCTCGCCTGGCTCACCAGCCTCTGCGAGTTCCCCGGCCGGCGCTGGCTGGACTGGGCGCTGATGCTGCCGTTCGCCATCCCGGCCTATGTGCTGGCGTTCGTCTTCGTCGGCCTGCTGGACTTCGCCGGCCCGGTGCAAAGCGCCCTGCGTGAGGTGTTCGGGCCGATGCGCCTGCCGCGGGTGCGCTCCACCGGCGGGGTGATCATCGTGCTGGTGCTGGTGTTCTACCCCTATGTCTATCTGCTGGCGCGCACGGCCTTCCTGGCCCAGGGCAAAGGCCTGATGGAAGCGGCGCGCGTACTCGGGCTATCGCCCCTGCAGGCTTTCTGGCGTGTGGCCTTGCCGATGGCACGGCCGGCCATCGGTGCCGGCATTGCCCTGGCCTTGATGGAAACCCTGGCCGACTTCGGCGCGGTGGCCGTGTTCAATTTCGACACCTTCACCACCGCCATCTACAAGACCTGGTACGGCTTCTTCAGCCTGTCCAGCGCCGCCCAGCTGGCCAGCCTGTTGTTGCTGGCAGTGATGCTGGTGCTGTACGGCGAGCGCCGTGCCCGTGGGGCCAGCCGCAGCGGCAACGAGCGGCCGCGGGCGCAGGCGCTGTACCACCTGCGCGGGGTCAAGGCGCTGCTGGCCAGCGGCTGGTGCCTGCTGGTGTTTGCCTGCGCCTTCGTCATCCCGCTGCTGCAGCTGCTGGCGTGGTTCTGGCAACGCGGCCGGCATGACCTGGACGAGCGCTATGTCGGCCTGGTGTTGCACACCCTGTACCTGGGCAGCATGGCGGCACTGGTCACGGTGAGCGTGGCGCTGGTGCTGGCCTTTGCCCGGCGGCAGGCGCCGACGGGGGGTATCCGCGCCGGGGTCGGCCTGGCCAATCTGGGCTATGCCTTGCCCGGCTCGGTGCTGGCAGTGTCGATCATGCTGGCGTTCAGTTACCTCGACAACCACTTGGTGATTCCGCTGTCCAGCTGGCTGGGCGGGGCAGGCAAGCCGCTGTTGCTGGGCAGCCTGGCCGCCCTGCTGCTGGCCTACCTGGTGCGTTTCATCGCCGTGGCCTACGGGCCGCTGGAAAGCAGCCTGGAGCGTATCCGCCCGTCACTGCCCGAGGCCTCCCGTAGCCTGGGCGTGGGTGGGCCCAGATTGTTTTTCAAGGTGTATCTGCCGCTGCTGGTGCCCGGTGCCCTCAGCGCCGCCCTGCTGGTGTTCGTCGATGTGCTCAAGGAGATGCCGGCCACCTTGCTGATGCGACCGTTCGGCTGGGACACCTTGGCGGTACGGGTGTTCGAGATGACCAGCGAGGGCGAATGGGCGCGTGCCTCGCTGCCCGCATTGACGCTGGTACTGGTGGGCCTGCTGCCGGTCATCGGCCTGATCCGCCGTTCGGCACATCGGCCCGGTCACAGTCGCTGAGGGTGTCAGCCTGCGTCCTTGCGGCTACAATGCGCGGCATTCGCGCGGTGGGTCCTACAAGAAGAGCTGACGATCAAACGTCATCGACCGCCGCCGCTTCGCCACGCCCGGAAGGAGAAACCCATGGGACAGCGCACGCTTTTGTATGACCTGCACCTGGCGCTTGGCGCCAAAACGGTCGATTTCGGTGGCTGGGACATGCCCCTGCACTATGGCTCGCAGGTCGAGGAGCACCACCAGGTGCGCAGCGATTGCGGGGTTTTCGATGTTTCCCACATGACCGTGATCGATGTCGATGGCAGCGACGCAACTGCCTGGCTGCAACGTTTGCTGGCCAACGACGTGGCCCGCCTCAAGGCTACCGGCAAGGCGCTGTACAGCCCGCTGCTCCAGGAGCAGGGCGGGGTGATCGACGACTTGATCGTCTACCGCACGGAAACCGGCTACCGCCTGGTCACCAACGCCGCTACCCGGGCGAGAGTGCTCGATTGGCTAGAACGCCAGCGGGCCGGTTTTACTGTGAAATTCCAGGTCCGCCCCGACCTGGCCATTCTCGCCATCCAGGGCCCACGTGCCCGCGAAAAGGTCGCAGCACTGCTCAGCCAGGCGCGTGCGGCGCTGATTCGCGATCTGCGACCGTTCGAAGGTGTCGCCGACGGTGACTGGTTCATTGCCCGCACCGGGTATACCGGTGAGGACGGCCTGGAGATCATCTTCCCGGGCGATCAGGCGGTGGCATTCTTCAATGATTTAGTCGGCGCCGGCATCGCCCCCAGTGGCCTGGGTGCCCGCGATACTCTGCGCCTGGAAGCCGGCATGAACCTGTACGGCCAGGACATCGACGAAGCCCATACCCCGCTGACCTCCAACCTGGGCTGGAGCATCGCCTGGGAGCCAGCCGAGCGTGACTTCATCGGCCGCGCCGGCCTGCTGACGGAAATCGAACAGGGTGTGCAGGAAAAGCTGGTCGGCCTGGTGCTGGAAGAGCGCGGCGTGCTGCGTGCCCACCAGGTGGTGCGTGTGGCCGGGATTGGCGAAGGGGAGATCACCAGTGGTAGTTTCTCTCCTACGCTGAGCAAGTCCATTGCCCTTGCGCGCGTACCCATGGCCACCGGTGACCGCGCCGAGGTGGAAATCCGCGGCAAATGGTACCCGGTGCGAGTGGTCAAACCGACCTTCGTGCGCCACGGCAAGATCCTGATCTGAACATTTATCAACCGGCGGGCGTACCGCTGAGCCAATCGAGGAATTCAAGACATGAGCAATATCCCCGCCGACCTGCGTTTTGCCGAAAGCCACGAGTGGGCGCGCCTGGAAGCCGACGGCAGCGTGACCGTGGGTATCAGTGACCACGCCCAGCAAGCCCTGGGTGACGTGGTATTCGTCGAGCTGGCCGAAGTCGGCAAGGTATTCGCCGCTGGCGACGCTGCCGGTGTGGTCGAGTCGGTCAAGGCCGCTTCGGACATTTACGCCCCGATCGGCGGCGAAGTGATCGCAGTCAACGAAGAACTGGCCGATAGCCCGGAGCAGCTCAACGAAGAACCCTACACAGCGTGGATCTTCAAACTGAAGCCAAGCAACCCGGCCGAGCTGGAAAAGCTGCTGGATGCTGCCGGCTATGCAGCTGCCATCGGCGAGTAACTGATAGATCTCGGGGCGCAACGCGCCCCCGGCTTTCGCCAGGCCAAAGCAAGTTTCCCCGCAGAATCGGCAATCCCTTCCTAGACTTGTAAGTCTCCATGAGACCTGGTCTAGGAAGAGAGCGTCGTCATGTCCCAGTCGCCATCCCTGCATCAACTGCAAGAGCTCAACCCTTTCCTGCATCGCCACCTGGGCCCCGATGGCGCAGAACAGCAGGCCATGCTCAACGTGCTGGGTGTCGCCAGCCGCAGCGAGCTGATCGAGCAGACCGTACCGCCAGGCATCCGCCTCAATCGCCCACTTGACCTGCCAGCGGCGCTGGATGAGCAGGCCGCGCTGGCCAAACTCGCCGGCTACGCCGCACAGAACCAGGTCTGGACCAGCCTGATCGGCATGGGCTACCACGGCACCATCACCCCCACGGTCATCCTGCGCAATGTGCTGGAAAACCCCGGCTGGTACACCGCCTATACGCCGTATCAACCCGAAATCGCCCAAGGCCGCCTGGAGGCGCTGCTGAACTTCCAGCAAATGGTCATCGACCTCACCGGGCTGGCGCTGGCCAATGCCTCGCTGCTCGATGAAGCCACCGCCGCCGCCGAGGCCATGGCCCTGGCCAAGCGGATGGCGCGCAACAAGAGCAATGCCTTCTTTGCTGACGAGCACTGCCACCCGCAGACGCTGTCGGTACTCAAGACCCGCGCCGAGGGCTTTGGCTTCGAATTGATCGTCGACGCTGTGGATAACCTTGGCAATCACGCGGTATTTGGCGCTTTGCTGCAGTATCCCGACACCCACGGCGAGGTGCGTGACCTGCGCCCGCTGATCGACCAGTTGCACAGCCAGCAGGCACTGGCCTGCGTGGCTGCCGACCTGCTCAGCCTGGTGGTGCTGACGCCCCCCGGCGAGCTGGGGGCCGATGTGGTACTGGGTTCGACCCAGCGCTTTGGTGTGCCGATGGGCTACGGCGGCCCCCACGCGGCCTATTTCGCCTGCCGCGACGACTACAAGCGTGCCATGCCGGGGCGCATCATTGGCGTGTCGCGCGATGCCCGTGGCAACACTGCGCTGCGCATGGCCCTGCAAACCCGCGAGCAGCATATCCGCCGCGAGAAGGCCAACTCCAACATCTGCACGGCCCAGGCGCTATTGGCCAACATTGCCGGCTTCTACGCGGTGTATCACGGCCCTGAAGGCCTGCAGCGCATCGCCCAGCGTGTGCACCGGCTGACCGTCATCCTGGCTGCTGGCCTTGAAGCCAAAGGCATCCAGCGGCTCAACCGGCATTTCTTCGACACCCTTACCCTGGATGTCGGCGGCACCCAGGCGGCCATCATCGAAAGCGCCGAAGCCGCGCACATCAACTTGCGCATTCTTGGGCGCGGGCACCTGGGCGTGAGCCTGGACGAAACCTGTGACGAGCACACGGTGCTGCGCCTGTTCGATATCTTCCTGGGTGTGGACCACGGCCTGGAGATCGCAGCCCTCGACCAGCTGGCCCTGCCCCAAGGCATCCCGGCCGGGCTGGTGCGGCGCACGCCGTTTCTCGCTCACCCGGTGTTCAACCTGCACCACAGCGAAACCGAGATGCTGCGCTACCTCAAGCAGCTGGAGAACAAGGACCTGGCCCTGAACCAGTCGATGATCCCGCTGGGCTCGTGCACCATGAAACTCAACGCCACCAGTGAAATGATCCCCATCACCTGGCCCGGCTTTGCCCAGATGCACCCCTTTGCGCCGGCGGCCCAGGCCACGGGTTACAAGGCGATGATCGACGAACTGGAAAGCTGGCTGTGCGCAATCACCGGCTTCGACGCCATCTGCATGCAGCCCAACTCCGGTGCCCAGGGCGAGTACGCAGGCCTGATGGCCATCACCCGCTACCATCGCAGCCGCCACCAGCCCCAGCGCACGCTGTGCCTGATTCCCTCGTCAGCCCACGGCACCAACCCGGCGTCGGCGCAAATGGCGGGCATGGAGGTGGTGATCGTGGATTGCGACGACCACGGCAACGTCGACTTGAACGATCTCAAGGCCAAAGCCCACGCGGCCGGGGAGCGCTTGTCGTGCCTGATGGTCACCTATCCGTCCACCCACGGTGTGTACGAAGAGGGCATCCGCGAAATCTGCGAAGTGGTCCATCAGCACGGCGGCCAGGTGTACATGGATGGCGCCAACCTCAATGCCCAGGTGGGCCTGGCGCGGCCGGCCGACATGGGGGCCGATGTTTCGCACATGAACCTGCACAAGACTTTCTGCATCCCTCACGGCGGTGGTGGCCCGGGCATGGGGCCGATTGGCATCCGCGCGCACCTCACGCCGTTCGTTGCCAGCCACCCGGTGGTACCTGTGCCCGGCCTGGACCCGAACAACAGCGCGGTCAGCGCCGCACCCTGGGGCAGCGCGAGCATCCTGCCGATCAGCTGGATGTACATTGCCATGATGGGGCCGCAGCTGGCCGATGCCAGCGAGGTGGCAATCCTGTCGGCCAACTACCTGGCCAGCCAGTTGGGCGGCGCCTTCCCGGTGCTTTACCGCGGGCGCAACCAGCGGGTGGCGCATGAGTGCATCTTCGACTTGCGGCCGTTGAAAGCACAGACGGGCATCAGCGAGGAGGACGTGGCCAAGCGTTTGATGGACTATGGTTTCCACGCCCCGACCATGTCATTCCCGGTGCCGGGCACGCTGATGGTGGAGCCGACCGAAAGTGAGTCCAAAGCCGAGCTGGACCGGTTTGTCGAGGCGATGCTGGCGATTCGTGCAGAAATTGGCGAGGTGCAGGACGGCAACTGGCCGGCGGAGAACAACCCCCTCAAGCATGCGCCGCATACCCTGGCTGATGTACTGGGGGTGTGGGACAGGCCGTATAGCCTGGAGCAGGCGGTGGCACCCAGTGCTCACGTGCGCCAGCACAAGTACTGGCCGGCGGTGAACCGGGTGGACAACGTGTATGGGGACAGAAACCTGTTCTGCGCGTGTGTGCCGGTGGAGGCTTACCGCTGAGATTAGTGCTGGGTTTTTCGCGGGCTTGCCCGCTCCCACAGGAATTGCACCAGATTCAGCCTTGTGCGGTCCCTGTGGGAGCGGGCAGGCCCGCGAAGCAGGCGACGCGGTTACTCGGCTACTGCATTCTTGGCCAGGATGGCATTGGCCAGCTCCATGTCGGAAGCTTGCATCCCTGGGTGCTCTGCCCGTGCCTGGCGCATGGCCGCTTCCAGGAACGGCCCGCGGATTGCGCCTTCGCTGGCGACGAAGCTGCTGGCGTCATCCTGCGCGGCTACTACCAGTTTGTGATCCCGCGAGGTCAGGTAGCTCGATCCAGTGGTTGCACCGGAAGTCATCACGTTACGCCAGAAGGTATCGGCCATGGCCGAGCCAATGGGCAGCGAAAGCAAGGCAGCGGCAGCGATGGCGGTTTTGAGACGCATGTTGAAACACCTCGAAGGGTGAGGGTTAAAGATGCGCGATTTGATCTTTTCTGCCAGGGCAAGTTCCTTGAATACAAAGGACTTTTCGTCAGTTGCAGACACGCAGTACTTCCTCGGTACGGGTCTGCCCGCTAGCCACTTTGGCCTCGCCGCAACGGCGCAGGTCAACCAGGCCATCGGCCAGCGCCTGACGCCGTAAATGGGTCAGATCGGTGTTCGGGCCAATCAAAGCACGCAGGCTCTCACTGGGCTGCAGCAGTTCGAACAACCCCGTGCGCCCATGAAAACCGGTGCCTCGGCAGGTCCGGCAGGTGTCTGAAGGATTCGCTCCACAGTCCGGGCACAACGTACGCACCAGGCGCTGGGCCATGACCCCGACCAGTGTGGCCTTGATCAGGTAGTCGGCCACACCCAGCTCTTGCAGGCGCGTGATTGCCGCGCAGGCGTCGTTGGTATGCAGGGTCGACAGGACCAGGTGCCCGGTCAGGGCCGCCTGTACCGCCACCAGGGCCGTTTCGCGGTCGCGGATTTCGCCGATCATGATGATGTCTGGGTCCTGGCGCAGCATGGCTCGCACGGCGCTGGCAAAACCCAGGTCCAGCGCGGGCTGCACCTGTAGCTGGTTGAAGGCCGGTTCCAGGCGTTCGATCGGGTCTTCGATGGTGCACACGTTTACCTGCGGCGTGGCCAGCAGTGTGAGGCTGGTGTACAGCGTGCTGGTCTTGCCGGAACCGGTGGGGCCGGTGACCAGGATGATGCCCTGGCGCTGGCGCAGCAGGCTTTGCCACTGAGCCAGCTGCGGCCCCTCCAGGCCGAGGTGGTCGAAGCCCTCGTGCAGTTGGTGTGGGTCGAACACGCGCAGTACCAGCTTTTCGCCGAACGGGGTCGGCAGCGTCGACAGCCGTAGTTCCACTTCACCACCACCCGGTAGCCGGCTTTGCAGGCGGCCGTCCTGGGGCCGACGCTTTTCTGCTACGTCCATGCGGCCAAGGTGTTTCAGGCGGCTGACCAGCGCCAGGGTGACCCCGGCGGGGAAGGCATACACGGTGTGCAGCAGGCCATCGATGCGGTAGCGCAACTGGCCATGGTCGCGTCGTGGCTCCAGGTGGATATCGCTGGCGCGCTGCTCAATGGCGTATTGCAGCAGCCAGTCGACGATATGCACGATGTGCGCGTCGTCTGCGCTGGCTTCGGTCTGGCGCATGCCCAGTTCCAGCCACTGTTCGAGGTCGCCCAAGCTGGACGATTGCTGGTGCTGCGCGCCCTTTACCGACTGGGCCAAGTGGTGAAACGACTGCCCTGACTGGCGGATTTGTGTGGGGCTGGCCAGCACGCGGCGGATCGGCCGACCCAGGCTGCGGGCCAGGTCTGCCTGCCAGTCGTTCTGGTAGGGCTGGGCGCTGGCGACGGTGATGCCGGAGGGGTCGTCGGCGACGATGAGGATGCCGTGGCGCTGGGCAAAAGCAGGGGATACCAGGCCGGCGACTTGCGGCAGGTCGAGTTGCATGGGGTCGATACGCAGGTAGGGCTGACCGACCTTGCCGGCCAGCCATTGGCAGAGGTAGTCCACGTCCAGCAGCCGGCCTGGTTGCCGGCGGTCTTCCAGGCAGCAGGCGGCGATGTGTTCCAGCGGGTGGCCGGCGGGCTGTGCGGCGGCGTGTTCGAGTACTTGCAGGGTGTCGTTGGCGTGTAGGTACTGATCGGTGAGCAGGGCCTGAAGCACGCGCTTCAGATCGAGTTCCAGGTTGTCGGGGGTGTGCATGGTTGGCGTCCGTGCCTGATGGGGAAGTGCTGATCAAGGCTAGCCGGGCGGCGGAAGAGCATCGGAGGTGAAGGGTTTCAGGAATTTGCTATTTCTGTGCCGGCGATAGCGCCGCAAATATTCATACAACCGCCAGCTCCACCCGGTGCATGTTGGTCAGGCTCACTTCACCCACACACACCAGGTTACGCAGTTTCTGCGCAATCACCTCGGCCCGGTGCCAGCTCAGGCCGCCAATGCCGACTTCGATGTCCAGCCAGTCATCCTGCTGGCTGACGTGCACGCTGTGCGGGGTCAGGAACTGCAGGGCAAACAGGTTGAGCACGCGGCACAGGCTGTCGGGCTCGGCATCTGCTTGCAGGCGGTAGTGCACGGTGCTGTGGGCGTTGCTGGCGGCCCAGGCGTCGGTACGGGGCTGTGCGTTCATGCTGGTCTCCGCGAATGTGGGAGAAATTCTTGCACGTCAGGCGCGGCATTTTTTCGCTATCATTTGATCATTTTGCCTATTTGATGAATTGATCAATTCAGATAATGCCAATCAGGAGATTGAACAATGCATAGTGAGCTGGACGCCTACGACCGCCGCATTCTCGAATTGCTGCAAGAGGACGCTTCGCTGTCCAGCGCGCAGATCGCCGAGCGCGTGGGGCTGTCGCAATCGCCGTGCTGGCGGCGCATACAGCGCTTGAAGGAAGAGGGGGTGATTCGCGGGCAGGTGACCTTGCTGGACCGCAAGAAAGTCGGCCTGAACACGCAAATTTTCGCCGAGGTGAAGCTTAATGCTCACGGGCGCTCCAACTTCACCGAGTTTACCGAGGCGATCCGCGAGTTTCCGGAGGTGCTGGAGTGTTATGTGCTGATGGGGGCAGTGGACTTTCTACTGCGCATCGTCACGTCGGATATCGAGGCCTACGAACGGTTCTTCTTCGAAAAACTGTCGAACGTGCCGGGTATCCAGGAAGTGAACTCTATTGTGGCGCTGTCCGAGATCAAGTCCACCACCAGCCTGCCGCTGTCGCGGTGAGGCCATTCGCGGCGCCGAACCGCCGCGAAATGGCGACGCGGTATCAAGCCTTGATCAGGTGCTTCCAGCCGCGACTCTGATCCACTGCCCGAGCCTGTTCGATACGTGCGTCCAGCACTTCATCACTGATTGGCAGTTCGGCCAGCTCGTGCAGCTTCTTCAGGTCGCCATACAGGCGGTCCATCTGCGGCGCTTCCAGCACCTGGCGAGCATGGTGTAGCCAGGCCAGCAGTTGCTCGATACGTGGCAGCTGCTCGGCCAGGTCTTCTGGGCGCTGGGTGTACAGCGGCAGCTTCAACGCGCGGCCTTCTTCGCCCAGCAGGTGTGCCAGCCAGCTGGCCAGCTGCGCCTTGCCCTGGCGTTCGCCACGGCCTTTGCGCTCCACGGTCCAGGAACGGGCCAGCAGCCAGCGCGAGGTTTCCAGCGAGAACTGGCCCCAGCGCACGTCTTCCAGTTCTTCGGCGAACTGCTCGGGGGCAGCGCGGCGGATGTCTTCGTCATCGTTGCCGGCCTGCACCAGCGGGCGCCAGTCTTCCAGCAGGGCGTCGAGGCTGCTGCGCAGCTCACGGGTGCTCGCGCGTGGCGCGGCCTGGCCAAGGCTGGCGGTGAGGGCGCGCAGCTCGCTCAGGCACTCGACCCAGTCCTGCAGCAGGCGCCAGTGGCCGTTGTGGCGGTACTGCTCGGCCAGGCGCTGGCTGCTGCCCAGCAGTTGCCAGGCCAATGCGGCGTAAGCGTCGTCCAGGGCCATCTCGGCGTCCAGCTCGCTGTGCGGCAGGCCCAACTCGTAGCTGTCCGGCTCCAGCAGGCGGTAGCCACGCTCGGCCTTGCTGATGTCGCAGGGCATCAGCGGCAGGCTGGCGGCCAGCTCGGCGGCAAGCTCCAGCAGTGCTTGCGGGTCACCTTCGCGCAGTTCCAGCTCCAGCTCGCAGATCTCTTCCTTGCGCTTGCCGGCGATCACGAAGCCCTGGTCCAGCGCGGCTTCGATCACCACTTTGCTCTTGCCACGGCCCCAGGCGATTTCGGCGTATTCACGGCTGAAGTCGGTGGTGAACAGCGGCTTGATGGTTTTCTTGTCCAGGTCTGCCAGTTGCTCGGGCCAGCAGGTGGCGTCCAGCTTCTTCAGGTCGAGCTTGACCTTGTCCAGGTTCCATTCGTACTCGTTGCGCTCGGACAGGCCGGCCACGCTGGTGCCGCGGCATTTGAGGGTCTGGATGACGGCATCGCCATCGCGGCGCAGGCGCAGGGCGACACGGGCGGCGGACAGCTCACGCTCGGGGGTGTCGAAGTACTGGTTGAGCAGTTCACGGGTCTGCCAGCCGGACTTGTTGCGCTTTTTCAGCAGAGGGTGCTCGCGCAGGGCGGCAAGGGTCTCGCGGCTGGCGCGGAGCTTCAGTTCGGTTTCTTTGTGCATCACAGACTCGAAAGAGGGGCGTGGTTGGCGGAGAGTCTACAGCAGTCAGCCACCAACGGTTTATTCCAGACAGCGGATAGTCCTATGATGGGCAACGCTTCCGAGGAGTATGTGCATGCCGTTGCCGACGCTGAAAGACCAGTTTGCCGCCTTGATCGCCGCGCCTTCGGTCAGTTGCACCCAACCTGCGCTGGACCAGTCCAACCGCCACGTCATCGACCTGCTGGCAGGGTGGCTGGGCGACCTGGGGTTCAAATGCGACATCCAGCAGGTCACTGCGGGCAAGTTCAACCTGCTGGCCAGCCGCGGCAGCGGCCCGGGTGGCCTGGTGCTGGCCGGGCACAGCGATACCGTCCCCTATGACGAACAACTGTGGGCCAGCGACCCGCTGAAGCTGACCGAGGTCGATGGCCGCTGGGTCGGCCTGGGCAGCTGTGACATGAAGGGCTTTTTCGCCTTGGTCATCGAAGCCGTCATCCCGCTGTTGGAGCACGACTTCAAGCAGCCACTGCTGATCCTCGCCACCTGCGACGAAGAAAGCTCCATGTCCGGTGCCCGCGCCCTGGCTGAGGCCGGCCAGCCCCTGGGCCGTGCTGCGGTCATCGGCGAGCCTACCGGGCTGCGGCCGATCCGCATGCACAAGGGCATTCTAATGGACCGCATCGACATCCTCGGGCGCAGCGGCCATTCGTCGGACCCAAGCCTGGGCCGCAGCGCCCTGGAGGCCATGCACGCGGTGATGGCCGAGCTGATGGGCTTGCGCCAGCAATGGCAGCAAACCTACCGCAACCCGCAGTTCACCGTGCCGACCCCGACCCTGAACTTCGGCTGCATCCACGGCGGCGACAACCCCAACCGCATCTGTGGCCAGTGTGCGCTCGAATTCGACCTGCGGCCGCTGCCGGGCATGGATGTGGAGCAACTGCGCGCAGCCATACGCGAGAAGCTGGTGCCCGTGGCCGAGCGCCATGATGTGCGCATCGACTATGCACCGCTGTTCCCGGAGGTGCCGCCGTTCGAGCAGGCTGCCGATGCCGAGCTGGTGCAAGTGGCGGAACGCCTGACCGGCCATCGCGCCGAAGCGGTGGCGTTTGGCACCGAAGCGCCTTATCTTCAGCAGCTGGGCTGCCAGACCATCGTGCTGGGCCCTGGCGACATCGCCTGTGCCCACCAGCCCGGCGAATACCTTGAAATGTCACGAATCGAGCCTACCGTGCGTCTATTGCGTGACCTGATCCGGCACTATTGCCTGCACTAAACGTCAATCGAGTTGATTCGTTCCTGCCTAGAGGAGACCGCGCGTGACCGCAAGCCTGTTCCGACGATGATCTTGAACGCCCCTTGTATCGCCGTTCTCCGTCCACTTATCCACAGGCCCTGTCATGCCCGACTACGTCAACTGGCTGCGTCATGCCTCCCCGTACATCAATGCCCATCGCGACTGCACCTTCGTGGTCATGCTCCCCGGCGATGGGGTGGAACACCCTAATTTCGGCAACATCGTCCACGACCTGGTGTTGCTGCACAGCCTTGGCGTGCGCCTGGTGCTGGTGCATGGCTCGCGCCCGCAGATCGAAAGCCGATTGGCCGAGCGCGGGCTGACCCCGCACTACCACCATGGCCTGCGTATCACCGATGCCGCCACCCTGGACTGCGTGATCGATGCCGTTGGCGCCCTGCGCCTGGCCATCGAGGCACGCCTGTCGATGGACATCGCCGCGTCGCCGATGCAAGGCTCGCGCCTGCGGGTGGCGTCTGGCAACCTGGTTACCGCACGGCCGATCGGCGTGCTCGAAGGGGTGGACTACCACCACACCGGTGAAGTGCGCCGGGTCGACCGCAAGGGCATCAGCCGCCTGCTCGACGAGCGCTCCATCGTGCTGTTGTCGCCGCTGGGCTACTCGCCCACCGGCGAAATCTTCAACCTGGCCTGTGAAGATGTGGCCACCCGTGCCGCCATCGAACTGGGGGCCGACAAGTTGCTGCTGTTCGGCGCCGAGCCGGGCCTGCTGGACGCCGACGGCAAGCTGGTGCGGGAACTGCGCCCGCAGCAGGTTGCCCCGCACCTGCAGCGTCTGGGCAGCGACTACCAGGGCGAACTGCTGGACGCCGCCGCCGAGGCCTGCAAGGGCGGCGTGGCGCGCAGCCACATTGTCAGTTATGCCGAGGACGGCGCACTGCTGACCGAACTGTTCACCCGGGGTGGTGGCGGTACGCTCGTGTCGCAGGAGCAGTTCGAAGTGGTGCGCGAGGCAACCATCGAGGATGTGGGCGGCTTGCTGGAACTGATCAGCCCGCTGGAAGAGCAGGGCATTCTGGTGCGCCGCTCGCGTGAAGTGCTGGAGCGGGAGATCGAGCAGTTCAGCGTGGTCGAGCGCGAGGGCATGATCATCGCCTGTGCGGCGTTGTACCCGATTGCCGAATCCGAAGCAGGAGAGCTGGCATGCCTGGCGGTGAACCCGGAATACCGCCACGGCGGGCGCGGAGATGAATTGCTGGAGCGCATCGAGAGCCGGGCGCGGCAGATGGGGTTGAATACCCTGTTCGTGCTGACGACGCGTACGGCGCACTGGTTCCGTGAGCGCGGTTTTGCACCCAGCGGTGTGGAGCGGCTGCCATCGGCGCGGGCTTCGCTGTACAACTACCAGCGCAATTCGAAGATTTTCGAGAAACCGCTTTAAGCCTGTACCGGCCTCTTCGCGGGACAAGCCCGCTCCCACAGGGTAATCTCCAGTGCTGAAGCTTGTGGCTTACCTGCGGAAGCG
This sequence comes from Pseudomonas sp. XP2, assembly GCF_053557975.1. Lineage (NCBI taxonomy): Bacteria > Pseudomonadati > Pseudomonadota > Gammaproteobacteria > Pseudomonadales > Pseudomonadaceae > Pseudomonas > Pseudomonas sp. XP2. Next base: position 334,257 of record NZ_JBNRIK010000002.1, read on the forward strand.
GGCGACACCGGTCTCAAACAAGAACGCCGCCCTTGAGGGGCGGCGTTTTTGTTTACACGGTATGCAGGTACCAGTTGTACTCGAGGTCGGAGATCGAGTGCTCGAACTCCTCCAGCTCGCTTTCCTTGCACGCGACGAAGATGTCGATGTACTTCGGATCGATGTACTTGTTGAGGATCTCGCTGTCGTCCAGCTCGCGCAAGGCATCGCGCAGGTTGTTCGGCAGGCTCTGCTCCAGCTGCTCGTACGAGTTGCCTTCGATTGGCTTGCCCGGCTCGATCTTGTTGGTCAGGCCGTGGTGCACGCCTGCCAGCACGGCCGCCATCATCAGGTACGGGTTGGCGTCGGCGCCGGCGACCCGGTGCTCGAGGCGCACGGCATCTGCCGAGCCTGTTGGCACCCGCAGCGCTACGGTGCGGTTGTCCAGGCCCCAGCTTGGCGCGTTCGGAACATAGAACTGCGCGCCAAAGCGGCGGTACGAGTTGACGTTCGGGCAAAGGAACGCCATGGACGCGGGCAGGGTCTCGAGCACACCGCCGACAGCGTGACGTAGCGCGGCGTTCTGCTCGGGATCCTCGCTGGTGAAGATGTTGTGGCCATCTTTGTCCAGCACGGAAATGTGTACATGCAGGCCGTTGCCTGCCTGGCCCGGGTAGGGCTTGGCCATGAAGGTGGTATCCATTTCATGGTCGTACGCAATGTTCTTGATCAACCGCTTGAGCAGTACTGCGTAGTCACAGGCCTTGAGCGGGTCGGGGACGTGGTGCAGGTTGACTTCGAACTGCGCCGGGGCGCTTTCCTTGACAATGGCGTCGGCCGGGATGCCTTGTTCTTTCGCGCCTTCGAGGATGTCCTGCAGGCAGTCGGCATATTCGTCGAGGTCGTCGATCAGGTACACCTGGGTCGACTGCGGGCGTTTGCCCGAAATTGGCGAGCGCGGCGGCTGCGGGCGGCCGTTCACGTTCTCCTGGTCGATCAGGTAGAACTCCAGTTCGAATGCAGCGCAAATGGTGAGGCCCATCTCGTCGAACTTGCTCACCACCTGACGCAGCACTTCACGAGGGTCGGCGAAGAACGGCTCGCCTTCGATCTCGTGCATGGTCATCAGCAGTTGGGCAGTGGGGCGCTTTTGCCACGGCTCGTTACAGAGCGTGTCGGGGATCGGGTAGCAGATGCGGTCAGCATCGCCAATGTCCAGGCCAAGCCCGGTACTTTCGACGGTGGAACCGTTGATGTCCAGGGCGAAGAGGGAGGCCGGCAGGTTGATGCCTTTCTCGTAAACCTTGTGGAGGCTGGTGCGCTCAATGCGCTTGCCGCGCACCACACCATTCATATCTGCAATCAGAAGGTCAACGTAGAGAACCTCAGGATGTTCCTTAAGGAACGCGTTCGCTTCGTTAAGCTGAACGGCACGCGGGGGTACCGACATGATGCAACACCTTTGTTGTTAAAAATATCAATCAAGGGGGGCTTGCAGGACCAGTCAATCGAAAAGCCATACTGATGTCAAGCCAACCCCATGATGCCCTGAAATGGCACATCTACGGCAGATTTGCTGCAAATCGGGGCGTGCCATTATCCGCTATTTCACCTGCAAAGGGGTATCTCAAGCGTGCCGTCTTTTATTTTTTACGCGGGTGTTGTGTAAAAAAATGAACAAGGCTAAGCTCGGTCACAACCCAGAACACAATAATACGAGGGTCACATGGTCCGCTTGCCGCGACCTGAAAGCACTGCCTGCGCAGTGCCAACGGGTACCTCTGTCGTTTTTGCAAGCTTCGTCAATGGCGTGGTCGCCCTGGCCGCAATAATTGACGTTTGGCGTCTCCGGTCCTGGCCTCGAAGCGGCTTGCCGCCTTTCACTTCGTCTTCCTGCCCTTCCAACTCATTATGGACACACTTGTTTTCAGTGTATCCACTGCGGCGCTGCGCGGGGGTTTTTGCTTTAGCAATCTACTCCATCCAGAATCAACGTGCGGCCCACCTTACCTCCTGAGGTATTTATGAGTAACAACCTCGACCAGCTCACCGATTGGTTGAAAGAGCACAAGATCACCGAAGTCGAATGCATGATCAGTGACCTGACCGGCATCACGCGCGGCAAGATTTCGCCCACCAACAAATTCATCGCTGAAAAAGGCATGCGCCTGCCCGAGAGCGTGCTGCTGCAAACCGTGACTGGCGACTACGTCGACGACGACATCTATTACGAACTGCTCGACCCGGCCGACATCGACATGATCTGCCGCCCCGACGAGAACGCCGTGTTCCTGGTGCCGTGGGCCATCGAGCCGACAGCGCAGGTGATCCACGACACCTACGACAAGAAGGGCAACCCGGTCGAACTGTCGCCGCGCAACGTGTTGAAGAAAGTCCTCAAGCTCTACGCCGACAAGGGCTGGCAGCCGATTGTCGCGCCCGAGATGGAGTTCTACCTGACCAAGCGCAGCGAAGACCCGGACTTCCCGTTGCAGCCCCCGGTAGGCCGTTCGGGCCGCCCGGAAACCGGCCGCCAGTCGTTCTCGATCGAAGCCGCCAACGAATTCGACCCGCTGTTCGAAGACGTGTACGACTGGTGCGAACTGCAGCAGCTGGACCTGGACACGCTGATTCACGAAGACGGCACGGCGCAGATGGAAATCAACTTCCGTCACGGCAACGCCCTGCACCTGGCCGACCAGATCCTGGTGTTCAAGCGCACCATGCGCGAGGCTGCACTCAAGCACAACGTGGCCGCCACCTTCATGGCCAAGCCCATGACCGGCGAGCCGGGCAGTGCCATGCACCTGCACCAGAGCGTGGTCGACCTGGCCACTGGCAAGAACATCTTCAGCAATGAAGACGGCAGCATGAGCGAGCTGTTCCTCAACCACATCGGTGGCTTGCAGAAGTTCATCCCCGAGGCGCTGCCGCTGTTCGCCCCCAACGTCAACTCGTTCCGCCGCTTCCTGCCCGACACGTCGGCGCCGGTGAACGTGGAGTGGGGCGAAGAAAACCGCACCGTCGGCCTGCGCGTACCGGATGCCGGCCCGCAAAGCCGCCGGGTCGAGAACCGCCTGCCGGGCGCTGACGCCAACCCTTACCTGGCCATTGCCGCCAGCCTGCTGTGTGGCTACATCGGCATGGTCGAAGGCATCGAGGCCAGCGCGCCGGTGCAGGGCCGTGGCTACGAACGCCGCAACCTGCGCCTGCCGCTGACCATCGAAGATGCCCTGGAGCGCATGGAAAACAGCCGTGCGTTGGTGCAGTACCTGGGCAAGAAATTCATTACCGGCTACGTCGCCACCAAGCGCGCCGAGCACGAGAACTTCAAACGCGTCATCAGTTCCTGGGAGCGTGAGTTCCTGCTGTTCGCTGTCTGATAAACCCTGGGGCCGCTGGAGCGCGGCTGTCGAACAACGGAGAAGCACATGAGCGTCAACAACCCGCAAACCCGTGAATGGCAAACCCTGAGCGGGGAGCACCATCTCGCACCTTTCAGTGACTACAAGCAGCTGAAGGAGAAGGGGCCGCGCATTATCACCAAGGCCCAGGGCGTGCATTTGTGGGACAGCGAGGGGCACAAGATCCTCGACGGCATGGCGGGCCTGTGGTGCGTGGCGGTCGGTTACGGCCGTGAAGAGCTGGTGCAGGCGGCACAAAAGCAGATGCGCGAGCTGCCGTACTACAACCTGTTCTTCCAGACTGCTCACCCGCCTGCGCTGGAACTGGCCAAGGCGATCACCGATGTGGCGCCCGAAGGCATGACCCATGTGTTCTTCACCGGCTCCGGCTCAGAAGGCAACGACACCGTGCTGCGCATGGTGCGTCACTACTGGGCGCTGAAGGGCAAACCGCACAAGCAGACCATCATCGGCCGTATCAACGGCTATCACGGCTCCACCTTCGCCGGTGCTTGCCTGGGCGGCATGAGCGGCATGCACGAGCAGGGCGGCCTGCCGATCCCGGGCATCGTGCACATCCCGCAGCCGTACTGGTTCGGCGAAGGCGGTGACATGACCCCGGATGCGTTCGGTGTCTGGGCGGCCGAGCAGCTCGAGAAGAAAATCCTCGAAGTGGGCGAAGACAACGTCGCCGCCTTCATCGCCGAGCCTATCCAGGGCGCAGGCGGCGTGATCATCCCGCCAGAAACCTATTGGCCGAAGGTGAAGGAGATTCTTGCCAAGTACGACATCCTGTTCGTTGCCGACGAAGTCATCTGCGGTTTCGGCCGTACCGGCGAATGGTTCGGCTCTGACTATTACGACCTCAAGCCCGACCTTATGACCATCGCCAAGGGCCTGACCTCCGGTTACATCCCCATGGGCGGTGTGATCGTGCGTGACAAAGTGGCCAAGGTCATCAGCGAAGGCGGTGACTTCAACCACGGTTTCACCTATTCGGGTCATCCGGTCGCGGCCGCGGTGGGCCTGGAAAACCTGCGCATCCTGCGCGACGAGAAAATTGTCGAGAAGGCGCGCACTGAAGCGGCACCGTATTTGCAAAAGCGTTTGCGTGAGCTGCAGGACCACCCGCTGGTGGGTGAAGTCCGTGGCCTTGGCATGCTCGGCGCGATCGAGCTGGTCAAGGACAAGGCCACCCGCAGCCGTTACGAGGGCAAGGGTGTGGGCATGATCTGCCGTAACTTCTGCTTCGAAAATGGCCTGATCATGCGCGCGGTGGGTGACACCATGATCATCGCGCCGCCGCTGGTGATCAGCCATGCGGAGATCGACGAGCTGGTGGAAAAGGCGCGCAAATGCCTGGACCTGACGCTCCAGGCGATCAACTGAGCACCTGCTAGGCTAGCGATGTGACATTAAGTCATTACAACGCCCTGCTTTCCTTGATACAGGGCCTTGTAACTTGCCAGACTAGCGACTGTTTCAGTCGCCGCGCGCTCTGCACCGTGGGTCCTGGCTGCTGAACGGAAGGCTAAACAAAAATTCTGGAGCATTACGCATGAAGAAAATGGGCAAGACGTTGCTGGCCGCCGCCCTTATGGGTGCCATGGCCTCCGCTGTTCAGGCTGAAGACAAGGTGTTGAACGTCTACAACTGGTCGGACTACATCGCGCCGGACACCATCGCCAAGTTCGAGAAGCAGACCGGTATCAAGGTCAAGTACGACGTCTTCGACAGCAACGAAACCCTCGAAGCCAAGCTGCTGGCAGGCAAGTCGGGCTACGACATCGTGGTGCCGTCCAACAACTTCCTGGCCAAGCAGATCAAGGCGGGTGTTTACGAGGAGCTGGACCGTTCCAAGCTGCCGAACTGGAAGAACCTCGACCCCGACCTGCTCAAAGCCGTTGGCGATGCCAGCGACAAGGACAACAAGCACGCCTTCCCGTACATGTGGGGCTCGATCGGCATCGGCTACAACCCGGAGAAGGTCAAGGCCGCGCTGGGCGTGGACAAGATCGACTCGTGGGACGTGGTGTTCAAGCCTGAGAACATCGCCAAGCTCAAAAGCTGCGGTGTGAGCTTCCTCGATGCACCGACCGAAATGATCCCGGCCGCGCTGCACTACCTGGGCCTGCCGAGCAACAGCACCAAAAAAGAAGACCTGAAGGCCGCCGAGGACCTGTTCCTCAAGATTCGTCCTTCGATCACCTACTTCCACTCGTCCAAGTACATCGGCGACATGGCCAACGGCAACATCTGCGTGGCGGTCGGTTACTCGGGTGACCTGGAGCAGTCCAAGGCCCGCGCCCACGAAGCTGGCGACAAGGTGAAAGTGGACTACGTCATTCCGAAAGAAGGCGCCGGTACCTTCTATGACATGGTCGCCATCCCCAAAGATGCCGAGCATAAAGACGCCGCCTATCAGTTCATGGACTTCCTGATGCAGCCGGAAATCATGGCCGAGATCACCAACGCCGTGCGCTTCCCGAACGGCAACCAGGCTGCCACTGCGCTCGTGAACAAAGACATCAGCGGTGACCCGAGCATCTACCCGCCTGCCGAAGTGAAGAAGCAGCTGTACGCGATCGCTGCGCCTGACGCTTCTGTGCAGCGTGTAATCACCCGCAGCTGGACCAAGATCAAATCGGGCAAATAAGCCCTATGCGACACCTCTGGGCCGGGCTTTACCGGCCCAGAGCCAGTGAAAGGCAATTGTTGATTGCGGCATCGAAGCTGCGAAGGTAAGTTGCGCGCCGGTTTTGCGTGTGCGGCAGCATTGTCGCGACCCAGGCACTGATTGTGAGGAGCACCCACTTGTCTATTTCTGTATACCGCAAGGCCTTGATGGCTGGTGCGGGCCTGACGCTGGCATGCAGCGTCCAAGCGGCGCCTACGGTGCACTTCTACAACTGGTCCGACTATATCGGCCCGACCACACTCGCGGACTTCGAGAAAGCAACGGGCATCAAGCCCGTGCAGGACGTGTTCGATTCCAACGAAACTCTGGAAGGCAAGCTGCTGGCCGGTAATACCGGCTATGACGTGGTGGTGCCGTCCAACCATTTCCTCGGCAAGCAGATCAAGGCGGGCGCGTTCCAGAAGCTCGACAAGAACCTGCTGCCCAATTATTCCAACCTGGACCCTGGGTTGATGAAGCGCCTGGAAAAGAACGACCCGGGCAACCAGTACGCCGTGCCTTACCTGTGGGGCACCAACGGCATCGGTTACAACGTCGACAAGGTGAAGGCCGCGCTGGGCGTGGACACCATCGACTCCTGGGCCGTGCTGTTCGAACCCGAGAACATGAAGAAGCTCTCCAAGTGCGGCGTGGCCTTCCTCGACTCGGCGGACGAAATGCTGCCGGCGGTACTCAACTACATGGGGCTCAACCCCAACAGCACCGACCCCAAGGATTATGCAAAAGCGGAGCAGAAGCTGCTGGCCGTGCGCCCGTACGTGACCTACTTCCACTCGTCCAAGTACATCACCGACCTGGCCAACGGCGACATCTGCGTCGCGGCAGGCTTCTCCGGAGATGTGTTCCAGGCCAAGGCCCGCGCTGAAGAAGCGAAGAAGGGTGTGAACCTGGCCTATGCCATTCCCAAGGAAGGCGGCAACCTCTGGTTCGACGTGCTGGCGATCCCCAAGGATGCCAAGAACGTCAAAGAGGCCCACGCCTTCATCAACTATTTGCTGAAACCTGAGGTTATCGCCCAGGTCAGTGATTACGTCGGTTACGCCAACCCGAACCCCAAGGCTGGCGACCTGATGGACCAGGCCGTGAGGACTGACGCCGCGGTATACCCACCGCAGGAAGTGCTGGACAAGATGTTCGTCAACAGTGAGTTGCCACCCAAGGTGCAACGTTTGATGACCCGCAGCTGGACCAAGGTCAAGTCGGGCAAGTAACAATCCAGGCCCGCCGCAAAGCAGGGGCGGGCACACAAATCTTGTTGGGAGTTTCACTCATGGCAGTTGCCTCCGGTGCCTATAAGAAAGCCCTCGAGGGTGGCCAGCAACCCAAGCAGGTGCTGGTCAAGATCGACCGGGTCACGAAAAAATTCGACGAAACCATCGCCGTAGACGATGTGTCGCTGGAAATCCGCAAAGGCGAGATCTTTGCCCTGCTGGGTGGCTCCGGTTCTGGCAAATCGACCTTGCTGCGCATGCTGGCCGGCTTCGAGCGCCCGACCGAAGGGCGAATCTTCCTCGATGGCGTCGACATCACCGACATGCCGCCCTACGAGCGGCCGATCAACATGATGTTCCAGTCTTATGCGCTGTTCCCGCACATGACCGTGGCGCAGAACATCGCCTTTGGCCTGCAGCAGGACAAGATGCCCAAGGCCGAGATCGATGCCCGCGTGGAGGAGATGCTCAAGCTGGTGCACATGACCCAGTACGCCAAGCGCAAGCCGCACCAGTTATCCGGTGGCCAGCGTCAGCGTGTGGCCCTGGCCCGCTCGCTGGCCAAGCGCCCCAAGCTGCTGCTGCTCGACGAGCCGATGGGGGCGCTGGACAAGAAACTGCGTTCGCAGATGCAGCTGGAACTGGTGGAGATCATCGAGCGGGTGGGCGTGACCTGCGTGATGGTGACCCACGACCAGGAAGAGGCCATGACCATGGCCCAGCGCATTGCCATCATGCACCTGGGCTGGATTGCCCAGATCGGCTCGCCCGTGGACATTTACGAAACGCCGACCAGCCGCCTGGTGTGCGAGTTCATCGGTAACGTCAACCTCTTCGAAGGTGATGTGGTCGATGATGCCGAAGGCTACGCGATCATTGCCAGCCCGGAGCTTGAGCGCAAGATCTACGTGGGCCATGGCATCACCACCTCGGTGGAAGACAAGCACATCACCTACGCCCTGCGCCCGGAAAAGCTGCTGGTAACCACCAAGCAGCCGGATTTCGAGCACAACTGGTCGCGCGGCAAGGTGCATGACATCGCCTACCTGGGTGGCCACTCGGTGTTCTACGTGGAGTTGCCGAGCGGCAAGGTTGTGCAGTCGTTCGTCGCCAACGCCGAGCGCCAGGGTACCCGCCCGACCTGGGGCGATGAAGTGTACGTGTGGTGGGAAGACGACAGCGGCGTGGTACTGCGGTCATGAAACTGCGCAAGCTCAAGCGAGCCTTCCAGCGCCTCACCCCGCGGGGGCGGCACGTGGTGATCGGCGTGCCGTTCATCTGGCTGTTCCTGTTCTTCATGCTGCCGTTCTTCATCGTGCTGAAGATCAGCTTCGCCGAAGCCGACGTGGCGATCCCGCCGTATACCGAGATCTACAGCTACGTCGAAGACAAGATCCAGTTGGTGCTCAACCTGGCCAACTATGGCTTGTTGACCGAGGATGAGCTGTACCTCTCGGCTTACCTGGGCTCGTTGAAGATGGCTTTCTTCAGCACCCTGCTGTGCCTGCTGATCGGCTTCCCGATGGCCTACGCCATTGCCAACGCCAAGAGGGAAACCCAGACCGTCCTGCTGCTGTTGATCATGATGCCGACATGGACCGCGATCCTGATCCGCGTCTATGCCTGGATGGGTATCCTGAGCAACAACGGCCTGCTCAACGGCTTCCTGATGTGGACCGGGTTGATCGACCAGCCGCTGCAGATCCTCAACACCAACCTGGCGGTGTACATCGGCGTGGTCTATTCGTACCTGCCGTTCATGATCCTGCCGCTGTTCGCCAACCTGGTGAAGCATGACCCGAGCCTGCTCGAGGCTGCATCCGACCTGGGCTCGAGCACTTTCAACAGCTTCTGGAAGATTACCGTTCCGCTGTCGAAGAACGGCATCATCGCCGGCTGCATGCTGGTGTTCATCCCGGTGGTGGGCGAGTTCGTGATCCCAGAACTGCTCGGCGGCCCGGAAACCCTGATGATCGGCAAGGTGCTGTGGCAAGAGTTCTTCAACAACCGTGACTGGCCGGTAGCTTCTGCGCTGGCGGTAGTGATGCTGGCGATCCTGATCGTGCCGATCCTGCTGTTCAACCGCAGCCAGGCCAAAGAAATGGAGGGCCGCGCATGAAACGCTTCAGTTTCTCCAAGCTGATGCTGGTGCTTGGCTTGCTGTTCATCTACCTGCCGATGCTGATCCTGGTGATCTACTCGTTCAACGCCTCCAAGCTGGTGACGGTGTGGGGGGGCTGGTCGATCAAGTGGTACGTCGGCCTGCTCGACAACACCCAGCTGATGGGTTCGGTGATGCGCTCGCTGGAAATCGCCTGCTACACGGCGGTGGCAGCGGTGGCGCTGGGTACCTTGGCGGCCTTTGTGCTGACCCGGGTCACCCGCTTCAAGGGCCGCACGCTGTTCGGTGGCCTGGTCACTGCGCCGCTGGTAATGCCTGAAGTGATCACCGGTCTGTCGCTGTTGCTGCTGTTTGTGGCCATGGCGCAGATGATCGGCTGGCCCCAGGAGCGCGGCATCGTCACCATCTGGATTGCCCACACCACGTTCTGTGCAGCGTATGTGGCGGTAGTGGTGTCGGCGCGCCTGCGTGAGCTGGACCTGTCGATCGAAGAAGCGGCGATGGACCTGGGTGCCAAGCCGTGGAAGGTGTTCTTCCTGATCACCATCCCGATGATCGCGCCATCGCTGGCAGCAGGCGGCATGATGTCGTTCGCGCTGTCGCTGGACGACCTGGTGCTGGCCAGCTTCGTGTCCGGCCCGGGCTCGACCACCTTGCCGATGGAGGTGTTCTCGGCAGTGCGCCTGGGCGTGAAGCCGGAGATCAACGCCGTGGCCAGCCTGATCCTGCTGTCGGTGTCACTGGTGACCTTCTTTGTCTGGTACTTCAGCCGCCGCAGCGAAGAGCGTCGTCGCAAGGCGATTCAGCAGGCGATCGAGGAAGGCGCTGCGGCCAACGCTTCGCAGCCGCAGGTCAAGCGCCCGACACAGGTGGCTGCGTCGGCCTGACCCGGCCCTTTCGCGG
>NZ_JBNRIK010000002.1:344690-345217 GCF_053557975.1 Pseudomonas sp. XP2
TTCTGACCAATCCAGCCCTCAATGGATTGGCAACAATGTACCGGGCTACATGCACCATGCTTTCCTCCCTTCTCAATGACCGGTCCTGATACCCAGGCTGCCATACCGGGTCATGCTTAACCCCTGCCTGATGTAATGCGAGACTGGAGCGGGACTTGAACCTGCGCATCAGGGTAGCCAGTGTTGTTCCTTTCAGCTCGATCAGCCAATGCAGATGGTCTGGCATCAGCACCCACGCCAGTGAGCGGCAGGCGTGCTCTTGATCGGCTTGCCGCAATTGGTGAATGACTAACCGGGCATGGTGGAAGTCATCGAATAGCGGCTTGCGCTGATGGGTAACAGTGGTCAGCAGATACAGCCTGCCAAGTTCTGAATAGCGACCACGACGAAGCAGATGGGATTGGGCCCTGGGCATCAGGTTCTTCCTTGAATAGAGATCAACATCCCAAGGTAGTGGCTGTGTTGCACCCCCAGGGAAGCAGATGATTTCTGGATATGGCAGGACCGGCCCTTTCGCGGGGGGAAAC
>NZ_JBNRIK010000002.1:345346-350621 GCF_053557975.1 Pseudomonas sp. XP2
TGTTTATCGAACCCTGAACTACGCTCACAGTCGCATTCCACAAATCATTTGTGCACAAGCAAGGAGCCAGCATGGCGTTGATACGTCCGTTGTCGGTCGTCTGCCTGGGGCTGCTTTACATGCTCACTGGCTGTAGCAAGGAAGAGGTCCCCGAGACGCTGCCTCGGGTTGGTGTGCAGCAGGTCCAGCCCACCGACTTCGCTGCCCGGGTTACCCTGACCGGCGACGTACAGGCGCGGGTGCAGACCGACCTGTCATTCCGGGTTGGCGGCAAGATCATTTCGCGCAGCGTGGATGTGGGCGATCACGTGAAGGCCAACCAGGTGCTGGCCCGGCTGGACCCGAAAGACCTGCAGAACAACGTCAACTCGGCCAAGGCCGAGGTGTTTGCCGCGCAGGCGCGGGTCACCCAGACCAGCGCGGCCTTTGTGCGCCAGCAAAAACTGTTGCCCAAGGGCTACACCAGCCAGAGCGAGTACGATTCCGCCGAAGCCGCGCTGCGCAGTAACCAGAGCGCGCTCAAGGCCGCCCAGGCGCAACTGGCTAACGCCAACGAACAACTCAGCTATACCGCACTGGTCTCCGAGGCCGCCGGGGTCATCACCGAGCGCCAGGCCGAGGTTGGCCAGGTGGTGCAGGCGACCATGCCAATCTTCAGCCTGGCCACTGACGGCGACCGCGATGCAGTGTTCAACGTCTACGAATCACTGCTGGTAGCGCCGCCCAGCGATGCGGGGGTGATCGTCAGCCTGCTGGACGACCCCAAGGTCCAGGCGCATGGCTTCGTGCGCGAGATCACGCCCACGGTGTCTGCGCAAAGCGGCACGGTGCAGGTCAAGGTAGGCCTGAAGGACGTACCAGCAGGTATGCAACTGGGCGCACCCGTGACCGCCACCACCAATGCTCAGGGCCGGCCCAGCATCGAGCTGCCGTGGTCGGCACTGACCAAGGCCCTGCATGACCCCGCCGTGTGGGTGGTGGGCGAGGGCGACAAGGTGGAATTGCGCAAAGTCGAAGTCAGCCGTTACCTCACCGGCAAGATTGTGGTCGCCAGTGGCCTGAAGGGTGGTGAAACCGTGGTGGTCACGGGTGGGCAGCTGCTGCACCCCGGCATGCAGGTGCAAAAGGTCGACGCCAAGGCCCAAGGGGGTGAGCTATGAAGCGCCTGCTGCTGATGCTGTCGGCCGGCGTATTGCTGGCTGGCTGCAGTAGCGAGGAAGAGGCCCCCGAGCCGGTTCGGCCGGTGCTGTCGGTCAAGGTCGAACCCCAGGTACAGGCGCAACTGGGCCGCTTCGCCGGCAGTATCCAGGCGCGTTTCGAAAGCACCCTGGGCTTCCGGGTTTCCGGGCGCATTGCCCGGCGCTGGCTGGATGTGGGCGCCCAGGTGAAGCCCGGCGACACCTTGGCCACCCTCGACCCCACCGACCAGCAGAACCAGCTGCGCGCCGCCGAAGGCGACCTGGCCAAGGTGCAGGCGCAGTGGATCAACGCCCAGGCCGATGCCCGTCGCCAGCAACAGCTGTATGACCGTGGCGTTGGTGCCCAGGCCCAGCTGGATATCGCCCAGACCAACCTGAAAACCACCAGTGCGGCGCTGGAGCAGGCGCGCTCTGCGCTCAGCCAGGCTCGCGACCAGCTCGACTACAGCACCTTGCGCACCGACCACGCCGCCGTGATCACCGCATGGCAGGCCGAAGCCGGGCAAACCGTTACGGCCGGCCAAGCGGTGGTGACCTTGGCCCGACCGGATGTGAAAGAAGCGGTAATCGACCTGCCGATCGGGCTGGCTGAGCAGTTGAGCAAAGGCCTGACCTTCACCGTTGCCTCGCAACTCGACCCGACCATCAGCACCACGGCCAGCCTGCGCGAACTGGAACCCCAGGCCGACGCCACCACCCGTACCCGCCGCGCCCGCCTGACGCTGGCCAGCACGCCAGCGGCGTTCCACCTGGGCACTGCCATCAGCGTGACCCTGAGCTCTGAAGTGACGCCTCGTAGCGAGCTGCCCTTGAGCGCGTTGCTGGAGCGTGACGGCAAGACTCAGGTGTGGGTGATCGATACGCAGCAGAAGACCGTGGCAACCCGTGACGTGGAGCTGATCGAGCGTACCGCCGACAGCATCGTGCTGACGTCAGGCGTGCAGCCCGGCGAGCGCGTGGTTACCGCGGGTGTGAACAGCCTCAAGCCTGGCCAGAAGGTCACCTTCGACGAGGATGCGCAATGAAAGGAAGCTTCAACCTCTCCGAATGGGCGCTCAAGCACCAGTCATTCGTGTGGTATCTGATGTTCGTTGGCCTGCTGATGGGGATTTTTTCGTACTTCAACCTCGGGCGCGAGGAAGACCCGTCATTCACCATCAAGACCATGGTCATCCAGACCCGCTGGCCCGGTGCGACCCAGGACGAAACCCTGTACCAGGTCACCGACCGCATCGAGAAAAAGCTCGAAGAACTCGACTCGCTCGACTACACCAAGAGCTACACCCGCCCCGGTGAATCCACGGTCTACGTCTACCTGCGCGACACCACCAAGGCCAAGGACATTCCGGATATCTGGTACCAGGTGCGCAAGAAGATCCAGGACATTCGTGGCGAATTCCCGGTGGGCATCCAGGGCCCGGGTTTCAACGACGAATTCGGTGATGTATTCGGCTCGATCTACGCCTTTACCGCCGACGGCCTGACCTTGCGCCAACTGCGTGACTACGTGGAACAGGCCCGGGCCGAGGTGCGCGATGTGCCCAACATCGGCAAGATCGAGCTGGTCGGCACTCAGGACGAAGTGCTGTACCTGAACTTCTCCACCCGCAAGCTGGCCGCCCTGGGCATTGACCAGCGCCAGGTGATGCAGGCCCTGCAATCGCAGAACGCGGTGACCCCGGCTGGCGTCATCGAGGCCGGCCCGGAACGTATTTCGGTGCGTACCTCTGGCCAGTTTGCCTCGGAAAAGGACCTGCAAACCGTCAACCTGAGGATCAACGACCGCTTCTTCCGCCTGGCCGACATCGCCGACATCGAGCGCGGATACGTCGACCCGCCTTCACCGATGTTCCGCTACAACGGCCAGACGGCGTTGGGCCTGGCCATCGGCATGAAGGCCGGTGGCAATATCCAGGTGTTCGGTGAGGCGCTGAAAAAGCGCATGGACAAAGTGGTCCAGGACTTGCCGATAGGTGTCGGCGTACACACCGTGTCGGACCAGTCCGTGGTGGTCAAGCAAGCGGTCGGCGGCTTTACCAGTGCGCTGTTCGAGGCAGTGGTGATTGTGTTGGCCGTCAGTTTTGTCAGCCTCGGCGTGCGTGCGGGCCTGGTGGTGGCCTGTTCGATCCCGCTGGTGCTGGCCATGGTGTTCGTGTTCATGGAGTACAGCGGCATCACCATGCAGCGGATATCGCTGGGGGCGTTGATCATTGCGCTTGGCCTGCTGGTGGACGATGCGATGATTACCGTGGAGGTGATGGTCACGCGGCTGGAAATGGGCGAAAGCAAGGAGCAGGCGGCGACATTCGCCTACACCTCCACAGCCTTTCCCATGCTGACCGGCACCTTGGTGACCGTGGCGGGTTTTGTGCCTATCGGCCTGAACGCCAGCTCCGCGGGTGAATACACCTTCACCCTGTTCGCGGTCATCGCCGTGGCCCTGATCGTGTCTTGGGTGGTGGCAGTGTTCTTTGCGCCGGTGCTAGGGGTGCATATTCTCAAGAGCGACAAGGTCAAGGCCCATGAGGCTGAGCCTGGCCGTGTCGGGCGGGCATTTGAAGGCGGGTTGCTGTGGTGCATGCGCAACCGCTGGTTGACCATCATCGGTACCGTGGTGCTGTTCGCGCTGGCGCTCTTTTGCATGCGCTTCGTGCAGAACCAGTTCTTCCCGTCCTCGGACCGCCCGGAAATTCTCGTCGACCTCAACCTGCCACAGAACGCCTCGATCGAGGAAACGCGCAAGGTGGTCGACCGCTTCGAGGCGCGGATCAAGGACGACCCGGACCTGGTGCACTGGAGCACTTACATTGGTCAGGGTGCGGTCCGCTTCTACCTGCCCCTCGACCAGCAGTTGCAGAACCCTTACTACGCGCAGCTGGTGATTGTCAGCAAAGGCTTCGAAGAGCGCCAGGGCATGATGGAGCGTTTGCAGAAGATCCTGCATGAAGAGTTCGTCGGCATTGGCTCCAATGTGCAGTCGCTGGAAATGGGCCCGCCTGTAGGGCGGCCGATCCAGTACCGGGTCAGTGGTCCTGATATCGATCAGGTGCGCAAGCACGCGATCGAACTGGCCACCTTGCTTGACCAGAACAAGCACATCGGCGAGATGATCTACGACTGGAACGAGCCGGGTAAGGTGCTGCGGGTGGAAATCGCCCAGGACAAGGCACGCCAGCTGGGGCTGTCGTCGGAAGACGTGGCCAATGTGATGAACAGCATCGTCAGTGGCGTGCAGATCACCCAGGTCAACGACAACATCTACCTGGTGGACGTGGTCGCGCGGGCCGAAGACAGTGAGCGCGGCTCGCCCGATACCCTGCAGAACCTGCAGATTCTCACCCCCAATGGTACTTCGATCCCGCTGCTGTCATTCGCTACCGTGCGCTACGAGCTGGAGCAGCCGCTGGTGTGGCGCCGGGATCGCAAGCCGACCATCACCCTCAAGGCTTCGGTCACTGGCGAGATCCAGCCCACCGACCTGGTGGCACAGCTCAAGCCGAAGATCGATGAGTTCGCCAGCCAGCTGCCGGTCGGTTACGAAGTGGCCACTGGCGGTACGGTGGAGGAGAGCAGCAAGGCCCAGGGCCCGATCGCCAAGGTCATTCCGCTGATGCTGTTCCTGATGGCGACCTTCCTGATGATCCAGCTGCACAGCGTGCAGAAGCTGTTCCTGGTGGTCAGCGTGGCGCCGCTGGGGTTGATCGGTGTAGTGCTGGCGCTGGTGCCCACCGGTACCCCGATGGGCTTCGTGGCGATCCTCGGCATCCTGGCGCTGGCGGGCATCATCATTCGTAACTCGGTGATTCTGGTGACCCAGATCGACGAGTTCGAAGCCCAGGGCTTCTCGCCTTGGGATGCGGTAGTGGAAGCCACCAACCATCGTCGGCGGCCGATCCTGCTGACTGCGGCGGCTGCGAGCCTGGGCATGATCCCGATCGCCCGCGAGGTGTTCTGGGGGCCGATGGCCTACGCCATGATTGGCGGGATCATCGTGGCAACGCTGCTGACGCTGCTGTTCCTGCCGGCGCTGTATGTGGCCTGGTACAAGATTCGCGAGCCGCAGAAACAAAACTGAA
>NZ_JBNRIK010000002.1:350782-366985 GCF_053557975.1 Pseudomonas sp. XP2
GTATTTTTAAGAATAACTCCGCCTCACTACTATTGCCCTCAAGCCAGGCGCAAATCCCCTTCAAACCTCTGCCCGGCACCCTCACTCCAAGGAGAACGAGCATGAGTGCATCTCTGCGTAGCATCGACGGTCAGGACGAAGCCACCATTCTGCGTGAAATCCAGAGCGCTTTGCGCGACCTGCGGTTTGGTGCGGTGGAGATCACTGTGCACAACGCTCAGGTCGTACAGATCGAGCGCAAGGAGAAGTTCCGCCTGCAACAGCCCGGCAACAAGTCCGGCTGAGCACGCCCTACATCCAAAATTAGAAAAATGCCAATCGGGAGCTTCACCATGTCCATCCGCCGTTATGCGCTCGCCGCCCTGGCCAGTGCTGTTTTTGCCGGTTCCGCCATCGCCAAGGACTACGAACTGCTGAACGTGTCCTACGACCCGACCCGCGAGCTGTATCAGCAGTACAACGCCGAGTTCATCAAGCACTGGCAGCAGGCCCACCCGGGCGACAAGGTGAAGATCCAGCAATCCCATGGCGGCTCGGGCAAGCAGGCCCGTGCGGTGATCGACGGCTTGCGCGCCGACGTGGTGACCCTGGCCCTGGCCGGCGACATCGACGAAGTTGCCAAGCTTGGCAAGACCCTGCCGGACAACTGGCAGACCCGTCTGCCGGACGCCAGCACCCCGTATACCTCGACCATCGTGTTCCTGGTGCGCAAGGGCAACCCGAAAGGCATCAAGGACTGGGGCGACCTGATCAAGAAGGACGTTTCGGTCATCACCCCCAACCCGAAGACTTCCGGCGGTGCGCGCTGGAACTTCCTGGCCGCCTGGGCCTATGGCCTGAAGACCGGTGGTAGCGAAGACAAGGCCAAGGCCTACGTGCAGGAGCTGTTCAAGCACGTACCGGTGCTGGATACCGGCGCCCGTGGCTCGACCATCACCTTCGTCAACAACGGCCAGGGCGACGTGTTGCTGGCCTGGGAAAACGAAGCGTTCCTGGCGCTGAAGGAAGACGGTGGCGCCGACAAGTTCGACATCGTCGTACCTTCGCTGTCGATCCTGGCCGAGCCGCCAGTGGCGGTGGTGGACAAGAACGCCGAGAAGAAGGGCAATACCGAAATTGCCACCGAATACCTCAAGCACCTGTACAGCCCGGCCGGCCAGAAGATTGCCGCCGAAAACTTCTATCGCCCGCGTGACGAGAAGGTCGCTGCCGAGTTCGGCAAGCAATTCCCGAAACTGGACCTGGTAACCATCGACAAGGACTTCGGTGGCTGGAAAACTGCACAACCCAAATTCTTCAATGATGGCGGTGTGTTCGACCAGATCTATCAGGCACAGTAAACGCCAAGGAGAAGCGGGGGCCGCCTTGCGGCCCATTCGCGGCACAAGGCCGCTCCCACAAAGACCGCCGATCCCCTGTGCTAGCGCGATCCCTGTGGGAGCGGCCTTGTGCCGCGAATGGGCTGCAACGCAGCCCCAGGATTCAAAAGCTTGCACCGGCCCGGGATTGATTCCGGGCTTAGTGCGTTCAACCAGGGATACTTATGTCACGTCGTATTTCCCCCGTCATACCCGGCTTCGGGCTGACGCTGGGCTACACCTTGGTGTACCTCAGCCTGATCGTGCTGATACCGCTGGCCGCCATGTTCATTCATGCCTCGCAGCTGACCTGGGAGCAGTTCTGGAACATCATCAGTGCGCCGCGGGTGATCGCCGCACTCAAGCTGAGTTTCGGCACCGCCCTGTTCGCCGCCATCATCAACGGGGTGATCGGCACCCTGCTGGCCTGGGTGCTGGTGCGCTACACCTTCCCGGGGCGCAAGATCATCGACGCGATGATCGACCTGCCGTTCGCCCTGCCCACCGCCGTTGCCGGTATCGCCCTGACCGCCCTGTACGCGCCTGCGGGCTGGGTTGGCCAGTTTGCGACCGACCTTGGCTTCAAGATTGCCTACACCCCGTTGGGCATCACCCTGGCGCTGACCTTCGTCACCTTGCCGTTCGTGGTGCGCACGGTGCAGCCGGTGCTGGCCGACATCCCGCGTGAAGTGGAAGAGGCCGCTGCCTGCCTGGGGGCCAAACCGCTGCAGGTGTTCCGCCATATACTGGCGCCAGCGCTGCTGCCGGCCTGGCTCACCGGCTTTGCCCTGGCCTTCGCCCGCGGTGTGGGCGAGTATGGTTCGGTGATCTTCATTGCCGGCAACATGCCGATGAAGACCGAGATCCTGCCGCTGCTGATCATGGTCAAGCTCGACCAGTACGACTACACCGGCGCGACCGCCATCGGCGTGCTGATGCTGGTGGTTTCCTTCATCCTGCTGCTGCTGATCAACCTGCTGCAGCGCCGCATCGAAACCCCTTGAAGGAGGCCGGCATGTCCAGTTCATCCCTGAGTGCAAGCGCCGCCGCCAACGCCGCCCGCCGTGGCAGTGCTACGTCGCGGCGCATTCTTATCGGCCTTGGCTGGTGTTCGCCCTGTTCCTGCTGCTGCCGCTGGTGATCGTGGTGTCGCAGGCGCTGAAGAACGGTTTTGGCACCTTCTTCGAGGCGATCTTCGAGCCTGACGCATTGTCGGCGCTGAGGCTGACCCTGCTCGCTGTAGCCATTTCGGTACCGTTGAACCTGGTGTTCGGTGTCAGCGCCGCCTGGTGCGTCAGCAAGTACACGTTCCGTGGCAAAAGTATCCTGGTCACCCTGATCGACCTGCCGTTCTCGGTATCGCCGGTAATCGCCGGCCTGGTCTACGTGCTGATGTTCGGCGCGCAGGGCCTGTTCGGGCCTTGGCTGCAGGACCATGACATCCAGATCGTCTTCGCCCTGCCGGGCATCGTCCTGGCGACCATCTTCGTCACCGTGCCGTTTGTGGCCCGTGAGCTGATCCCGCTGATGCAGGAGCAGGGCACGCAAGAAGAGGAGGCTGCGCGCCTGCTGGGCGCCAATGGCTGGCAGATGTTCTGGCACGTGACCTTGCCCAACATCAAATGGGGCCTGATCTATGGCGTGGTGCTGTGTACTGCACGGGCCATGGGCGAGTTTGGCGCGGTGTCGGTGGTGTCGGGCCACATTCGTGGCGTGACCAATACCTTGCCGCTGCATGTGGAGATCCTCTACAACGAGTACAACCACGTCGCGGCCTTCAGCGTGGCCAGCCTGTTGCTGATCCTGGCGCTCTTCATCTTGCTGCTCAAGCAGTGGAGCGAGAACCGTATTAACCGCCTGCGCCACAGCGCCGCGGAGGAATGATTCATGTCGATCGAAGTTCGTAATGTCAGCAAGCGCTTCAACAGCTTCCAGGCCCTGAACAACATCAACCTGGACATCAACAGCGGCGAGCTGGTGGCGCTGCTTGGCCCGTCCGGCTGTGGCAAGACCACCCTGCTGCGCATCATTGCCGGCCTGGAAACCCCGGACCAGGGCAACATCGTGTTCCATGGCGAGGATGTGTCCGGCCACGACGTGCGTGACCGCAACGTCGGTTTCGTGTTCCAGCACTACGCGCTGTTCCGCCACATGAGCGTGTTCGACAACGTCGCCTTCGGCCTGCGCATGAAGCCCAAGGGCGAGCGCCCGAGCGAGAGCAAGATCGCCGAGAAAGTGCACGAGTTGCTGAACATGGTGCAGCTGGACTGGTTGTCCGACCGCTACCCCGAGCAGTTGTCTGGCGGCCAGCGTCAGCGTATTGCCCTGGCCCGCGCCTTGGCAGTGGAGCCCAAGGTGCTGCTGCTGGACGAGCCGTTCGGTGCGCTGGACGCCAAGGTGCGCAAGGAGCTGCGGCGTTGGCTGGCGCGGCTGCACGAGGACATCAACCTGACGTCGGTGTTCGTCACCCACGACCAGGAAGAGGCCATGGAAGTGGCTGACCGCATCGTGGTCATGAACAAGGGCGTGATCGAGCAGATCGGCTCGCCGGGCGAGGTGTACGAGCAGCCGGCCAACGATTTTGTCTACCACTTCCTGGGCGACTCCAACCGCCTGGCGCTGAGCGAAGGGCACCATGTGCTGTTCCGCCCGCATGAGGTGTCGCTGTCACGGCATGAGACCGAAGGGCACCATGCTGCCGAGGTGCGGGATATCCGGCCGTTGGGCGCTACCACGCGGGTAACGTTGAAGGTGGAAGGGCAGAGCGAGCTGATCGAGGCCGAGGTGGTCAAGGACCATGACAGCCTGACCGGGTTGGCGCGGGGAGAGACGTTGTTCTTCCGGCCGAAGGTTTGGCAGAAGGTGGCGGATATCTGATCTGCCCTTGATGATGAGAAGCCCGGGCTTGGTCTCGGGCTTTTTTATGCCTGTCGGATTGCCGGGGCTGCTCCGCAGCCCATCGCGACACAAGGCCGCTCCCACAGGGAAACGCAATTTCCTGTAGGAGCGGCCTTGCGTCGCGATCGAGGGCGCAGCCCTCGCGGCAATCTCATGCCTTACGCGAATATTTTGCATGCCCCCAATGCATAGCCTTTAGCCATGAAAGCCGCAGCCCACGCAATCCGTGGCTTTCACGGACCCCCTCAAAAACAATATTCAATTAAGTTCTAACCATAATTTTAAACATTACTTTAAGAGATAAGCCTCTGGCCCCGATGATTCAGCCACACACCTGAATCGAGACCCCAGGAGTTTGATCAATGGGTAATGTCCAGTCGGCCGTCAGGGCCTACGACCAGCCATGGCGCCCGGCCCCGGGTGACCTGGTCGAGCTTGGACGCACGCTTCGCCTCCCGCTTGGCCAGCTGCGCCTGCAACGCACGCCCGTCAGCGGTCTCAAGCGCCGCGACAAGCTGGTGTTGGGCCTGCTGGTGCTGGCCCTGCATGGCGCCGCAGCATACTGGGTCAGCCAGGCGCCAACCCCCGAACTGCCGGTGGTGCCGCCACAGGTGCCGCCCATGACTATCGAATTTGCTGCGCCTGCACCGCCTGTGGTCGAGCCTCCGCCGCCAGCGCCCGCGCCGCCCGTGGTCGAGCCACCACCGCCACCACCGGTAGTCGACGAACTGGCCGCCAAGCCCAAACCCAAGCCAAAGCCCGTGCCTAAGCCTGTGGTCAAGCAAGCGCCCAAGCCACAGCCCAAGCCGGTCGAGGCACCACCGCCAGCGCCGGTGGCCGCCCCCGCACCGCCTGCGCCTGCGCCACCCGCGCCGGCCCCGATAACCCCGGCATCGGCCAACGCCGCGTACTTGAAGAACCCGGCACCGGAATACCCGCAAATGGCCCAGCGCCGTGGTTGGGAAGGCACCGTGCTGTTGCGCGTAGAGGTGCTGCCCAGCGGCAAGCCCGGGCAGATCCAGGTACAGAAAAGCAGTGGCCGTGACGCCCTCGACGCTGCCGCGCTGGCCGCGGTCAAGCGCTGGAGCTTCGTACCCGCCAAGCAGGGCGATGTAGCCCAGACCGGCTGGGTCAGCGTGCCGATCGATTTCAAGCTTCGCTAACTATTTCGCAGAACACAGGAAGACATCATCATGAGCCTGCTGGCATCCCCTCTCGAATCCGTTGAAAGCGCAGTCATCTGGCTGCTGGTCGGTTTTTCTGTCGTCACTTGGGGCCTGGCCCTGGTCAAGGTTGCGCAGTTCGTGCGGCTTAAAAACCAGGACAAGCGCTTTCATAAGCAGTTCTGGGCTGCCTCCAGCCTGGACTCGGCCGCTGAACTCAGCCATGAGCTGCCCGGGCCGGCTGCTCGCGTTGCCCAGTCCGGCTACGCCGCGATTGCCGTTGGCGATACCCAGGCCAACGACCTGAGCCACGCTATCAACCACCAGGACCGCCTGGAGCGCGCCTTGCGCCAGCAGATCGTGCGTGAGCGCCGCTCGCTGGAAACCGGCCTGGCGGTGGTCGCCAGTATCGGCAGCACCTCGCCCTTCATCGGCCTGTTCGGCACCGTGTGGGGCATCATGGAAGCGCTCAAGGGCATCAGTGCGGCCGGCTCCGCCAGCCTGGAAACCGTCGCCGGGCCCATCGGTGCGGCACTGGTGGCTACCGGGGTGGGCATCGCCGTCGCGGTGCCTGCGGTGCTGGTGTACAACTACTTCCTGCGTCGCCTCAAGCTGACCGCCGCCGACCTGGATGACTTCGCCCACGACTTCTACAGCCTGGCGCAGAAGAGTGCCTTCCGCGTGCTGGTGCACCCCGCTGTGCAAAAACCCCAGGCTGGTTTCACCCAGCCGGTAAAGGAGGCGTCCTGATATGGCCTTTTCGACCCAGGACAGCGACGAAGTCCTCAGTGAAATCAACGTCACGCCCTTGGTAGACGTCATGCTGGTGTTGCTGGTGGTGTTCATCGTCACCGCGCCGCTGCTGACCAATGCCATCCCCATCAACTTGCCCAAGACCGAGGCTGTGGCCCCGGTGGAGCAGAAGGACCCACTGGTGGTCAGCATCGACGGCGAGGGCAAGCTGTTCATCAACAAGGACCAGATCCAGCCCGACCTGCTGGAGACCAACCTCAAGGCCGCCAAGGACAAGGACGCGAACGTTCGCGTGCAACTGCAGGCCGATGACGGCGTGAACTACGGCGAAGTGGCGCGGGCCATGGCAGCCATCGAACGTGCGGGGATCAGCAAACTGGCGGTGATCACCGCGCGCTGATGGCTGCAAAACTTCTTCAGGCAAGTGACTCACGCAAGTGCGTTGGGGCCATATCTCTTGGCAGGGGTAGGCCCTTTTTTTTTGCCTGTGAGGGCCCTGTCGCCGGCAAGCCAGCGCCCCCAGGTATTGTGCTGCCCTCAGGCTTTGTGCAGTCCCTGTGAGAGCTGGCTTGCCGACGATAGGGCTATCGGCATAAATTACATATAGTTATTAATAAATAGCTTCTTATTCCTTTACGAATATAACTCCCTCCCTATACTTGTCTCCAAGCACGCAAACTTACTGGAGGCGTCCCCATGCGCAATGAGTCTATTCGTTACCTGATTGTGCCGGGCTGGCAAGGATCGCCAGACAACCATTGGCAGAGTCACTGGCAGCGTACCCTGCCCAACAGTGCGCGGGTCGAGCAGCACGACTGGCTCACCCCGCAACGTCAGGACTGGGTGCGGGCGCTGGAGCAGGCGGTTGCCGCCGAGCGTGCGCCGGTGATCCTGATTGCCCACAGCCTTGGCTGCATCACTGTCGCCCATTGGGCCGCGCAGGCCAGCCCGGCCTTGCTGCGCAGGGTGCGTGGTGCACTGCTGGTGGCGCCGGCAGACGTCGAGCGCCCCACCTGCGCGCCAGCCCTGCGTAACTTTGCGCCGATCCCTGGCGAAGCGCTGCCGTTTCCCAGCCAGGTAGTCAGCTCGGACAACGACCCGGCCGTGAGCGTGCCGCGGGCGCTGTACCTGGCCCAGGCATGGGGCGCCGAAGCGGGGTTGCTGAGCAATGCCGGGCACATCAACGTCAAGTCCGGGCATGAGCGCTGGGAACAAGGCTTCGCCTACTTGTATCGCTTGCAGAGCCGGGTTGAGCAGCGCGCACTGCGTCGCGCCTGACACCCCTTGCTGTTTACCGTTTACCTGACGCCCGGCCATTGCAGGCCTGGGGCGGG
The DNA here is from genome assembly GCF_053557975.1 of Pseudomonas sp. XP2. Lineage (NCBI taxonomy): Bacteria > Pseudomonadati > Pseudomonadota > Gammaproteobacteria > Pseudomonadales > Pseudomonadaceae > Pseudomonas > Pseudomonas sp. XP2. Next base: position 358,289 of record NZ_JBNRIK010000002.1, read on the forward strand.
AGTTCGTCATGACGCTTCAACACCCGTTTGGCCAGCCACTGCTGACCTTCCCTGAGCTGGACAAAAGCCCGCTGAGCATCCGTGCCAAGGCCTTGGTGTTCATCGACCCGCGTTCGCAGCAGTTGCGTGAAGACCTTGAGCGTCTGGCACCGCAACCCTTGCCCGTGCTGATCCGTGGCGAAACCGGCACCGGCAAGGAACTGCTGGCCCGGCAGATCCATCGTGCCAGCGACCGTGGAGGGCTATTCGTGTCGGTCAACTGTGCGGCCATCAGCCCCACTTACGCCGATGCCGAGCTGTTCGGCTATAGCGCCGGCAGCCATGGCGGTACGGCCAGCAGCCGCGCCGGCTGGTTCGGTTCGGCCAACGGCGGCACGCTGTACCTGGATGAGATTGCCGACTTGCCGCTGGCCATCCAGGGCAAGCTGCTGGCGGCCCTGGAAAACCGCGAGGTCACCCGGGTTGGCGCACAGCAGCCACAGCCGGTGGATGTGCGCCTGGTCGCCGCCACCAGCATCGACCTGGCGCGCGTGGTACGTGCCGGGCGTTTCAACGAGCGCCTGTACCAGTACTTGCGCGAGGGTGCGCTGGAACTGCCGCCACTGCGCGAGCGGCCGGGCGATATCCTGCCGCTGGCCGAGTATTTTGTGGGCATCTACAGCGCGCGTCTGCAGCGGCCTGTGCCATTGGTAAGCGAGGCTGCGCAGCAGGTGCTGGAAGCGCATTTCTGGCCTGGCAATACCCGCGAACTGGAGAACGTCATTCACTTTGCCTTGCTGGTGAATGACGGCGCAGAGATCCAGCCTGAGGACCTCGACTTGCCCAACACCGCGGGCTAGACATCGCTCATAAGCAAAGTGGCTGGTGGCATTTTGTTTTTGGAATAAGCAGCTAAATAAAAGATATTGTTACGGAATAAAAAATCTAGGTATTGTCCGCCTCACGCCCGCTGGTGAACCGGTTGGGCACCCGATTCGCCATCGCCGATGGCCCAGATTCAGAACAAGGACCACCATGAAGAAGACCCTGCTGACCACCGCCCTGGCCGCTGCCCTGTCGTTCTCAGGCCTGGCCGCCGCCGCCGAGAAACTGGTGGTTGCCGCTACCCCGGTACCCCACGCCGAGATTCTTGAGCTGATCAAGCCTGCTCTGGCCAAGGAAGGCGTGGACCTGGAAATCAAGGTCTTCACCGACTACGTGCAGCCGAACGTGCAGGTGGACCAGAAGCGCCTTGACGCCAACTACTTCCAGACCCTGCCTTACCTGAAGAGCTTCAACGAAGGTAAGGGCACGCACCTGGAAACGGTGATCGGCGTACACGTCGAACCCTTCGGTGGCTACTCGAAGAAGATCAAGAACCTGTCTGAGCTGAAGGAAGGCGCTACTGTGGCCATCCCTAACGAAGGCAGCAACAGCGGCCGCGCCCTGATCCTGCTGCAGAAGGCTGGCCTGATCACCCTGAAAGACCCGAAGAATGCCCTGGCCACCCCCAAGGACATTGCCGAAAACCCGAAAAAGCTGAAGTTCCGCGAGCTTGAGTCGGCCATGCTGCCGCGTGTGCTGGACCAGGTCGACCTGGACATGATCAACACCAACTACGCGCTGGAAGCCGGCCTGAACCCGGCCAAGGATGCGCTGGTGATCGAAGGCGCTGACTCGCCATACGTGAACTTCCTGGTTGCCCGCCCGGACAACAAGGACAGCGAAGCCATCCAGAAACTGGCCAAGGCCCTGACCAGCCCGGAAGTGAAAGAATTCATCGCCAAGAAGTATCAGGGTGCTGTGCTGCCGGCGTTCTGATTCGCTTGCGATACCCTGCATAACCCAACGCCGACACCCCTGTGTCGGCGTTTTTGTTTCTGTATCTTGGGCCGCTTTGCGGCCCTTTCGCGACGCAAGGCCGCTCCCACAATGGTTCGGCGTACGCGGGCCATTGTGGGAGCGGCCTTGCGTCGCGATTGGGCTGCAAAGCAGCCCCAGGATGTATGCCCGGTGAAAAATGCTTGGTGATATGCATATGCAATAAAGGTATTTATTAAAAATTTTTTAGATCATTAGAGTCTAGCAATCGTGCCCCGCGCACCCTGCAGACTTGCTCTACCCATGACCCTCGACACCGCATTCATCCTCAGCACGTTACCCGCCTTCCTCAAGGCCGTGGGCGTGACCTTGCAGGTAGGCCTGATCGCCATTGCCACCTCGCTACTGGTCGCCCTGGTCAATGCCACGCTGCTGGTACTACGCACCCCCTACCTGTGGCGACTGGTCAAAGCCTACGTGGAGCTGGCGCGCAACACGCCGCTGCTGATCCAGCTGTTCTTCGTCTACTTCGCCTTGCCGAGCCTGGGGCTGAAAATTTCCGGTTTCAGCGCAGCGATCATCACCATGACCTTCATGGGCGGTGCCTATCTCACCGAGGTGTTGCGGGCCGGCATCGAGGCCGTGCCGCGCGCCCAGCTCGAATCCGGGCGCTCCATCGGCCTGTCCGAGGGCCAGTTGCTGCGCCATGTGGTGCTGCCCCAGGCCACTATCCTCAGCTTGCCGGCGCTGTTCGCCAATTTCATCTTCCTGCTCAAGGAAACCACCGTGGTGTCGGCGGTGGCCGTGCCGGAAATCCTCTACACCACCAAGAACTACATCGCGCTGTACTACAAGACCTACGAAATGCTCACCGTGCTGACCTTGCTCTGCGTGCTGCTGTTCCTGCCGCTGTCGTTGCTGCTGCGCTACGTGGAAAGGAGGCTGCAACATGGCCAGTTCGGCATCTGAACTGTTGCTGCAGGCGTTGCCGCAGCTGGCTGGCGGCGCCGCGCAGACCTTGGCCATCTCGGCGCTGGGCATCCTGTTCGCAACGCTGGGTGGCGTGCTGTACGGCGTGCTGGCAACCGTGGGCAACCGTGCCCTGAACATCGTCTTGCAGGTGTACCTGGAGCTGTTCCGCGCCATCCCGGTGCTGGTCTGGCTGTACCTGGTGTTCTTTGGCCTGCCGATCTTCTTTGCCCTGAGCATCCCCAGCTTCTGGTGCGCCGTGCTGGTTTTGGCCCTGTGGGGCGCCAGCGAGGTGGGCGAGGTAGTGCGCGGTGCATTGGCTTCGCTGCCACGTGGCCAGCGCGAGGCCGGGCTGTCGATCGGCCTGGCCGGCTGGCAGCTGTATGGCTACGTGTTGCTGCCCCAGGCACTCAAGCGCATGACCCCGCCGACCATCAACATCTACACGCGGATCATCAAGACCAGCTCGCTGGCGGTGCTGATCGGCGTGGTCGAGGTGATCAAGGCCGGCCAGCAGATCATCGAACGCACCTACGAATCGGTGCTGATCTACGGCGCCTTGTTCCTGTTCTTCTTCATCATCTGTTATCCGCTGTCCGCCGCTTCGCGCGTGCTGGAACGCCGCTGGGCACACTCATGAGCGCATTGATCGAATTCCAGGGTTTCAACAAGTTTTTTGCCGAGCACCAGGTGCTCAAGGACGTCGACCTCAAGGTGGCGGCCGGCGAAGTGGTGGTCATCCTCGGCCCCAGCGGTTGCGGCAAGAGCACGCTGCTGCGCTGCCTGAACGGCCTGGAGCAGGCCCACAGTGGCCACCTGCGGCTGGGCGGGCTAGAGCTGCTTGATCCGCGCACCGACTGGCGCCACGTCCGTCAGCGGGTGGGCATGGTGTTCCAGAGCTATCACCTGTTCGGCCACATGAGCGTGATCGACAACCTGCTGCTTGGCCCGCTCAAGGTACAAAAACGCGAACGCGCCGAGGCCCAGGCCCAGGCCGAGGCGCTGCTGGCGCGGGTCGGCCTGCTGGACAAACGCGACGCCTTCCCCCGGCAATTGTCCGGCGGCCAGCAACAGCGCATCGCCATCGTGCGCTCACTGTGCATGAACCCCGAGGTGATGCTGTTCGACGAGGTTACCGCCGCCCTCGACCCGGAAATGGTCAAGGAGGTGCTGCAAGTGATCCAGGGCTTGGCCCGCGACGGCATGACCTTGCTCATCGTTACCCACGAAATGGCCTTCGCTCGCGCGGTGGCCGACCGCATCGTGTTCATGGAGGCCGGCAGGATCCTTGAACAAGGCGACCCCGAGAGCTTCTTCACCAAACCGCAGACCGCACGCGCGCAGCAGTTCCTGGAGAAATTCTCCTTCGTAGAAAGCCTGCCAAAGACACTGCACAAGGAACTGTCATGAAAACTGCCAACCTCACCAAACTGCTGGCGCCGTTGTTCGGCCTGGCCCTGCTCGCCGGTTGCAACAAGGCCGAAGAACCGCCCAAGCCGGCAGCGGCGTCGCCAGCCACCAGCTACTTGGAAACCATCAAGGCCCGCGACAAGCTGATTGTCGGGGTGTTCACCGACAAACCGCCGTTTGGCTTCGTCGATGAAAAAGGCCGCTATGTGGGCTTTGACACTGACATCGGCCGGCGCCTGGCCAAGGACCTGCTGGGTGATGAAAACAAGGTCGAGTTCGTTGCCGTGGAACCGGCCAGCCGTATTCCGTTCCTGCAGAGCGACAAGGTCGATCTGATCCTCGCCAACATGACCGTCACCCCGGAGCGCAAGGAAGCGGTGGACTTCACCAACCCCAACCTGCGCGTTGCCGTGCAGGCCATCGTTGCAGATGGCCGCCCGGTGCAGAAGCTTGACGACCTGGCCGACAAAACCATCATCGTCACCACCGGCACCACGGCCGACATCTGGCTGACCAAGCACCACCCTGAGTGGAAACTGCTCAAGTTCGAGAAGAACAGCGAGTCGCTGCAAGCCCTGGCCACTGGCCGTGGCGATGCCTATGCCCAGGACAACCTGATCCTGTTCAGCTGGGCCAAGCAGAACCCGGGCTACCGCGTGCTGCCGCAGCTGCTGGGTGACGAAGCGCCGATTGCGCCAGCGGTCAAGAAGGGCAACACCGAGCTGCGTGACTGGGTGAATGCCGAGCTGGCCAAGCTGGGGGAAGAGAAGTTTCTGCTGAAACTGTATGACCAGTATGTGCGCAAGGAACTGAGCGATGACACCAAGCCGGAAAGCGTGATTGTCGAAGGGGGCAAGTGGCAGGGCTGACCGTGTAATTGGGGCCGCTTTGCGGCCCCATCGATCACCCACCCGGTACCAGCCTCAGGGTACTCTGCGCCGGAATCACCCCCATCTGCGCCCGCTCATACTGCCCCTGCACATACCCCTTGGCCTGGTCTGCATAATGCCTGTCGAACGGCACGCCACTCTGCCCGACCGGGTTGATGGTCAGTGCCTGCCCGGCATCGGCAAAGTCGATCAGCCGCCGCGTCGACGGCCCATAGGTCACCGGCCATGGCGCCGGGCCGATCTTCGCCGAGAGGTTGTTGGGCACTTCATGGGTACCGGGTGCGGCGAACGGCCCGACGTTGAACAGCAGGTTCAGCGGCTTCTTTACCCCCAGCGGGTGGTTGTGGGTCAGGGTATGCGCCTTGCCCCATTGCCAGCGGGCCGGGTCGCTGCCCAGGGCGTCACGCAAGTGCTTCAAGCTGCTCTGCCAAGCCGTGCGCACGACTGCGGTACGGTCGGTACGCTGGTTGCCACCGCGGGTGTTCCACCAGGGTGAGTCGGCATCCGCGGCCAGGCGTGGCAAGGCAGCGTCGATGGCGCGGGTGCTGATCAGTACCGGGAACCACGTGTCGCCCAGTTCGTCATGCAGGGCCGCGAATGCCAGTTCGTAGAGGAACTGGTTGAACAACGTGGCGCTGGTCGAGTCCAGCGGGTAGTCGCCGCGCCAGGCAGCCAGCTGCTCGACCAGCTCCTTTTCTTCGTCACCTTCGGCCACCGCGCGCAGCGTTGCCAGCAGCGGTGCAAGGGTGCGTGGACCGTGATCGCTGGCCGAGTCCAGCTGCAGTGCCTGGCTGTTCTGCGTATCCCATTTCACATCAGGGTTGGCCAGCTGTCGGTCGAGTTGGCGGCAACGGTCGGGCAGGTTGTAGTAACCCGGTATCGGCACCGCTGCCGGCGGCTGGTAGTTGGCCGAGACGATATAGCCGCGGGCCGGGTTTTCCTGCTGCGGGTTAACGTTGAAAGGGTAGAAACCGAGCTTGTCGGCCTGCGCGCTGGCACCGTCGAGGATGAATGCCGGGTCGACGCCGTCGGGTCGGATTGGCAGCTTTGCCGCCGCCCACCAACCGATATCGCCACCCGCATTGGCCCAGACAAAGTTAAGCCCCGGCGCGTGAACCTTGGCAGCGGCATCGCGCATCTTGCCCAGGGTATCGGCACGGTTGAGCTGGTAGAAACCTTCGAGGATCGGGTTTTCGGTTTCCAGAAACGCCCACCACATGGCGATTGGCGTTGACCCGGCCGTGGCGCCCAGCACGTCGTTGACGATCGGGCCATGGGGCGAGCGGCGCAGGCTGAGGGTCACCGGCGCTTCGCCTTTCACCGCGATCTGCTGTTCGGTTTTTTGCAACGCCTGCCATTTGCCGTCGACCATGACCTGGTTGGGGTCGGCAGGGTTGGTGCGCTCGGCGATCAGGTCGAGGTCGTCGTTCTGGAACATGGTCAGGCTCCAGCCGAAGTCGCGGTTATGGCCCAGCAAGGCGAACGGGTTGAGCGCCTGGAAGTAGCCATACAGGTTGAAGCCGGGTGCTGACAGTTCGGCCTCGTACCACACCGCGGGCACCGCGAAGCCGATATGCGGGTCGCCGGCCAGCAGCGGCTTGCCACTGCGGGTATGGCTGCCGGCCACTGCCCAGGCGTTGCTGCCTTCGAACTGCGGGATACCGGCCTCGCCCAGTGCGTCATGGCTGAGCCGGGCGAGGGCCTCCAGGCTTTGCCAATCGGCAGCGGCCAGTGGTGTGCCGAGGGCGCCTTCGGGCTGCCAACCGAGGTCGAAGATGTTCAGGTATTCAGGCCCCAGCTGGTCGCGGATGTAGGTCAGTGCGGGCTCGGTGCGAAACGCGGCCGCGAAGCTGTAGGCCAGGTAACCGGCGATGCTCAGAGTGTCTTCGGCGGTGAACGGACGCGGCGTGATGCCGAGCAGGTCGAACTCCATGGGCTTGGGATGGCTGGCCTGCCAGCTGTTGACCCCGTCGAGGTAGGCTTGCAGGGCCTGCCAGGCAGGTGACTGCGGGTCCTGACGGCTGGCCATCAGGGCGGCCTGCTCGCGAATGCGCAGGCTGCGGAACAGGGTGTCGGTGGGTAGCAGCTTGTCGCCAAGCACCTCGGCCAGTTCGCCACGGGCCAGGCGCCGCATTATCTCCATCTGGAACAGCCGGTCCTGGGCATGCACATAGCCCAGGGCGCGATACAGGTCTGGCTCGCTCTGCGCTTGCAGGTGCGGCACGCCGCGGGCGTCGTAGCGCACGCTGACCGGCGCTTGCAGGCCGGCCATGGCCACCTCGCCCTCGCGCTGTGGCAGTTTGCCCTGCACGTACCAGTAACCGACGCCAGCGGCTATGGCCACAACCATGGCCAACAGGGTCAGGCTGCGCTTCATGCAGACTCCTTGTGCGTTCAAGCAGAAAATGTGGTCCGATCATCGGTGGATTCGCGAACAGAGCATAGCCCCCAGGAAGGAGTTTCCATGTCCCTCAGCGAAAAACAGAAAATGCTCACAGGCCAGCTCTACCACGCTGGCTGCCCTGAGCTGCAAGCCGAGCAGATCGCCAACAAGCACTGGATGCACCGTTACAACAGCAGTGTCGAATTGCTCAACGAGGCACGTCATGGGTTGCTGGTGGAGCACTTTGCCCACGTTGGCGAAGGCACGGTGATCCGCCCGCCGTTCTATTGCGACTATGGCTACAACATCAGTATTGGCCGCAATACCTTCATGAACTTCAACTGCGTGATCCTCGATGTGGTGCCGGTGCGTATCGGCGATGACTGCCAGATCGGCCCCAACGTGCAGATCTACGCCGCCGACCATCCGCTCGACCCCGAAGTGCGGCGCAGCGGGCTGGAGAGCGGGCGGCCGGTGACCATTGGCAACAACGTGTGGATCGGCGGCGCGGCGATCATCCTGCCGGGGGTGACCATTGGCGACAATGCCGTGGTGGGTGCCGGTAGTGTGGTGACCCGGGATGTGCCGGCGGGTGCGACGGTGGTGGGTAACCCGGCGCGGGTGCGTCAGCCCGCCCAGGGGCAGTAGCAGCCCACTGCCAGTGTATTGGAGGCGCTGACCTGGCGGCCGTCGAGCAGGGCCTTGAGCATTGGCTCGACGAAACTGTTGCTGGCATTGCACACCGCACCCTCGCTGTAGGGGCCGAAGTAGGCCAGGCGGCCTTGCCGGTCCCAGATGGCCACGGCCGGGGAGGCGGGCAGGTGCTCGCTGCCGGGCAGGTTGGCGATGGGCTTCAGGGCGGTGAGGTTGGCGGGCAGTTGGCCGTGGCTGCCGGGCTTTTGCAGCACGTGGAAGGTAACGCCGCGGCCTGCGAACTGGCTGACCAGGTCGCCCAGGTGCTGCTGGTTGCCGACATTGCACGGGCACGCGGGGTCCCAGAAATGCACCACACGAACCGGGCCGGGGCCGGCCAGCTCGGCCGGTAGTTGCAGCTGGCTGCCATCGAACAGCGTGGCCTGGTTGTCGAACGGGCGCAGGTAGCGGGCCTGGAAGGTGGTGTAGGCCTGCCAGAGTATGACGGCGCTGACCAATAAGGCGATTACCGTGCACAGCGGTTTGATGATTCGGCTATTCATGACGACTCGGTGACCCTTTGTGGGAGCGGGCTTGTCCCGCGAAGCAGGC
>NZ_JBNRIK010000002.1:367153-383620 GCF_053557975.1 Pseudomonas sp. XP2
CCATGACGCCGGCCAGAGCTGAAGATTCCAGATCAATACTTGCATCAATGTGGATGTGCTCGATGCCCGCTGCTTTTCACCCCGACCTCCTGCGCACCCACCTGGCGCCGTTGGCCGCTCGCCAGCCGTTAACGACCGAGGCGCAGGGCTACCAGCGCTTCTACGGCCTGAACCTGCCGGTACACAGCTGGCTGGGCGGTTTTCAGGCGGCGGGCTTCGACCTGGTCGGGCAGGCCTGGTTGCCCGACCAGCCCACCGCGACGCTGTTCTTGCTGCACGGCTACTACGACCACATGGGCCTCTACCGGCATGTGATCGAGTGGGCACTCAAGCAGGGTTTTGCCGTGATCAGCTGCGACCTGCCCGGCCACGGCCTGTCCAGTGGTGAGCGGGCCAGCATCAGTGATTTCGCAGTGTACCAGCAGGTGCTGGACGCCCTGTTCGAACAGGCGCGCCTGCTGCAACTGCCGCGCCTTTGGCACCTGTGCGGGCAGAGCACGGGCGGCGCCATTGCCGTGGACCACCTGCTGCACCAGGGCGCACGCAGCCCGATCAATGGCCAGGTCATCCTGTTGGCACCGCTGGTGCGGCCGTGCTCCTGGCGTTGGTCGAAGTTCAGCTATCGGGTGCTGCGGCATTTCGTCAACGGCATCGAACGACGCTTCAGCGAGAACACCAACGACCCGGCCTTCCTGCCGTTCCTGGAAGCCGACCCGCTGCAACCGCGCCGCTTGCCAACCGCCTGGGTGGGTGCACTGATCGCCTGGGTCAAACGCATCGAGGCCGCGCCACGCAGCACGCGGCGGCCGTTGATCGTGCAGGGGGAGGCCGATGGTACGGTGGACTGGCCTTACAACCTCGCAGTGCTCAAGGCCAAGTTTGCCGAGCCGCAGATCCTGATGTTGCCCGAAGCCCGTCACCACTTGGCCAACGAGCTACCGGGCATCCGCCAGCGCTACTTCGACTTCATCGACCAGCGGCTGGGCTGATCATTGCAGGTCGTTGGCGCTCTGGCCAACCGCCAGGCCAGCGCGGACAGCGGCCAACGCCGCCTGGTAGTAGGCCTTGCCGTCCGGCGACTCGGCAAAGGTGGCGAACGCTTCCAGCTCGGCATCGGACAAGTCGCGGTAGACGTACAGCAGCGTGTTGTTGAGGTCTTCGCCAATCTGCCCCATCAGCCGTTGGCGCTGGCCGTCTAGCAGGCCCTGGGCCTGGCCGCCGCCGAACAGGCCGGGGATCATCGAACTGAGGCTATCGGCCGCCACACCGGCGATGGCCAGGCTCACTTCGGCGCCGGCTTCACGCGCTGGCAGGGCCTGGGCCAGGTGGCCGATGACCAGCAGGCGGTCGTCGCTGGCCTGGATCTTCGGCAGGCCCTTGGCGTTCTTGGCCAACTCGTCCTTGCGGGTGGCCTTGAGTTCGGCTGCTACCACCTTGCGCCCTAGCGGTGACTGGAAGAACGCCAGGGCCGGAGCCGGGTTGGCCAAGGTGGCGCGCAGCTTTGCCTGGGCGCGGCGGTCCACCGCCTGGGCCTGGAAGCGCTGGTTGCTGTTGTTGACCAGCGCCTGGTAAACGGCGGGTGGCAAACTGTTGCGGTAGCGTTCCTGGGCGGCGCTCAGGGCATCGTTGAAGTGGGCGCGCTGGTCGGGCCAGCCGGCGGCCTTGTACAGTTGATCCAGGTTGTCTGCCCAGACAGGCACGGTGCAGATCATCAGCAGAATCAGGGAAAACAGACGGCGCATTCAGGACTCCTGTCGGCAGGTGGCTATTGTCCTTGGCCCGGCGCCGGTTTGTCGAGATATCAGCGTGTTTCTCGGCCAAGTGGCGCTGTGCGCCGACAGGGCGAATGGATATGATGCGCGCCATGCACATATCCCCTGAACACCCGATGCTTGCGGCCGTCGTCGACGATCTGGCCACCCATGGCTGGTCCCAGCAGGCACTCTTTCTGCCTGCCGAACTGGTGCGCGCGCTGGCAGCCGAGTGCCGTCGCCGTGATGCCGAGGGCGAGCTCAACCCGGCGGGGGTGGGGCGCGGTGCTACCCAGGAGGTGCGCGAAGCCATTCGCGGTGACCAGATCCAGTGGATCGACCCCGGGCAGGCAGAATCCTGCGACCAGTACCTGACGGCCATGGACCAGTTGCGTCTGGCAATCAATCAGGGCCTGTTCCTGGGCCTGGAAGACTTTGAGTGCCATTTTGCCCTGTACCCTCCGGGCGCCTTCTATCGCCGGCACCTGGACCGCTTTCGCGACGATGACCGGCGCATGGTGTCGGCTGTGTTGTACCTGAATGAAGGCTGGCAGCCGCAGGACGGCGGCCAGTTGCGCATGTTCCTGGCTGGCGACGTAGAGCATGACGTGGAGCCTGTGGCGGGCTGCCTGGTGGTGTTCCTGTCGGGTGAAGTGCCTCACGAAGTGTTGCCGGCCGGGCGTGAGCGGTTGTCGTTGACCGGTTGGTTCAGGCGCCGTGGCAATGACCTGTTCTGACCTGCCCAAAGTGCTGGTCAGCGCCTGTCTGCTCGGCCAGCCGGTACGCTATGACGGCCGGGCCAGCGGGCATCCGGACCTGTTGCAGCAGTGGCAGGCCGAAGGGCGCGTTGTACCGTTGTGCCCGGAGGTAGCCGGTGGCTTGCCCACCCCGCGCCCGCCAGCGGAGATTCCGGGCGGACAGGGCGGTGCAGTACTCGACGGCAGCACGCAGGTGCTGACGGTGACGGGCGAAGATGTAACTGCCGAGTTTGTGGCCGGGGCGCAACTGGCGCTGGCACTGGTGCGCCGGCATGGCATTGGCGTGGCGGTGCTGAAGGCGGGTAGCCCTTCGTGTGGTAACCGGTTGACCTATGACGGCACGTTCAGTGGTGTGAAAGTGGCGGGGGAAGGGGTGACCACGGCGCTGTTGCGGCGGGCTGGGGTGCAGGTGTTCAGCGAGCTGGAGCTGGAACAGGCGCAGCGGGCTTTGGGGTAAACCTGTACCGACCTCTTCGCAGCACAAAGCCGGTACAGGCAATACAAATCTTATTGCCCGGCTGCAGTCTCCTGCACACCCTTGAACCACTTCTGCTCAAGCTCGGCCGTGCGGCCACTGTCTTTCAAGCGCTGCAGCGCATTGTTCACGGCACTTTCGAACGCCGGGTTGTCCTTCTGGAACGGGATCACCAGTTTCTTGTCGCCAAATGGCAGGCTCACATCCAGCGGGCCGTCGCCTTTGGGCGCATTACTCGATGGGGTAAGTGCGATGTCATATTTGCCACTCTCGACACCGCTCATTACTTCTTCGGCCGGGGCTTCGACAAACTCGGCGCGCAAGTCCAGTTCCCTGGCCAGGTCCTGGCCAAATTCGATGTCGAAACCGGTCAGGTGGTCATCTTGTTTGAAGGCGTACGGCGAGTTGTCGGCCTGTACGGCAATACGCAGTTCGCCCCGGTCGGCGATTTCGTCGATCAGCTCCGCCTGGGCCAATGGACTGATCAGTACTGCCAGCAGTACCCCTATGGTCGAACGCATGATTGCCCCTTTTCTTTTAACTGATGAAAAACCTTCGCCACGGCTTTCTTCCTCGCCGTGATCGAGCGCAGCCTATGACCTTGAAGCCTCGGCATTGTTTAACCCTGACTGAAATATTTCTGTCAGGCAATGTGAACACCTTGCCGATTATTTCAACTAAGGTGAACTACCGTCGTCGGCAGATGAATGGCGGCGGTCAATAAGTGAATCACAGGAGAAGTGAATGAACAGCCTATTTTCGCGCGCTGCCGTTGCCGGTCTGCTGATGGGAGTGTCGGTTTTCGCCGGTGCTGCGGACGCCCTGAAGAGCCAGGAGCCGCCCAAGGATGCCAAGGTCTTCATCGTTTCCCCCGCCGATGGTGCCACGGTCGACAAGACCTTCACCGTCAAGTTCGGCATCGAGGGTATGGCGCTCAAGCCAGCGGGTGACCAGACCCCTCACAGCGGCCACCACCACCTGCTGGTGGACGTGGATAAAGAACCCGTCGCCGATATGCCGCTGCCGACCAGCCTGATGCCAGAGGCCGGCACCGCACTGCCGGCGGGCCCGCAGGTGCTGCACTTCGGCAAGGCGCAGACCGAAACCAGCATCACCCTGACGCCGGGTAAGCACACCCTGCAACTGATCCTGGGTGACCAGTACCACGTGCCGTTCAAGCCAAGCGTCGAATCGAAGAAGATCACTGTTGAAGTGAAATAAAAAAAAGGGAGGCCACAATGGCCTCCCTTTTTTTCATGCTGCAAGCAAACTTAGAACAGGACGCGGGAACGGATGGTGCCCTTGACCTGTTGCAGTTTCTCTTGCGCCAGGTCCGAGTACTCGGCGTCGACATCGATCACCACGTAACCGACTTTCTCGTTGGTCTGCAGGAACTGACCGGAGATGTTGATGCCGTTCTCGGCGAAGACCTTGTTGATCTCGCTGAGCACGCCCGGGATGTTTTCGTGGATGTGCAGCAGGCGGTGCTTGCCAGGGTGGGCAGGCAGGGCCACTTCCGGGAAGTTGACCGAGGACACCGAGGTACCGTTGTCGCTGTACTTGACCAGCTTCTCGGCCACTTCGAGGCCGATGTTGGCCTGGGCTTCGGCAGTGGAGCCGCCGATGTGCGGGGTCAGGATCACGTTGTCCAGGCCGCGCAGCGGGCTTTCGAACTCTTCGTCGTTGGAGCGTGGCTCGACCGGGAACACGTCGATGGCGGCGCCGATCAGGTGCTTGTCCTTGATGGCGGCGGCCAGGTGGTCCAGCTCGACCACGGTGCCACGGGCGGCGTTGATCAGGATCGCGCCCTTCTTCATCGCGCGGATTTCCTTCTCGCCGATCATCCACTGGGTGGATGGCAGCTCAGGCACGTGCAGCGAGACGATGTCGGCCAGGCCCAGCAGCTCGTTCAGGCTGGTGACCTGCACGGCGTTGCCCAGTGGCAGCTTGGTCAGTGGGTCGTAGAAGTACACCTGCATGCCCAGGTTCTCGGCCAGTACCGACAGCTGGGTCCCGATCGAGCCGTAGCCGACGATGCCCAGTTTTTTGCCGCGGATTTCGAACGAGTTGGCCGCGCTCTTGATCCAGCCGCCACGGTGGCAGGAAGCGTTCTTCTCAGGGATGCCGCGCAGCAGCAGAATGGCCTCGGCCAGTACCAGCTCGGCCACCGAACGGGTGTTGGAGTACGGTGCGTTGAACACGGCGATACCGCGCTCGCGGGCAGCTTCCAGGTCGACCTGGTTGGTGCCGATGCAGAAGCAGCCAACAGCGACCAGTTTCTTGGCGCAGTCGAAGATCTCTTCGGTGAGCTGGGTGCGCGAACGGATGCCGATAAAGTGGGCATCGGCGATCTTTTCCTTCAGCTCGGCTTCCGGCAACGAACCAGTGAGGTATTCGATGTTGGTGTAGCCGGCGGCCTTGAGGGTATCGACCGCGTTCTGGTGCACACCTTCAAGAAGAAGGAACCGGATCTTGCTCTTGTCGAGAGAAGTCTTGCTCATCTGCGTAAACCTGTATCCCGGAGAAAAAATGGCGAGGGGTGATGCCAGGCGCGAGGGCAGCCTTAGCATGAACAGCGGGAGGGCTATGCTAGCATACGCGACACAATCTGAGCTTATCCCGACAGGTGAAGAGTGCTCAGGGTGACTATGAATAAGTCGAGAGTTCCAGCGATGACCCACCCCGCTGTAATTGATGAACTGATGACCCTTGTCGACCCTGGCAAGGTCCTGACCGACGCGGCTTCCCTCGAAGCGTATGGCAAGGATTGGACCAAGCATTACCCCCCGGCGCCCAGCGCCATCGTCTTCCCCAAGACAGTAGAACAGGTGCAGGCCATTGTGCGCTGGGCCAATGCGCACAAGGTGGCCCTGGTGCCATCGGGCGGGCGCACCGGGCTTTCTGCCGGGGCCGTGGCGGCCAATGGCGAGGTTGTCGTTTCCTTCGACTACATGAACCAGATTCTCGGCTTCAATGCCTTCGACCGCACCGTGGTCTGCCAGCCGGGGGTAATCACCCGGCAGCTGCAAACCTACGCCGAAGAGCAGGGCCTGTATTACCCGGTGGACTTCGCTTCCAGCGGCTCCAGCCAGATTGGCGGCAACATCGGCACCAACGCTGGCGGCATCAAGGTGATTCGCTACGGCATGACCCGCAACTGGGTGGCCGGGCTGAAAGTGGTTACCGGCAAGGGCGAGTTGCTGGAGCTGAACAAAGACCTGATCAAGAACGCCACCGGCTATGACCTGCGCCAGCTGTTCATTGGCGCCGAAGGCACGCTGGGCTTCGTGGTCGAGGCCACCCTGCGCCTGGACCGTACCCCGCGCAACCTCACTGCCATGGTGCTTGGCACACCGGACTTCGACTCGATCATGCCGGTGCTGCACGCCTTCCAGGGGAAGCTGGACCTCACAGCCTTCGAGTTCTTCTCCGACAAGGGCCTGGCCAAGATCCTCGCGCGCGGCGATGTACCCGCCCCGTTCGCGACCGACTGCCCGTTCTATGCACTTCTGGAGTTCGAAGCCAGCACTGAAGAAGTCGCCAACGAAGCGTTGGCCACCTTCGAGCATTGCGTCGAGCAGGGCTGGGTGCTGGACGGGGTGATGAGCCAGAGCGACACCCAGCTTAAAAACTTGTGGAAGCTGCGCGAGTACCTGTCGGAAACCATCTCGCACTGGACACCCTACAAGAACGACATTTCCGTCACCGTGTCGAAAGTGCCCGCGTTCCTGCGTGATATCGACGCCATCGTCGCGGAGCACTACCCGGATTACGAAGTCGTGTGGTACGGCCACATCGGCGATGGCAACCTGCACCTGAACATCCTCAAGCCCGAACACATGAGCAAGGACGACTTCTTTGCCTCATGCACCAAGGTCAACAAATGGGTGTTCGATATCGTCAAGCGCTACAACGGCTCGATCTCCGCCGAGCACGGCGTGGGCATGACCAAGCGCGACTACCTGGGCTACAGCCGCTCGCCGGAAGAAATCGCCTGCATGAAGGCAATAAAGGCCGTCTTCGACCCTAACGGCATCATGAATCCGGGTAAGATCTTCGCACCTGAATAAAAAGCAGTACCCAGAGGAGTCGGCCATGAGTTACCAGCACCAGTACGTAGACGGCACGCGCATTCACTTCCCGCTGGGCAAGGTGGTGTGCATCGGCCGTAACTATGCCGAGCATGCCAAGGAACTGGACAACCCGATCCCCACCGAGCCGCTGCTGTTCATCAAGCCGGGCAGTTGCGTGGTGCCGACCGAGGGCGGCTTCAAGATCCCGGCCGACCGGGGTTCGGTGCACTATGAGGCCGAAATTGCCGTGTTGCTGGGCAAGCCGCTGTCGACCCACCCGAGCGAGGAAGAGGTGCTGGACGCCATTTCCGGTTATGCCCCGGCGCTGGACCTGACCCTGCGCGACGTGCAGGCCAAGCTGAAAGAGAAGGGCCTGCCGTGGGAGCTGGCCAAGTGTTTTGACGGCGCCTGCGTACTGCCGCCGTTCGTCTCTGCTGCCAGCTTCGAAGACGTCACCGACATCCCGGTCCGCCTGACCGTCAACGGCGAAGTGCGACAGGATGGCAACAGCGCGATGATGCTGAACCCGATCGTGCCGATGATCCAGTACATGGCGGCGCATTTCTCGCTGCAGGCCGGGGATGTGATCCTCACCGGTACACCGGCGGGTGTGGGACCGTTCAATGTTGGTGACGAGCTGGTGCTGGAGCTGCCGGGCGTGAGCCGCTTCGAAAGCCGGGTGCTTTAACTCGAAGCCGCGTCGCCCTCTTCGCGGGTAAACCGCCCCCACAGGTATTGCACAGGCCTTGAATACTGTGCTGAACCTGTGGGAGCGGGTTTACCCGCGAAGAGGCCGGCCCTGTTTACCCTTTTTTCACACCCTATCCGGATAATGCGCTGACCTACGCCCATTCCCCAGGAAGCCCGCATGCCATCACCCTCCAGCGCCCCGGTAACTCCCAAGCGTCGCTTCTACCGGCGCTGGCCTTTCGGCCTTGCCGTGGCGGCGGTGATCGGCTATGGCGTCGCAGTGGCGATGCACTGGGATGACCGCGGCGCGCTGTGGGTGAAAGAGCGCTTCGAAAGCACCGGCGAGCGCAGCGAAAGCGTGTGGTTGCCAGACTATCAGGTCGACATCGATGCCAAACCGTTACCAGGCATGGACGATGACGAAGCCTCGGACGTGGCCTTCAACCCGCATACCCGCACCCTGTTCGCGGTCATGGGCAAGAACCCGATCCTGGTCGAGCTGAGCCTGGAGGGCGATGTACTGCGCAAGATCCCCCTCAACGGCTGGAACAACCCGGAAGGCGTTGCGGTGCTGGAAGACGGCAATCTGGCCATCACCGACGAGCGCCTGCATGACCTGACCGTGGTCAAGGTGGACGCGCAGACCACCGCGCTGAACCACGACGACTTTCAGAGCCACGACCTGGGCCCGTCGGTGAAGAGCAACAAGGGCTTCGAGGCGGTCGCCTGGGACCCGCTGCGTCAGCGCCTGATCATCGGCGAGGAGCGCCCGCCCAAGCTGTACACCTGGAACACCGATGGCCGCAGCCCGCTCAAGGGCGAGAAGCAGCCGTTACCCAGCGAGGAACTCGACCTGCGTAACCTGTCTGCACTGGCGGTCGACCCGCGCACTGGTCACCTGCTGGTGCTCTCGGCCGATTCCAACATGCTGCTGGAGCTGGACGAGCAAGGCCAGCAGGTCAGCTTCATGACCTTGCTGGGAGGCTTCAACGGCCTTGAAGACACCATTCCAAGGGCTGAAGGGGTGGCCATGGATGACAAGGGAAACCTGTATATGGTCAGCGAGCCGGCTTTGTTCTATCGCTTCAGAAAGAACTGACCCCAACATCCGATGTTTCTGATGCTGGCATTAAGCTTTGTTTCAGTTGTACATGGTTAGATTCGCCACCCCCATGTCGAGTCTGCCCCATGCGTCATCTTGTTCGCCTGTTTCTTGTCCTGGTCGTTATCGGTCTGCTCCTGCTCGGCTGGGCCGGGCAGGAATTTCGCCTGTTCGAGCGGGGCTGGTTCAACCTCAAGACGTGGTGGCAGCCCGCCGAGCAGAGCATCGGCCTTGACCGCTACCGTGTGGTGGTGGAGGCGCAGCCGGTCGAGGGGCTGGATGATGATATTTCGGCGCTGACCTACGACCCGGACCGAAAAACCCTGTTCACCGTCACCAACGCCCGCTCGGAGCTGATCGAGCTGTCGCTGGACGGCCGTATCCTGCGTCGCATACCGCTGACGGGGTTCGGCGACCCAGAGGCGGTGGAGTATGTCGGGCCCAACAGCTATGTCATCACCGACGAGCGTCAACAACGGTTGATTCGTGTACGGCTGGAAGACGACACGATGTTCCTCGATGCCGGTGATGCCGAACAGCTCAGCCTGGGCATCGGCCTGAATGGCAACAAAGGGTTTGAGGGGCTGGCTTACGATTCGGCGGGCAAGCGGCTGTTCGTGGCAAAGGAACGCGACCCGATGCTGATCTATGAGGTTCATGGCTTTCCCCATGACAACCCGGAAAAGCCTTACGCCGTGCATGTGGTGCAAGACCGCAAGCGTGATTCACGGCTGTTTGTGCGGGACTTGTCGAGCTTGCAGTTCGATGAGCGCAGTGGGCATTTGCTGGCGCTTTCGGATGAGTCACGGCTGGTGCTGGAGCTGGATCTGGAAGGCGTGCCCTTGAGTACCTTGTCGTTGCGCAAGGGCTTTCAGGGGTTGCAGGCGACGGGGCCGCAGGCGGAGGGGATTGCAATGGACGAGGCGGGGACCATCTATCTGGTCAGTGAGCCTAACCTGTTCTATGTGTTCAAGCAGCCGGCGGAGTGAGCAGGTGGGGCTGCTTTGCAGCCCATTCGCAGCACAAGGCTGCTCCTACAGGAAATCGTGTACCCCTGTAGGTGCAGCCTTGGCTGCGAATCGAGGGCAGAGCCCTCGCCGAAGATTACTCGGCCTTCAGGCTCTTGACGCCTTCAGGGGTACCCAGCAGCAGCAAGTCTGCCGGCCGCGCCGCGAACAGGCCATTGGTCACCACGCCAACGATGGCATTGATTTGCGCTTCCAGCTCCACCGGGTTGGTGATCTGCAGGTTGTGCACATCGAGGATCACGTTGCCGTTGTCGGTGACCACGCCTTCGCGGTACACCGGGTCGCCGCCCAGCTTGACCAATTGACGGGCCACATGGCTGCGCGCCATCGGGATCACTTCGACCGGCAGCGGGAATGCGCCCAGTACCGGCACCAGCTTGCTGCCATCGGCGATGCAGATGAAGGTCTTGGCCACAGCGGCGACGATCTTCTCGCGGGTCAGGGCCGCGCCGCCACCCTTGATCAGGTTCAAGTGCGCGTCGCTCTCGTCGGCGCCGTCCACGTAGAATTCCAGCTCGCTGACACTGTTCAGCTCGTAGACCGGGATGCCATGGCCCTTCAGACGCTGGGCAGTGGCTTCGGAGCTGGCGACTGCGCCGTCGAAGGCGGTCTTGTGCTGAGCCAGGGCGTCGATGAAGAAGTTGGCAGTCGAACCGGTACCGACGCCGACGACGCTCTTTTCATCCAGCTTGGGCAGAATGAAGTCGACAGCGGCCTGGGCGACGGCCTGTTTGAGTTGGTCCTGGGTCATGCGGGCTCCGAAAGGGGCAGGGCGGTTTTCAAAGTTGCCTAGTATAACGGCTTGGGCGGCTTTGCTGTGGTCGCCCGACGTAGCGCTGGGGTAGACTCGCAGCCCTTGTCCCGCGGCCCAGTGATGCTTTCCCGATGCTCGAACAGTACGTCAAGAAGATCCTCACCTCGCGCGTCTATGACGTTGCCGTCGAAACCCCGTTGCAGAGCGCCGGGCAGCTGAGCAAGCGCCTGGGCAACCAGATTTTGCTCAAGCGTGAAGACCTGCAGCCGGTGTTCTCGTTCAAGATCCGCGGGGCCTATAACAAGCTGGCGCAGCTGACGGCCGAAGAGCTGGCCCGTGGCGTGGTCACTGCCTCGGCCGGCAATCATGCCCAGGGCCTGGCCCTGGCTGCGCGCGAGATGGGCATCAAGGCCACTATCGTAATGCCTAAAACCACCCCGGAGATCAAGATCGAAGGTGTGCGCTCGCGCGGTGGCAAGGTCGTGCTGCATGGCGACTCGTTCCCCGAGGCGCTGGCCTATTCGCTGAAACTGGTCGAGGAGAAGGGCTTTGTCTATGTTCACCCTTACGACGACCCGCACACCATCGCCGGGCAAGGCACTGTGGCCATGGAAATCCTGCGCCAGCACCCTGGGCAGCTGGACGCCATCTTTGTACCCGTGGGCGGTGGCGGCCTCATTGCTGGCATTGCTGCCTATGTGAAGTACCTGCGCCCGGAGATCAAGGTGATCGGTGTCGAGCCGGACGATTCCAATTGCCTCCAGGCGGCGATGGCTGCCGGTGAGCGTGTGGTGCTGCCACAGGTTGGGTTATTTGCCGACGGCGTGGCGGTGGCGCAGATCGGCCAGCATACCTTCGATATCTGCCGCCACCATGTGGATGAAGTGGTGACGGTCAGCACTGACGAGATCTGCGCGGCTATCAAGGATATCTACGACGATACCCGCTCGATCACCGAGCCTGCCGGCGCCTTGGGCGTGGCGGGTATCAAGAAGTATGTCGAGCTTTATGGCGTGACCGGGCAGACGCTGGTGGCTATCGACTCCGGCGCCAACGTCAACTTCGACCGCCTGCGTCATGTGGCCGAGCGTGCCGAGCTGGGTGAAAAGCGCGAAGCGATCATCGCCGTGACCATCCCGGAACGCCCGGGCAGCTTCAAGGCCTTCTGCGAGGCGATCGGCAAGCGCCAGATCACCGAATTCAACTACCGCAAGCACACCTCCGACGAAGCGCACATCTTCGTTGGCGTGCAGACCCACCCGGAAAACGACCCACGGGCGGCGCTGGTGCAGCATCTGACCGATCAGGGCTTCCCGGTTACCGACCTGACCGACAACGAACTGGCCAAGCTGCACATTCGCCACATGGTTGGCGGCCATTCGGCCGGTGCCAGTGATGAAATGGTGTTGCGCTTCGAATTCCCCGAGCGGCCGGGGGCGTTGTTCAACTTCCTCAACAAGCTGGGCGGGCGCTGGAATATCTCGATGTTCCATTACCGCAACCATGGCGCGGCTGACGGGCGCGTGGTGGCGGGGCTGCAGGTGCCGGAGGACGAGCGCCACCTGGTGCCGGCAGCGCTGGCCAAGATTGGTTACCCATACTGGGACGAGACCGAGAACCCGGCTTACAAGCTGTTCCTGGGTTGAGCGGCTAAGCTTGGCTTATCGCTCAAGGATGTGAAGACATGGAACACCTGACCACCCTCAAGACCTTGCACATCATCGCCACCGCACTGCTGTTTCTGGGCGCCCTGGGCCTTGCGGTGTGGACGGTGCGCGCCCGTCGACAGGGCGATGCCGAGGCCTATGCCAAACTGCTGCGCCGGCCGCTGGTATTTGTGTGGCTGGTGATGGGCCTGTGCCTGGTGAGCATGCCGTTTACCGGCTGGTGGCTGGTGCACCTGGTGGGTTGGCCGCTGGGGCAGGCCTGGGTGCTGGCGTCCAGCGTCATCTATACCTTCGGCGCGCTGGCCGTGTGGTGGCTGCTGGTGCGGCTGAACCGGCTACGCAAGGCTGAAGTGGTGGGGTTGCGGTTTACCCTGGCGCTGGCGGTGTTCAGCGGGGTCTGCTTCCTGTCCATTGCCGGGCTGATGGGCGCCAAGCCAGTCTGACAGCCTTGGGTTGCCTGTGCCGGCCTCTTCGCGGGTGAACCCGCTCCCACAGGTACGGCGCAGCCCTCAGGCCTGATACGGTCCCTGTGGGAGCGGCTTTAGCCGCGAAGAGGCCAGCACAGGAAAACCTCAATCGCGCAACGAAACCACCGGCCACCCGCGCTTCTCGGCCTCGGCCCGCAGGTTCGGGTCGGGGTCCACCGCCACCGCATGCGTCACCCGCTGCAACAACGGCAAATCGTTCATCGAGTCGCTATAGAAGTAGCTGTCCTCAAGGTCAAAGCCGTTCTCCAGCATCCAGCGCTCCAGCCGCGTCACTTTGCCTTCACGGAAACACGGTATATCGGTACTGCGCCCGGTATAGCGGCCGTCGCGCATCTCGCATTCGGTCGCCAGCAATACTCGCACCCCAAGGCGCCGGGCAATCGGTGCGGTTACAAAACGATTGGTAGCGGTGATGATCACCAGCTGGTCGCCCGCCTCGCGGTGCTGCTGCAGCAAGGCCAGGGCTTTGGGCAGGATGATCGGCTCGATGCAGTCGCGCATGAAGTCGCGGTGCCATTCGTCGAGCTGGGCCACAGGCGTTGCCGCCAGAATCTCCATGGAAAAGGCCAGGTAGGCCTGCAGGTCCAGGGTGCCGGTGAGGTAGTCCTGGTAGAAGCCATCGTTGCGTTGCTTGTAGGCGACCGGGTCGAGAATGCCGCGCTCGCAAAGGTAATCACCCCAGGCATGGTCGCTGTCGCCACCGAGGAGGGTATTGTCCAGGTCGAATAAAGCCAGGCGCATCGCGGTCACTCGCATCAGCCACAGGGGAGGCCCGCAGAATACGGAGTTTTCACGCTGCTGCACATAAGCTTGGCAGGCGCGTTGCTGCGCTCGCAAGCTTTGTGGAACAATGCGGTGACATGCGTTTGCGAGGTTGCTGCCGTGATCGACCCGGATGGTTTTCGCCCCAATGTCGGGATCATTCTCACGAATGATGCCGGGCAGGTGCTATGGGCTCGACGGATCAACCAGGATGCCTGGCAATTTCCCCAGGGTGGTATCAACCCTGACGAGACGCCGGAAGATGCCCTGTACCGCGAGCTGAACGAAGAAGTTGGCCTTGAACGCGACGATGTGGAAATTCTTGCCTGCACCCGTGGCTGGTTGCGTTATCGTTTACCCCAGCGACTGGTACGTACCCACAGCCAGCCGCTGTGCATCGGCCAGAAGCAGAAGTGGTTCCTGCTAAGGCTGGTCAGCAATGAACAGCGGGTGCGGATGGACCTGACCGGCAAGCCGGAGTTCGACGGCTGGCGCTGGGTGAGCTATTGGTATCCGCTGGGCCAGGTTGTGACATTCAAGCGCGAGGTGTACCGGCGCGCCCTGAAAGAGCTAGCACCGCGTCTGCTGACGCGCGACTGACGACGGAGTTCGACCCCGAGCCATGCTCAATACGCTGCGCAAGATCGTCCAGGAAGTAAACTCCGCCAAAGATCTCAAGTCGGCGTTGGGGATCATCGTCTTGCGCGTCAAGGAGGCCATGGGCAGCCAGGTCTGCTCAGTCTACCTGCTTGACCCGGAAACCAACCGCTTCGTGCTGATGGCCAGCGAAGGCCTGAACAAGCGCTCCATCGGCAAGGTCAGCATGGCCCCCAACGAGGGCCTTGTTGGCCTGGTGGGTACCCGGGAAGAGCCGCTGAACCTGGAAAACGCCGCCGACCACCCGCGTTACCGCTACTTTGCCGAAACCGGTGAAGAAAAATTCGCCTCCTTCCTGGGCGCGCCGATCATTCACCACCGCCGCGTGGTCGGGGTGCTGGTCATCCAGCAAAAGGAGCGCCGCCAGTTCGACGAGGGCGAAGAAGCCTTCCTGGTCACCATGAGCGCCCAGCTCGCCGGGGTAATCGCCCACGCTGAAGCCACTGGGTCGATCCGTGGCCTTGGCCGCCAAGGCAAGGGTATCCAGGAGGCGCGCTTCGTCGGCGTGCCTGGCTCGCCTGGCGCTGCCGTGGGGCGCGCGGTGGTGATGCTGCCGCCAGCCGACCTGGAAGTGGTGCCGGACAAGGCCGTCGATGACATCGACGCTGAACTCAAGCTGTTCCAGAATGCCCTTGAAGGCGTACGTGCTGACATGCGCAAGCTGTCGGCCAAGCTGGCCACCCAGCTACGGCCTGAAGAGCGCGCGTTGTTCGATGTGTACCTGATGATGCTCGAAGATGCAGCCCTGGGCGGCGAGGTGACCGAAGTCATCAAGACCGGCCAGTGGGCGCAGGGCGCCCTGCGCCAGGTGGTCGGCGAGCACGTCAGCCGCTTCGAGCTGATGGACGATGACTACCTGCGTGAGCGGGCCTCCGACGTCAAGGACCTGGGCCGGCGCCTGCTGGCCTACCTGCAGGAAGCCCGCTCGCAGTCGCTGGTGTATGCCGACAACACCATCCTGGTCAGTGAGGAGCTGACACCGGCCATGCTCGGCGAAGTGCCGGAAGGCAAGCTGGTAGGCCTGGTCTCGGTACTGGGTTCGGGCAACTCCCACGTCGCCATCCTCGCCCGCGCGATGGGCATCCCCACGGTGATGGGCCTGGTTGACCTGCCGTACTCCAAGGTCGACGGTATCGAACTGATTGTCGACGGGTACAAGGGCGAGGTGTTCACCAACCCCAGCGAAGTGCTGCGCAAGCAATACAGCGAAGTGGTTGAGGAAGAGCGCCAGCTGGCCCAGGGCCTGGATGCCCTGCGCGAACTGCCATGCGTTACCCCCGACGGCCACCGCATGCCGCTGTGGGTCAACACCGGCTTGCTGGCCGACGTGGCCCGTGCCCAGCAGCGCGGCGCCGAAGGGGTAGGCCTGTACCGCACCGAAGTGCCGTTCATGATCAACCAGCGCTTCCCCAGCGAGAAAGAACAGCTGGCCATCTACCGCGAGCAGTTGGCCGCCTTCCACCCGCTGCCGGTGACCATGCGTACCCTCGATATCGGCGGTGACAAAGCGCTGTCGTACTTCCCGATCAAGGAAGAAAACCCGTTCCTGGGTTGGCGCGGCATCCGCGTCACCCTCGACCACCCGGAAATTTTCCTGGTGCAGACCCGCGCCATGCTCAAGGCCAGCGAGGGCCTGAACAACCTGCGTATCCTGCTGCCAATGATTTCTGGCATCCACGAGCTGGAAGAAGCGCTGCACCTGATCCACCGCGCCTGGGGCGAGGTGCGTGACGAAGGCACCGACGTGCCGATGCCCCCGGTGGGCGTGATGGTAGAAATCCCCGCGGCGGTGTACCAGACCAAGGAGCTGGCACGCCAAGTCGACTTCCTGTCGGTGGGCTCCAACGACCTGACCCAGTACCTGCTGGCGGTGGACCGCAACAACCCACGGGTTGCCGACCTGTACGACTACCTGCATCCGGCGGTGCTGCAAGCGCTGAATACGGTAGTGCGCGACGCTCATGGCGAAGGCAAGCCGGTAAGCATTTGCGGTGAGATGGCGGGTGACCCGGCGGCGGCCATCCTGTTGATGGCGATGGGCTTCGACAGCCTTTCGATGAACGCCACCAACCTGCCGAAGGTGAAGTGGATGCTGCGCCAGGTGAACATGAGCAAGGCCAAGGAGTTGCTGGCCGACGCCTTGAGCCATGACAACCCGCAGGTTATCCACAGCTCGCTGCAGCTGGCCCTGAAGAACCTCGGGTTGGCGCGGATGATCGGGCCAGGGGCCAACAAAACCCTCTGAGCGTTAGGTTGCCTGTT
>NZ_JBNRIK010000003.1:0-47849 GCF_053557975.1 Pseudomonas sp. XP2
CTGGCAAAGAGGTTGCTGCGGGCGGGTCTCGATAGAGCGGCAGCCATTTGCGGATGACGTTGGCGTTGATGCCGTGACTGATGGCGACACTGGACACGGTTGCGCCAGGTTGCAGGCATTCCTGAACAACCTGGGCTTTGAATGGTTTCGGATAAGAGCTTCGTTGGCGCATGGAAATCCTGGCGATAAGGGTGATCGCGTCCGCTTAAAAATACGCGGACACCATCGCCCTTAATGCTGGAGTTCGGAAGGTGAGTTCGCCGGACGCTTACAATTACCCTGCCCCGCGCGCTTGCAGGTCAGGCCGGAGCCATCATCATCGCTGCTCTGCTGACACTGGTCGGCACGGCTTTATGTGCTCTGCCCGATTCCGCTTATCTGCTGGCGAAAACCGTCAATGCTTGCCTTGAAACGAGCTGGCAGTCCATCGTTCGGGGGGATTAAAAGCAGGTGCAGGTCCTACTGGCTGGAGTTCGTGGGCGTCAACCCTCCAACACCATCGCGGTAAATGCGTAGGGCGTCTGCCAGGACTCCAGCATACGCCCAACAACCACACAGCGTGCCTTCCCCGATGCGGCCAAGGCTTCTTGAGCGAAGGCCTGCGCGTCTTCACGGCAACTACTGCTGCGAGCTTTCGGGTAAATATAGAAGCCCACCACATTATCGCTGTAGGGCGCAGACAGGATCGCGAGTCCACGTGGCTGCTCTGGATCATCGGGGTTGTTCGCCACCGCCTGAGCCAACGAAAAGAGCTCGTCGTCAAAGTTCTCCCCGGCATGATAGGCAATATCGAGCAATGCCAGGCAGACCGTGGTCCACCCTTGCCCCCCCCCCCCGGTGCTGTGCCTGCTGCACTACCCGACGCACTGACTCGGGTAACTGCAGTGCTGGTTTGGGAAGACTCACCCCGGCATCTTGACTAGTGTAATAACGGTCGATGGGCCTAGACATGCCGGAAATTGCAAACGCGGTGCCCGGACGGCTGACAGCCCCCGCCCCAAAAGCAGTTTGCAAGTAGAAGCCAAGGTAATCCAGTTCGTCACCCAACAACTCAGCGGATCGTTGAATAGGGCCGCGATTTGCCAGATAGTGGAGGATGTACGCCGGCTCCTCCAAAATATCGATCACACAGCCCAGGTCGGTGAGGTTCAAGGTCGGAGCCAAGGTTAGCGATGCCGGCAACCATCCAGCGTTCTCCACTTCCGCCTCGCAACTTGCGAGAATAGAAAAGTCGTCCAGAGTCGCCGACAGCCGGATCACATGATCGATGGCCTTTGCGTCGATCTCCAGTGGGTTGAGGATGGATTGGCTCACCGCATCGCCTTCACGCGCCGCGACGATCACCTGCGCCAGACGCTCAGATTGCACAGCGGGCTCAACCAGCAATTCCTGAACATGGCGTTTGACGCGTTCTGGTGCCCCGCGCAAACCCTGTGCGCTCAGCGCAGCAGATTTCGCTTCGACAATCAGAACGGTACGGTCAAGCACCAGCAAGACATCCGTCTCATAACGATCTGCGCCGATAGCCCATTTGACCCCAGCTTGCAGCCGGGCAGTAGGAAACGCGTTGCGCAGCAGTGCGCAGACTTGCGCTTCCAGATATTCGGCACAAGTCCGAGCCATTTTCTTTTTTACCGTCGGCGCCTGATCATCCAGCAGTGCACGCATGACCCCGTGAATGTGGCTGAATACGAGATGCGGCATGGGCAGCAAATACTCTTTCCCGGTATTGATGCACGGTGCCGACCAGATGGGGTTGCCCATAAAAAAGTGCGGGATGTTGCCGGCACTTAAGCTTCCAGGCGTAAGTGACAGCTGGTCCAATACCCGCAGCACCATGTCTTTATCACGCCCTGAAACCAGCGCGATACGCTCTGGGTCAGCCACCAACAGCCGGACCAGTTGCCGATCAGCGTGTGACCACAAATCCGTGGCCACTTGTTCGCGACTGACAGAGTCGGGTAAATGCTGCAAAAACTCCTCTGGATCGCCCTCCGCAAAATCGTCCTTGCGATAAAACGCGTGCACCATATCGTCCAGGGTTTCGCAACGGAATACAGCGAAAAGGCGCTGGAAACGTGCAGAGCTGCGCTGCTCGACATCTACCAGTGCGGCTTTCGCAATGTCGATCAGGTCAGTCGGTCCAAAGCCGTAAGTCGCCCTCATCTCACTATCGAGTGCACCGTAGAGCTCGCGCGATATCTGCAGAACCGCCCCATGGTACCCCCAGTTCCGAACAAACTGGGTGTGTCCGCGCACGCGCTCCTGCAGCAACAGTAACGCGCGCTCTCCAACCGTACTCTCTTGAGTCAGCGTGGTGTTCCGCGCATGGTAGAAGGCGTCTGACAGTGCACTCAGGTCGTCAATCAGTTGCTCGATCTCGCGAGACTCGGCAGGTCGGCGCCCCCATTGATCAAGAGGTAAGGTCAAGATCAGCGCCTGCAAGAGTTCAACATGAGGTTGTGTGATGCCTTTCAGCAAGCCTCCGGAACTTACACCGTGATCGTCAACCGGTGCCTGCAAACCGTTCATAACGAGAACCGCTAGTAGGTGTGGGGGATAACAGCATTGCAGTATTGCATGTACTCGATCGCACAGGATTGGCAGTATTCGTTGGCTCTCACGGCCTTAAGCGATCAATTTCGCACGCAAGGCTTCAGGATCCATTGAGCTATAGGGGTGAACGGTCCACTCCCCACCAGGCAATCCCGGCATATCACGCATTACTTTTTTTCCTTTTCTAAAGCCGACTTCCAATGAGCGGAGGGCGCTCGCTCGACCTTGTGTTGGTGCCGTCCTAGGAGCACTTTTAACCTGCGGATGCTCCGCGCGGGGTAGCGCATTTATCTGAAGACCCAAACGTTACAACGGGTACGCCGTCGGCTCCCTGCTCTAGCAAAGCTACCAGTTTCTCCGGAAAGGTATCTTCGATTCTGCCACAGCGACCGTAAATCCTGCTTCGCGCAAGACCAGCTCAATCAAGTCCCGAAACCAAGGACTGGCAGCAGGAGAGATCAATACCGATTGGATCATCTGCTTGGCATTAACCGCGACCTTACTACCCGCCTCGGCGCGTGAGGTGCGGGGATCCACAGTGCGGGATGGGTACATGATAATCCGCAGTTCCTTTTCAAACTCGTAGTAGCGGCTTTTCTGAAAAAACACCTGCTTAGGGTCATCGCTGCCAACATAATCGTTCTGGTAGTCAAGGTAGCTGACGACGCCTGCATGAAGGTCCATAGAATCAGGGTAACGCATGGCGCTGACGACAGCTCCTAGCGTCGACTGCACACACACCGCTGCCGTGCCCGCGCCGTAAATTTTCCACATGGCCATACTCTCCGCGTCGCCAGCATCCGTGAGCCAACAGCTGACATCCACCCAATGCGAAACCGCCTCGAAGATAGCCGAATGGCTTGTAAAATCCGCTGCCCGCACCGGTCCCAAGACAGTGTTTACCATCCGCTTATTAAATCGGGTGCGGGCGCGCTCAGCCGCAGCTTTCTTATCTAGGGGCGACTGGTCCGATCCCACCACCGCTGCCGGCCACAATTCATTAACCACGTGCTCAAGCATCTCAGCCATACCACCACCCATGAAGCTATCCATGTCCGTGGGCATACCTTCGAGCAGATCCTCATAGGAACTGGCCTTGGCAAAAAACAGGTATTGTTGATGAATCAACGAGAGAAATTTGGCTAGGTCCATGTAGCGGTAAATTCTTGTGTTTGGGCTAAGCTCGGGGGACGCTGTATACGCCATGACAGCTCCTTGAATGATTAACAGTGGCCTGTCCATACTAGCTGACTGGCTTCGCCAGTGGCGCACCACTCGTGTGCCCAGGACAACTCCAACCGAGCTACGCAACCACTATGCTCCCAGACCGATCGTTGTACAGTGACACGAACGCCAGTTCAGTGGTAATCCAAGGAAGCTGATGCGTAGCGGCGATGCGAGGTTCGCCTTCAGAGACCTCAGGAGGTCTTGGTGGGTGGTTAACAACATCCCGGATTTAGCTTAGGAGTGGGCCAGACCGACAGCGTAAGATGCTCGCTCAAGTGCCAACGGAGAACCCAGTATGATCGTGTCTCGCACGAGCGGTATACACAGGGCAACGGAGTACTTGATCCATGCAGACATCGATCAACTCAGTCCGGTTCTCCTCTACCGTCAGATCAACGCCGGCTTCACCTTGTTCGACGTACAGACGATGTTAACGGAGATCGCACCTCACTCCGCCGGTTCAGTATTACGATTCATACTAGGGAAATCTGTCACTGCGAGACTGCGCTTAGGCCGCCAACCTGAACGCCTGACGGCTCAGCAGAGTGCAGTGGCCTTCATGTACGCCAGGGTATTCGAGCTAGCCTTCATTGCGTTTGGCTCGCACCATTTGGCGGAACAATGGCTAGGGCAACCCTGCCGCGCTCTTGATGGAGATGTGCCACTCTATGTGGTGGACAACCCGTGTACGTTTCGGCTTGTTGAAGCGTATTTGCAACGGATCGAGTTCGGCATCTATCAATAGCTCTGAGTTCAAGCACTGGCCAGGCTGATCTTCCCTGTTCAGAATGCCGCTTGCGTTATCCTAGGTATTTAACGCGGCAGAATGGGTTCATCTGCACAAGCAGGTTTTAAATCGCGAGCTCCTCTCAACTGAAAGGTCTCTCAAGGATGCCAGCATGACACTCGTGACTCGAGGGCAAGTTCGTCAGGCTATGGAGGCGTTATCCGCCCAAGGCCGGGTGCCAACCCCAACATCTATCTCCGACTACTTAGGCGGCAAATATTCTGTTGCTTCCATCCAGGCCCGCTTAACAGCATTGGCTAAGGAAGCGAGTCAGCCAGTTGCGAGGCCATCCCCTCCCCCAGTACCGGTACGCCGTGCAGACGTGAGCGAAGAGAATCTGATCGAGCGACTACGCTTGGTGGAGTTTGCGTTGTATCGCTTAAAGGAAGCGTTTAACAGCGAACACAGGGAGAACGAGAAACTGCGAGAGCGCCTCGCGGATTGCCACGATGATCTGTATTACGCAGAGATGATTATTCGCATACAGCAATCTGAATTCGAGGCCTTGGAGGCTAACTACCAACGTTTGCAGGAAACGGCGTCTATCAACGAGGCTCAACGCCGGGAGCTTTATCTTCTAAGAGCAGTCTTGGCTGATCTTGTTGGCAAAAGATTGGCGTATGAAGGGCTAAGAATTCGACCGACCGTTCTCTTGTGGCCCGAGCGTTATCCGCTAACCCCCGAAAACCCGAACATCGAGCACCCGGTAGTGGTCACCGCGTTGCATCGTGTCAGGCAGTATGAGGAGTCATTGGAGCGTGAGTATAGTGATAAACAAACGCATACGGCACTACTGGAAGAGTGTGAGGATCTCAAGCTGAAATTGCGCGCTCAAGAATATATTTCAGCAGGAACTCAGGTCGACCTCGAAACATGCCGTCAGCGATTGTTTGCTCTCACGCAGAAGAAACCTCGAAGACGCACGCGCCAACCTGGTAGTAGTGCGATTGAGAAGATCGATTCCGGATATACTTTTCCTGCCGACCCACCAGAGACGAAGCCTTGGTGCGGATTCTGGAGACTCTGCAACTGCCGCGATGGAGTATGCGAGCGGGGCTTGCGTCACTTGGCACCTGCAATCGATCCACGCGAGCAGCCACCTTTGGAGCACCCTCAAACTAACGATGATCAGCCTCACGACGGTGACCCAACCTCATGAGAGCACCAAGCTACCGGGGGCACTCATCGTAGAGCAGTTCATTCAGAAAACGCTGTTGGCGCAGCAGTCTGTAAGAGCGCCGGTCGTTTTCATAAATCAACTCGAGTGGCCATATCGGTCGATCTTTTGCCATGACATATTTCAAAATATAGGCGTGCTCCACATCGGATGACCATTTTGCGGTTTCCCCGCAACGACTTAGTCTGTCCAGCACATGTGAGGCAAAGCTATGTGCGGTATACCATGCGCGTGCTGATCGCGGCCAGCGCCGTGCATCCTCGGCCTCAGCGTGACGTAAGAGCCAAGCAGTCACTGCTCCTTCTAGACGATCAGGCGCCTGTGCTGGTGTATGGGCATCTTCAGAAATTACCAAGCTTTCATAGAACAACTGATAGATACGCTTTTTTTCTGCGTTTTGCCGGGGAACAACTAAGTCATCAAAGCGTAAGCGAAGATGCCAGCTTTTACGCACGTGCCGAAGGATAGATTTAAGGCATTGTACCAGTTCACGCACCTCATACTCGCCGACCTCCTGCCGCTCATCTTTGCTCCCCCGCAGCGTTCGCACCTGGACGAAGCCATTTTCCAAAGACCAATTGACCTCGCTAGCACACCGCTCCAGTAGTGGCGGTTGTTCTTGCCATAGGTAGTCATGCCATGTCGCTTTCGGATGCGTCAGCAAAAATCCGGGACAGTCGATGTTTCGAGCGAAAGAGCCTTCGGTTGTTGCTTGATTATGAGCGTATTGCTGAAGCACTGACTGACGGTTCGGAGTGAGCAGATCAAAAAAGCTTTGCCGCACCCCTGCTCCTGCCCAGGGGACTTTGCAAGCAGGGCAGCAAAACGGCTGCAGAAACAGTCCCGCGCCCCAAGCGTATTCCGCATGATGACCGCATGCAGAACATCGGCTGAGCAGCACTGCTCGGTGAAACGGGCAGTGCAGCAGTTGTTCTCGCTGAAAAAATATAAAGTGGCGACGAGCACCCATGCAGACTGGACAAAACCGTAAATACGGAGCGAACCCTTCACCCTGATTAATAGGCGCAGCCCGTAGGAACATACTCTCAAGTACCTTCCAACTGATGCCCAATCTTTCGGTTGCGAACCGCAAATTCACCAAACTGAGGGTTTCGAGCCCCACGATCCTGCCTTGGCGAGAATTGCGGCGGTGCCTAGACTTGAATGCACGCTCAATCGCATCTCCCGGCACTCCGATCGCCAGCGCGAACCGTGATAGCACGGTGTAAAACGACTCATGGGGCCAACACTTAACACTGGTACAAGCTCCGCCACCCCAGAGCGGGATCTTGTCATTGTTACCACCATTCGCTTCAATGTTGGCCATAAAGGGTCACGTCGGCCATTGTTAGATAATCGTAGAAAAACACCTCGGACAGCAATTGCTCTACAAGTGTTTTCGAAAGTTCAAAGTTGTCATCGTCGGATTCGTAATATTCAGATAACAGGATTTCCACGATACCCGTCAGATGTTTCATCGGTATTCGGCATTCAGTGAACCTACCTTGACTTTCGGTGGCAGTGCTAAACGCTTGCCAAATGACAGTGGCGCAGCTCTCAAGTCTGAACCCCTTTGAGTAAGCCCGTGGAAAGAAAAAACGAGTCGCGGGCCAGTCGCTATCGCTTTCGATTAAAGTGTCATACCCCTGCAAAACATAGGCGACCTCGTCGATGCTGCGCAGGCCCATAAATTCGACGATAGTATTCATCAGCCGCGTAACCACCACTCCGTTACCCCGCTCAAGGTATTGTTTGCGGAAGGTCACCAATTCGCGCTGCCCAACCAATACTGAAATTAGTCGCACATTGCTTTCTTCTAGTAAGTTGTAAACCTCACAAAGCCAGGTTAGTTGGAGATCGGTCCACTTTTGAGGCTCATCGACAAACAACAGGTAAACTTGGGGTGAATTGCGCTTGCCCTGCTGCACCATACGTCGAATCGCCTGACGCTTACACTCACCCGCAGTGCCAGTAGCGGAAGCGCCGACCGCATTGCACAGGCCAACATAAAATTCTTTGATGGACACATAATCGTTCTGTTCAGCATCCATTTTGGCCGTTGGGAGATCACGATATCTTGATTTGGCTTCTAACGCCAAATACTCAATCATTTTACTTTTTCCAGCGCGGTACATCCCCCAGAAAACAAGACCGCCACTACGACGCCTAATAGCCCTGTACAGATGCTCCCAAGCATGAGAGATCGGATCACTCGATAAGAGATATTCCCCTTTAACCACAGGATGCCTTTCAACAGGATAAGGCCGAATTAGTGTGGGATCATAGTTATTCATGGCCGCCGTCCTTGGTTATATAGCTCCGCCGCAAGCGTTCTTTGGGGGGATGAGGAGGTGCAGGCGGAGGCGACGCACTAGCAGGCAATACAGCCATGCCGGTATGTTTAAGATTGTAAGTGGCAATATCACGTTGCGCCCAGTTATTGGCTTTCTGAAGCGCTAGCAGCATGTCAGCTAACGAATTTACGCTATAGTCAATTTGACCGTGTTTCACGGCGCTCATCAATCGACTTCGCAACTTCTCGCTATGAGGTGTTGCCCAAGGCCTTGGCGGATAAACCTCACCTAGGTAATCGCCATTACGCGTGTACACTTTCAAATAACTCACATTGTAGGGGTCCCACTGGATAATAACTTCCTCGCCAACAGAATTTTTCAAAGCTGGAAGATTGCGGTAGCGCACGTGCTTAAAGTTTATATAGGCACTTAAGCCTCCATCACTTCGCACCTTAACAAGTTGAGTCTTGTCAGTGAACGCATGCATATCATGGAATCGTTTCGCTAACCGTGTGAAAAAGAGCGCTCGCTCGCGGGCGGTTCGCACAAAAAGGTCCAGCGGTGAATGCGGGGCGATGCTAGTATGCGGTCGGCCATTATAATCTGAGATCACGATATCCAGCGCGTGATGCATCTCCTCCAGAGTCAGCAGGAGTGACAAGTCACCTCCCTTCGGAGCGAGTCTCTTGATTATTTCATCTCTGGAGTGGGAACCTTTACTTCCTACCAAGCAATGCGAGAAATTATCAATAAGAAATCTGAAAAAGCTTTCTACTATTGGCCTTTCGTTCGGTTGATTAGGCGGACCATAGTCCACGACCGAACCGAGCAAGCTCTCCATTTTTCTCCAAACATCGGTCGCATGATGAGACAACGCATTGTCAACTTTGTATATCAGTCCGGTCGCCCACGCCAGCTCCGGCATTTTCTCTGCAGGAAAACCACCTTCCACTTTGTACATTACGCCCGGAATGACCGGCGCAGGCTGCTCATGCGGTGCTACCGAACGGTATACCGCCTTAAGCAAGTCAGTTTGGTCATAGTTGCGACCCAGAGCAAGGCTGTAGCCCAAAACACAGCGCGTATGTGCATCTATCACCAGGATAATCCAAA
Organism: Pseudomonas sp. XP2; assembly: GCF_053557975.1. Lineage (NCBI taxonomy): Bacteria > Pseudomonadati > Pseudomonadota > Gammaproteobacteria > Pseudomonadales > Pseudomonadaceae > Pseudomonas > Pseudomonas sp. XP2. The sequence goes on from NZ_JBNRIK010000003.1 coordinate 9,155, forward strand.
TGCAGTGGATTTCATAACAGAAGCTCAGACCATATTGATCCTGCTCCTGAACAGTTAGGCGCAGATCTAATTGATGACCGTCAATCTGTACCTCCTGGAGCGGAGCATTCGCCCGTATATATATTCGGTCTTCCAGCTGCTTAGCCAAGTTTGCCCGTTGCACGCTTTTCTCTTCGCGAGCACATTGCTTGATGTATTCGGCCAAAGCGCGCTTGGCTTTGCCGCGCCGGTTAAATGGATACTCGGAGGTGAGAACACCCTGTTCACTGCATGCTTTTAAGAAGAGCTCATGGTACGAAGATAAACGCTTCTCACCTCCTGCGGCGCGCGACTTATATTGCTTAACCCAAGGCTTAATCTTGATTATCAATTTAGGGTGTTTCATGAGCAACTGGCGAAACACCCCTGCATCTCCGCTTGTTGCTGGATCAGGTGACGCGCCATCAACCACGGCTGTTCTACTATAACCCTCTAAACGATAGTTTATTAGTGCAGCCCTATAGCCTACCAGCTCACCATCCGAATCGATTAAAATCGCTCGACTTATCATCGCAAATAGAGATGATGAAGACACCTTGTATTTCTCTACTACCTCACTCACCGTAGCGCCATCCAAAAGATAGGCCTGTAAAGCCTTCAGTCGCGGCTCAACACGATTCCGTTTTGCCTCCGCCAACGCTTCTACATTAAGGGCTGGCCACTGACTAACATCGATACTTTCCTTCATTAACTCAAACTTGGAAAATCTTTTCTTGGCATCACTCATCTTTTCACCGACTTCGCCATTCGGAGCACAGAAGATTTTTGTATTAGCTCATCATTAAGACCACTTATGGTAAAGTAACCCTTGCGCACCAACTCAAAAGCATATGCAAGGGCCTCTTGATCTACATAATTCGGATCCTGATCCAAGTCGCCAACAGTCACTTCACAACCCTCAATCGAGCGAGCAAACTGCTTGAGATTTCTAGATAAAAGCTTATCGCGCGCGCTCACCAGCACCGATAACATGCTCATCCTATTCCAGAAGAGGGTATCATTTTGCGGGGACTTCTCCGACACTATCGGAGAGAGCCTTACATTGAAAGACTTTGCGTATTTCTCGAGTGCTTTCAGTGATTCGATGCGGGCTGGATTAGGAATATACATAAAGCAATCGTGCTCTACATATCTCACGTAGTATCCGATGTATATCGCCCCGCTATCATGGTCGAACCAGCGGTTGATGGCTTCAAAACTTACAACAGCTGGATCAAACTCAAGCATTGTCCAGGCCAATAATTGCTCACGGTGAAAAAGTTTCATCGGAGCATTATTCGTTATGCTAAATACGCGGTACAGATGGCCGCCCTTCGGACGTTCTGCTCCGCGGAGCGCGGGATATGGAAACGATGAAATGGGCACGTCAGACATTGCAGTCACCCGACTGCTGATCACTGTCGAGCCACATCGTAGAGCCCAGAAGGAAGTGGTCGATGGAAGACTGATGACGTCTAAACCGGCGGCACCAGTAGGCGAGGCCCAATGCCAGCACCCGATCCATCTGCTTTCGGACAGTAACCTTCGTCGCCATTGTGAGAACGACTACGGTCACAGCATAAGAAACTAACAATTCGGACAACAACATACCTACTCTCCAAAATGAGCTCTATGGAAAGTAAGGTCGTCCTATTCCTCTTAGCGGGGGCCGCCTCACAAGCAACGATCACAGGCTAGATGATCTAGGCGATGAAGGAAATAGCTATTAGCTTTAAAAAATGTTTGCTTGCGGCGATTTGTTATAAACGCCTTTTTACTCTGCAACTTGATTTTGGGAAAATTCAGAAAAAACAGTTACTTAAAGAAATTCGCGGGAAATCCCCAAGATTCAGGTCGACGACCTTTTCTCCAGATTTTGGTAGCAAACGACTTTTTCTCCAAAAAATAGTGTTTTCCATAAAATGGAAAAAATGCAATAATATGCATTTTAATTATAGTTAAATGAATCTTTATGAGTAGACCTGATAGCGAAGCGAGGATTAAGCGCGGAAATAGGAAAATCCAAGAATTGAATTCTCCAAGAATTACATCATTGCGGGCCCTCAACCAAATGTTGCGTGCAGTCGCGGCGCGTCATCGACCGGCTGCTCGAGGCAGAACGCACAACCGACAATTGCGCCCGCTCGCAAGAACAATTGATGCACAACGCGCCGCAGTACGTTTGGCCCACAGCGGCATGACTCTGCAGGTGCCAGCTGATCGCAGCGTCTCTGAAGTGCTGGAGGACGCCGGAGTGTGCGTGCCCCTTGCCTGTGAACAGGGTATCTGCGGCACCTGTTTTACCGGCGAGATAGATGGCGAGCCGGAACACCTTGAGAGTTTCCTGACTGCACAAGAGCGTGCACGCAACGATCAGTTCACGCCCTGCTGCTCTCGCTCGCGCAGCGCCTGCCTGGTGCTCGACCGTTGACCAATAGCGCCCTCTGCCATGAGCCTACACCGGCTTAGCAGGGGGCGCCTTTGTGAAGGCTTGTCAGGAAAACCGGTAGTGCGCTCCAAATGGGAAATACGTGATGGGTTTACACAGCTACCCGGCGATCTCCAGGTCTACCTGACCGAGGCGCTCACTGAACAGCCAATGGCCTTTGACCAGACGCAGTTTATCCCTGAAGGTGCCAATCAGATGGGGCGGGGATGCCATTGGGGCCTCCCCTTGCGCTGCCGATGCATAAGCCAGGTTCTCGTAGTCCCCCGCATCGTTAAGTAATGCAAAACGTTTGATCAGGCGAGTGCAGGCATGCTCAATCCGCATCTCATTCATCAATTCGGCTTCGTTCATCCCAACTCTCTCAAGGGCGATATCGCCCTAAACAATATCGTTCGTTCGGACAGTAACCTGCCCCGAAGCACTTCGAAGCTAGTCTTGAAGCTAGTCTTGTAGCCAAACCCGCAAGGCCGCATTGACAGCCTCCGGTGCCTCAAAAGGGGCCATGTGGCCGCAGCGTTCAAAAATCACCAACCGCGCATGAGGTACTTGCTGGGCCATCACCTGATGCTGCGCAAGCGAACTCCAGGCATCCTCTCGACCCACCCCGATCAACACTGGACATTGAATCGTGCGCAAATGCTCGCCAGCATCCGGTGGCTCCAGCAACGCCTTGATCTGGCCTGACAGCGTATCGAAACTCATGCGTTCGACCATCGCCAGCAATGGGCTCATGATGCCCGGGTCATCGACATGCGCCGGGTGCAGCATCGGCGCGAGCCAGCGTTGCGCCACTGCCGCCATGCCATGCTCGCGAGCCAGGTCAATCAGCACCTGCCGTGACTTCGCTTCCCCCCTCGCGGGCCGGGTGAGTCCCCGTATCGAGCAACGCCAGGCGGTCGACCCGATGCGGCGCCAACCGATGGACCTCCAGCGCTACCCGCGCGCCCATGGAATGGCCAGCCAGCGCGAACCTGTCCGGCGCGTCATTCAGTACCCGCTGCGCCATCGCCGTAATACTGTGGTAACCCTTGAAGTCGAGGGCATGTACATCCGCCCGCTCTTGCAGCGCGTCGATCTGGGCACGCCAGACAACCTCGTCACACAACAGCCCGGATAACAAATACAGACTTTGCTTCATTTTCGGTTTCCCAATCAGAGGGCAATAAGCATCTCATTTGCCAGGCAGCGCCCATGGTGCGTCTTCGCCTTTCGAAGCCGCGGGCATCTCAATAATCAGCGGAGTGTTCGCTTTCCTGTTTCGCGGTCAGTCCGATACCGGGATCAGCGCATATCGGGAACGCGACGGGTGTTGAGAAAGTCCTCATAGGACTCGCCACGCATGATCGCGTAAACCTGCATATTGCTCATCTTGGCAACCCGGGCGAACTTTTCGACGACGAAAAAGTTTGCACCATACGGGACCAACCCCAGCCAGTCACGACGGCGTACCAAGTCTTTCTCACACGCGTCGAGACCGGCCTCAGTCATCAGGCTCTCGGCGTCCTGCAGATAACGCGCTCGCCACTCTGTGCCGATCATTTTCCAAAAGAAGCGATTCAACTTGAACGCCTTGTTGCTGACCCGAAGATCAAACACATAGGTGCCACCAATCTCTTCCATGCCAACGACCTGTGGATTCATGTGATAGCTCCTAGTTGTCTTTAGCTGAAGGTTCCAGCGTTTCATAGAGCACCGCGGTCATGGCCGTGGTCGTTGCGAGATAGTAGTTCTGATGCACTTTACGAAGGGGCCCCTCAGCGGCACCTCGCATCGCCAGCCACATGATCTGTTCAACGCTTTCGGCCCCACCCAGTCGCACATATTCGGCATGCGTCATACGTGTCAGAACCTGCGGATCGTGCTCAAGCGTGGTGGACTGGCTGGAAACCCGCGCGGATGTCGATGCCAATCGTATCGGCATGGAAGGCGTTTCGTTGGGCGGGTACTACTGCCCGCGCGCCGTCGCCTTCGAGCCACGTTTCGCCTGTGGTGTGTCGTGGGGCGCCAACCACGACTGGCGCGACGTGCAGAAGCGTCGCCTGGAAAAAGAGGGCGACTTCCCGGTACCGCACTATTGGGCGCATGTGCGCTGGGTCTGGGGCGCCAAGGACATGGACGAATTCATGACCATCGCCGAGAATGTCCATCTAGATGGCGTGCTGGACCGAATCAAGGTGCCTTTCCTGGTCACCCACGGCGAGAAGGACTCACAGATTCCGCTCAAGTGGGCGCACCGTACTTATGAGCAACTGGTAAACAGTCCCAAGCGTGAGCTGAAAATCTTCACGGAGCGCGAAGGCGGCGTGCAGCACGCGAGCTTCGACAACAGCATGAATGCCGGCCAATACATTGCAGACTGGGTCGCTGAGACCCTCGGCGGCCGAGTAGCCTGAATGTCTCGGTAACGAGGTCGATCACGCCAACGGCAGGCACGTCAGCCTGCCGTTTTCAATACAGCATTCAGTTACTCCCGCTTGCCACCCAATCAAACGCAGCATCGTTGCTATGCCAGTCACTGCTCCAAGCTCCCTTCTCGCATTCCCAGTCGCAGAGAGCATATGGAAAAATTGCATCACCGCTATGCACTATCAAGGCGCAACTTCAGAAATTTAGTGTCTGAGACCTTCCTGGCGGCCTACCCCCCCTTCTGGATGAAAACTGAATCTTTGAAACGTTAAGCGCCAAAATTCCAAGCTGTTGTTTTTATTGAAAGTTTATGCCAACTGCTTTCAGACTTTCAGTTTCGAGGGCTTTGTCACCGTACGCACGCTGCAGGAGCGCCACCTTGTGCCGGTTACGCTTTGCCGCCACCATGGGCGTCCAGCACTGATCACCGACAAAAAATGACCCTGGAAAACTACAAAGCAATCGCCGACAGCATCGCCCTGCTGCTGTATCCGCACGCTGAAGTCATCGTCCATGAGCTGCGCAGCCAGACCGTCGTGCACATCGCCAACAACTTCTCCCAACGCAAGCTGGGCGATGATTCGGCGATTGATCACGAACTGGGCGATTTGCTTGAGGGCGCCAACCTGGGCCCCTACGAGAAGCTGAACTGGAACGGCCAGAAGGTCCGCTCCATCAGCACCGTGCTACGCAACGCACAAGGCGAAGCCGAGCACCTGATGTGCATCAATCTGAACGTGTCGGTATTGGAGCAAGCCCGCGTGGCGCTCGATGCGTTCTTCCAGATGAGCCGGCTGGTACCGCAACCTGACGCGTTGTTCCGCAACGACTGGCAGGAACGTATCAACACCTTCCTGCATGCGTGGCTACAAGCGCGCAACCTTTCGCTACAGACACTGCAGATGAAAGACAAGCGCAGCCTGGTGCAGGCGCTGCATGCCGAAGGCGCATTCGAGGGGCGAAGTGGGGCTGACTATGTGGCCAACGTGCTGAGCATGGGCCGGGCCACCGTTTACAAGTACCTGAAAGAACTCAAGACCTAGCGGCGCGCTGCCACCGGCAAGAAGCTGCAAGTGGCTGCGCTCAGGGACTTGTCTATCGTGGATAATTATTCTACCGTGGACAGATATTCCATAAGGAGCGCAGCATGCCAGCCTCTACTGCTTCACCGACTGCCGCCAATGCCGTTGACCTCGATGCACTGTACACGTCCATTGAGGAAGCCCACAGCGCACTGCGCCCCGCCGTCAGCATCACACCCCTCAGTCACAGCGCGCGGTTGTCGGCACTGACCGGCTGCGAAGTCCTGCTCAAATGCGAGCACCTGCAACACACCGGCTCGTTCAAGTTCCGCGGCGCCAGCAACAAGATCCGCCTGCTGCCGGTTGATGTGCGCAAGCATGGGGTTATCGCTGCCTCGTCCGGCAACCATGGGCAGGCGCTCGCACTAGCCGGCAAAACGGCAGGTGTGCCAGTGACTGTGTACACCGCCACTTCGGCTTCGCCATACAAAATCGAGGCGATGCGCACCCTGGGCGCCGAAGTGCTTTGCCTGCCTACGGACCCACTGGGTGCAGAGCTGGAAGCCGCCAGGCAAGCCGAGGCTCAGGGTGTACCGTTCGTGTCGCCCTACAACGACCTGCAAGTCATTGCCGGTCAAGGCACCATCGGCATGGAATTGTTCGAGCAGGCACCAGACCTGGACGCAGTGTTCGTCGCCGTAGGCGGTGGCGGGATGATTGCCGGCATCGGTGCCGCCCTGCGCAGGCTCAACCCAGGCACCGAGATCATTGGCTGCTGGCCGGCCAATGACCCTGCCCTGGCGCAGTCCATCAAGGCCGGTGAAATTGTCGAGGTCGACGCCCTGGAAACGCTGTCGGACGGCACTGCTGGCGGCGTCGAGCCGGGCGCCATCACCTTGCCGCTGTGCCAGGCGCTGGTCACCGATACCGTGCTGGTCAGCGAGGACGAAATCCGCGCCGCCATGCGCGATATCGCCAGCAGTGAACGCTGGATCATCGAAGGTGCTGCAGCCGTCGCGGTTGCCGGCATGCAAAAGCTCGCCGAGCGCTACCAGGGCAAGCGTGTCGCCGTGATCCTGTGCGGCCGTAACATCCTGCTGGAAAAGTTCCTGGAGGCCGTTCGATGAAGGTTTTCAGCAAGGCGCAGATCGTCGCCAGCTTCAACCCGGAGCTGGCGGTAAGCAGGCTGGAGGAAGGCTTTATCGCCTACTCCGAAGGCACGGTACAGGTGCCGCCCGTGCAGGCCTTTGCATTTAAGGGGGCGAACGGTGACTGCTGTGTGAAATCGGCCTATATCGAGGGCAGCCCGACCTTCACGGTCAAGCTTTCAACCGGTTTTTATGACAACCCTGCCAAAGGCCTGCCGAGCAACGATGGCCTGATGCTGGTGCTGTCTGCGCTCACTGGGCAACCGCTGGCGCTGCTGCAGGACCAAGGCTGGCTGACCGGCATGCGCACCGCCCTGGCCGGGCGTATTGCTGCCAGGCTGCTGGCGCCGGACCAGGTCAAGGCCATTGGCATCCTCGGTACCGGCATGCAGGCGCAGATGCAGCTTGAACAGCTGCGCGCCGTTACCGATTGCCGCCAGGTCGTTGTCTGGGGCCGTCATGAAAGCGGGCTTGCGGCCTGTGCGACATTTGCCCGTGAACTGGGCTTCGAGGTTCGCAGCACGCAGGATGCGGCAGAAGTTGCGGGCGCTGCAAACCTGATTGTCTGCACCACCCCTTCCCGCCAGCCGCTGTTACACAGCGAGTGGGTCCAGCCGGGCACGCATATCACTGCCGTCGGCGCCGATGCACCTGGCAAGCAGGAACTGGACCCGGCACTGGTGGCCAAGGCGGACCGTATCATCGTCGACTCGGTCGCCCAGTGTAGCCAGTACGGCGAAGTGGCCCACGCGCTCGACAGTGGCCGGATAAAGGCGAACCAGCTGATCGAACTGGGGGCACTGCTGGCCGGGCGTGCCAAGGGGCGCGAGCATGACGGCCAGATCACCCTGGCAGACCTGACCGGCGTGGCAGTGCAGGACACGCAAGTCGCAAGCTGCGCCCTCGCTGCATTGGGCACCTGAAGCAACAGCGAAGTCAGAGCAGACGCTGCACCTGGGCCGGCGTACGCTGCATCAGCACCTTGCCATTGCGTACCGACACCAGGGCATGTCCCTGGGTGCGCACCATTTCGTAGTCGTCAGGCGCCGACAGCAGCAACAGGTTCGCCGGCCGCCCCACTTCGATGCCGTAGCGCTCGCCCAGGTTCAAGGTGCGGGCGCTGTTATCGGTGATCAGGTCAAGGCAACGCTGAAGGTCTTCGTAACCAAGCATGTGGCAGATGTGCAGGCCGGCCTCAAGAATGCGCAGGATGTTGCCGTTGCCCAGCGGGTACCACGGGTCGACGATGGAGTCCTGGCCAAAGGACACGTTCATGCCGGCACGGTCAAGTTCGGCAACACGGGTGACACCCCGGCGCTTGGGGTAGTTGTCAAAGCGTCCCTGCAGGTGAATGCTTTCGGTCGGGCACGACACGAAGTTGATACCCGACAACTTGAGCAGGCGGAACAGCTTGTAGCAGTAGGCATTGTCATACGAGCCCATGGCCACGGTATGGCTGGCCGTCACCCGGGCCCCTATGCCGCGCACCCGGGCCTCTTCGGCCAGCACTTCGAGGAAGCGTGACTGCGGATCGTCGGTCTCATCGCAGTGCACGTCCACCAGGCAACCGGTGCGCTCGGCCAGGTCCATCAAAAACTTCACCGACGTCACGCCCTGGTCGCGGGTGTTCTCGAAATGGGGAATGCCGCCGACCACATCGGCGCCAATCGCCACTGCTTCGGTCATCAGCGCCCGGCCGTTGGCGTAGGACTCGATGCCTTCCTGCGGGAAGGCGACAATCTGCAAGTCGACCAGCTCGCGTACTTCGTCACGCACCTCGACCATGGCCTTGAGTGCGGTAAGTTGCGGGTCGGTGACATCGACATGGGTGCGCACATGCTGGATACCGTGGTCCACCAGCATGCCGATGGTTTTTTTCGCACGGGTCTTGATGTCATCGTGGGTGGTGAGCTCCTTGCGCTCGGCCCAGCACTCGATGCCTTCGAACAGGGTGCCGCTCATGTTCCACCTGGGTTCGCCGGCCGTTAGGGTCGCGTCCAGGTGGATGTGCGGCTCGACAAAAGGCGCCACCACCAGATTTTGCCCAGCGTCCAGGTCATCGCCAGCGCCAGGTGCTTGCACCCCGCCCTGGGGCGTGATGGCGGCAATGCGCTCGCCGTTCAGTTCGATGCGGAACAGGCCAGGCTTGCCGCGCAGGCGTGCGTTGAGGATGTTCATGCTGTTACTCCTTGCCGTGGGCTTCGCTCATGCGCCATACCAGCATGGCGACCGAAGCATTCATGCGAAAAAGCGGGTCGTCGATGGACTGCCCGCTCAGTTGTTCGATGCGCTGGATGCGCTGATTAATGGTGTTGCGGTGCAGCCCCAGGCGCTGCGCGGCCTTGAGCCCGTTGCCGTTCTCCATGAGCAAGGCGTCGAGGGTGTGCACCAGGGCGTTGGCCTGCTTGCGCCCAGGGGCGATCAACGGGCCGAGCGTACGGCTGACGAAGTCGTCGATCAGCGAGCGGTCGACGATGCCTTGCAGCAGGCGCAGCACCCCCAGTTCGCTGAAGTTGCAATAGCCGTTGGCCGGGCGCAAGTGCTGCGCTACGTCCAAGGCCTGGCGCGCCTCATTGAGGGCCTGACGGTAGTGCGCACAGTCGTCGGCGAGGCTCGACAAGCCCATGTGCAGGCTCAGTTCACCCGTCACTGCCTGCAACTGCCGATAAAGCCCAGCCAAGGTCTCGGGCAAGTCGTGCGCATCGGCCAGCAGTACCACGAACAGATCACCCGGCAGCTGTGCCATCACGCTCCCTGCCCGTTGGCGGCACCAGGCTTGCAGCTGATCTTCCAATGCCTGGCGGGTAGCTTGCCAGGTCCGCTCGCCGCGGCTCAGCCCGTGGCGCTCGAACAAACCATCCACGCCCGCCAGGCGCAAAGCCAGCAAGCGCCGCGGCTCATCCAGTGTCAGTTGCAGATGCGTTGCCCGTTGCCGGGCAATGGCCAGGCTCGGGTAGTCGCCAGTCAGCAGCTGGCCGAGGATATCGTGACGCGAGCGACGTACCTGGCTCATCTGCACCAAGGCCGTGCCGATCAGGTGGGTGACCACGACCATCTTCAGCGCATAGGGCTGCTCGATCAGCGGCAGGCCAAGTTGTTCGGCACGCGCGATGACAGCCGCAGGGACGCACTGGATAAAGCTGCCGCCAGTGAGGATGACCATGCCGGCGATGCCCACTGCGGCACCATCTTCCACCAGGCTGAGGAGGTTGGCCTCGCCGCGCGGGTGGTTGATGCCAGTGACGAACACCAGCTCACCGCCCATTACCCATTCGGCGATACCTTCGTTTTCCGCCACATAGGGCCAGCGTACCCGCCGTTGCAGGTTGCGCGCCCCGGCCAGCACGCGCATATCGTGCAGGCCGGGCAAATGCAGAATCTCGTCCAGCGCCAGGCTCACGGCTCGACACCCGCCTGACCCGGAGCCCGGCGGCGTGCGCCAAGTTCGAGGATGACGATGTAGCACAGGGCCGAGGCGCCGATACCCACCAGTGGAGCGACCCACGGCGAGGCGTACGCCAGTACCGCGCCCACGGCATAGGCAAACAGCCCGGTGAGGTTGTAACGTGGCAGGCTTGCCATGCCCAGTGCCGGGTACTTGCCGCGGTGGCGATACCAGAAATCAGCCATGATCACCCCGCCCACCGGTGGAATGATCGAGCCCAGCAGCACCAGGAACGGGATCAGCATTTCGTACATGCCACCCATCGCCAGCACAATGCCAACCCCCGCCGCCACCAGCGTTGCCGTGCGCCGGCGCTCGCTGCGCAACAAATGGCAGGCGGCCGCGGACACGTTGTAGATGGTCGGCCCCTGGATGGTCCACAGGTTCAGGCATAGCATCACCACCGCTGCAAACGACAAACCCTGCAGCATCATTACCTCGACGATATCGGCCTGTTGGTAAACCATCGCGCACCAGGCACCGGCCACCACCATCAGGCCGTTGCCAAGGAGAAATGCCACCACGCTGGCGGTCACCGCCACCCGGCCGCTGCGCGACAGCCGTGTCCAGTTGGTGGCCTGGGTGGCACCACTGGCGAAGGTGCCGAAGACCATGGTCACCGCTGCCGAAAAGGTCATGGTTTCGTGCGGTACCACTGCGGCCAGGCCGGCAAAGCCGCCAACATCGCGGGTGGCAATGTACATCGACACCAGCAGCAGCACGAACATCAATGGCACCGATACTCGCGACAGCACGTCCAGCCCCTTGAAGCCGATGATGGCAGTAATGCTGAAGCCCAGGCCAAACAGCACCATCAACGGTACGCTGAAACCTTCCGCCAGCCCCAACAGTTTGACCAGCACGATGGCCACGGTGGCTGTGCCCCAGGCGTACCAGCCAAGTTCAGCGAAACCCAGCAGAAAGTCCGAAAGCCGACTGCCAGCTTCGCCAAAACAGAAACGCCCCATCAACACGGTGTTCAGCCCGCTGCGCGAGGCGATGAATGCCAACGCAGCGGCATACAAGGCCAGCAGGCTGTTGCCGAGGGCGGCTACCCACAACATGTCGACAAAATTGAAGGCCATGCCCAGCTTGCCGCCGGCGAACATCGTGCCGGTGAAAAAGGTAAAGCTGAACAGGACCATGGCAATCGGCAGCAGGCCTTTGCGGGCAGACTGCGGGGCTTCGCTGAGGGGGAATTCGCTGGGTGAGCTCATTGCACGGGGCTCCGGGTAGTAGTTGGGAGCTGGAAGAGCAATATGCGGGCCGCTTTTTCGAGCCCCGATACCCGTGATCAAATCGGGCAAGCAGCCCAGACATCAATGTGCACTGTGAACAGTAAAGTCGCTTTTATGCGCTGTGAAAGTGTGCCGGACGACTTATTTTGAGGCATTCATGCACCAAAGCGGGCTTGGGCTGGGTAGGATTCACCCAGTCGACCAAGCACTTTTGGGCTGCTGCGCAGCCCATCGCCGGCAAGCCAGGCTTCCACAGGTACGGTACAACCCTTCGAGCATTGCGCGGTCTTTGTGGGAGCCCGGCTTGCCGGCGATGGGGCGCAAAGCGGCCCCGGGGGGCTACGCCACCCCGTCCAGCCCCATCTGCCAGAAGTCCGCCTCCAGGCTGGACGCCTGGCCAAAAATTCCCACCAACTCGGCAAACCGCTGCTCGGTCATGCTCCGCGCCGCCAGCTCATCCAGGTGTTTGCGCGCTGCCGCCGCCACCCCCTGGTAGCCTTCCCCGGCATACTCGCCAATCCACTCGCGGTACGGGTGGTTGCTCAAATCACCAATCTGCTCGGCCAGGGTCCGGCCTATTTCGGCATAGCCAATCACGCAAGGTGCCAGTGCCACGTGCAGCTCCAGCAGGTCGCCGGCAGCGCCGCAGTCCAGCACGTAGCGGGTGTATGCCACCGTGGCCTGGTGTTCTGGCGCGGCCTCAATGTCGGCTTGGGTCAGCCCCCAGCGGGCGCACAGGCGCACGTGCAGTTCGGTTTCATCCAGAATTGCCGCCAACCCGGCCTGCGCGGCGCGGATGTCGTCCGGCCGGCGGCTCTTGTAGGCCGCCAGTGCCCAGGCGCGGGCGAACTGGATCAGGAACAGGTAATCCTGCACCAGGTACGTCCGGAACGCGGCCTCGCTCAGCGTGCCCTCTCCCATCTGCCGCACGAAATCATGGTCTACGTAACAGCGCCACTGTTGCGTGGCTGCGGCCTTGAGGCGATCGAAGATATCCATGCTCATTTGCTCTGCGGGTAGATGGCATCGAAGAAGGCCAGTTCCAACGCAACCGTGCGCTGGTAGAAGTCACTGGCCAGTGCGGCGTGCTGCGGGCCGACACGGTCCAGTTCGGCCTGCAGGAAGGCAACGAAGGCCTGGAATGCCGGGTTGTCGTGCAGGGTGATCCATTCGGCATGGACGAAGTTCTGCGGCATGGGTTTCGGCGCTTTCAGCGCCCAGTCCAGGTACAGGCCTTCGGCAACGTTGAGTACCGCCAGCGCTGCTGCATAGGAGCGGGTGGCTGCCGCTTCGCGCATGATGGCCTTGAACCCTGCAGTCGGCGCCGTATCGGCCGGCTCACTACGTTGCGCCGGGCTTACATCCAGCGCCTCGAAGGCCCGCAGGAAGTAGGTGTTTTCATCGCTGGAAATCATCCCGGCAAAGCGGCCGAAGCGCAGGCGCGCCTCGAATGTATCGGCGGTGGCGATGGCTGCGCCCAGCAGGGTCAGGAAGCTGTCGAGAAAGCGATGGTCCTGCACCAGATAGTCGACCATGATCGGGTCCGGCAGGCTGCCGTCGCACAATTGGGTCACGAAACGGTGGCCAACGGCCGCCGACCAGGTTGGCTCGCTCTGGCGGCGCAGGGACTGGCTGAAACGTTCGGTCATGATGCTGTCCTTGATGAAGGTGACAGCGAGACCTTGGCAGTTGACATGGACGGGCCTCGCAGTGAGGCCGGCAAAAAGGCAGGTTACAAGCCCCATCCCTTCGCCGGCATGATCCGGATCAGGTTCGAAGGGTCACCGCGCTGCAGCGTTCAGCGGTTTCTCAGCCCTTTGCCGGGCTCCCCTTGGTAGCCCACACATATACCGCAGCGCGCCGGGTGTGTCACGCCCCAATCCACCCATCCAGTGGGCATTGGGTCCCCGCCAGTGGGGACTTATACCCATTCTTGACGCCCCGTCATTTAGCGCACCTCAGGTGCCACAAGGATTTGTTTAACAAAGCATTACTGAAACAGTTGTTGGCACAGCCGTTGCTCAGGGCCTTTTATCGGGCAAAACGCCATTGATGGCTTAGAGCCATGCAGCCGCGAGCGAGGCACAAGGCAATGAAAACACATGCCGTGATCCACCCTGTTAGGTACGCATTCCAGCTTTCTTCAGTCACTGCGCTGATGGTCAGCCTCGGGCTGATCACGGTCATGGCCTCGCCCCTTGACGACAACAGTCAGCCGCCGCCGACCGATCCATCGGCCTACACCGAGCAACCGGCTGACCCGACTCCGGCCTTGCTCAACCTCAGTACCTTGCCCGAAGCCAACGAAGGCGCGCTGGAGCTGGTCGATGGCGCGCACGGCGACCGCGATACAGTGCGGATAGACAACGTGCTGCCGCCTGCACTGCAAACCTCGGACAGGTACCCCACCAACGGCAAACCCAGCCCACTGTTCGGAGCCCAACCCTTCACCCAGCAATTGTTGCTGTTCGAAGAATTCGGGCCAGAGAAGCTCGACCCGACCACGCCGGCGCCGGCGCCGGAGCTTACCTTTCCCGTCCCCACCCTCGGCGCGGCCCCGGCGCAGGACCCCAACGTCGTCGCGCGCAGCGGGCCAAGTGGTACGGCCCTGGAAGCGTTCCTCAAGCAGCCCGGCCTGTATCCGTACCCGAGCCAGTACGCCAATGTGCTGGACCGCAACCCCTGGAAGGCGCAGATCGAAATGTTCCTCAACCGCCAGCCGGTCGGCTCGCCTGCTGAAGGCCGGCCACCAGGAAAAGCCTGGTCGCACCAGCGTTGGAACGAGTTCTACCCGCAGGCGGCGTTCAAGACCGCCCAGGCCGGGGCGCGTATCAACCTCGGTCTGCGTGATCGCAAACAGCTGCATAACTATGCGTCTGGCGAGTTTGCACCCGGCGGCCTGTACTACCAGACCTCCGACATCCCCACTACGCTGGGCACCACCAAGGGCATTGACACGCGCTTTCACCCGAATATGCCCTTGCAGAACCACAAATCACTGTGGACATTCGACGGCACCTTCCCGCCCAAACTGCTGATGGTGCGTTACGGCCAGCCGATCCTGATGCGCCATTACAACGCCTTGCCCATCGACCCCTCGGCCAACGGTGGCTTTGGCCTGCACACCATCTCGACGCACGAGCACAATGGCCACTCCCCGGCAGAGAGCGATGGCTTCGCCAACGCCTACTTCTTCCCGGGGCAGTACTACGACTACCGCTGGCCAGTGCAACTGGCCGGCTACGACACCATCAACACCCGTGCCCAGGATCCGCGGGCAGCCTTCCCCTGCTCACCGGGCGAAACCCTGTTCGTCAACGACGGCACGCCGGGCCTGAAAGCCTGCCAGAACGGCAGCATCAAGATTCGCGGCGACTGGCGTGAAACCATGAGCACCCACTGGTTCCACGACCACATGATGGATTTCACGGCACAGAACGTCTACAAGGGCAACGCCGTGATGATGAACTACTACAGCGCCCTGGACCGCGGTAACGAGGCGCTGCAGGATGGCGTCAACCTGCGCTTCCCCAGTGGCTCCGGCATGCCATGGGGTAACCGTGACTACGACGTCAACCTGGTGATTGCCGACAAGGCCTGGGATGCCAACGGCCAGCTGTGGTTCAACCCGTTCAACACCGATGGCTTCCTCGGTGACCAGATTCTGGTCAACTGGCAGTACCAGCCCAGGCTCAAGGTGCGGGCGCGCAGCTACCGCTTCCGCATCCTCAACGGCTCGGTGTCGCGCTATTTCAAGTTTGCCGTGGTGCGGGAAATTGCCGGTACCAGTGGGGAGTTCAAAGGCCCCTCCGGCTCCAACCTGTCGTATGCCCGGGTGCCGTTCCACATGATCGCCAACGACGGCAACATCATGGAACACGCCGTGCCCTTCGACGGGACCATGGACCTGAACGGCGACGGCAACCTGCAGGACAACCATGGCATCCTGCCGCTGCAAGGCATCGCCGAGCGCTACGACATCATCATCAACTTTGCCAAGAATGGCATCAAGGCAGGCGACAAGCTGTACTTCGTCAACCTGGAAGAGCATCGCACCGGCAAGGGCCCGGAAGGTACGATTTCGCTGGCCGACGTGCTGTCGGAAAAGTACAAAGCCGTGATCAAGCAGACCAACAAAGGCCCGCAGTGGGACAAAGGCGACCCAGCAGTCGGCAAGTTTCTGCAACTGCTGGTGCAGCCCTACACCGGCCAGGACCTGAGCATGGACCCGGTGGCCTACGAGCCCGCCAAGCCAGGCAAGGCCGCAGGCCTGAAAATGCTGCCACTGCCCATTGACCGCAACGCCGCGACCGACCAGGCCAGACTCAAGGATGCCCGCCACCGCGCGTTCATCTTTGGCCGCTCCGACGGTACCGACACCAGCCCGTGGACCATCAAGACCGATGGCGGCTTTGGTTACAGCATGGACCCACGACGCATCAGTGCGGCACCGCAACTGGCCAACCAGTCCACCGACGGTGGGTTCAGCGGCGACGGCACCCTGGAGGTGTGGAAAATCGTCAACGGCGGCAATGGCTGGAGCCACCCGGTGCACGTGCATTTCGAGGAAGGCGTGATTCTTAGCCGCGACGGCAAGGCGCCACCGGAATGGGAAAAATGGGCGCGCAAAGACGTGTACCGGATCGGGCCAGAAGCCGATTCTTCGGGAGAGGTGGAAATGGCCATCCGCTTCCGCGAGTTCGCCGGCACCTACATGGAGCACTGCCACAACACCCAGCATGAGGACTCGTCCATGCTGCTGCGCTGGGACATTGAGCACCCGGGGCAGTTCCAGGTGATGCCAACCCCGCTGCCAGGCTGGGATGGCGTGCAATACATGGCTTCGGTCGGCCTGCCCACCTTCCGTACCAAAGGCCATGACGACACCGATGACCCGGCCAACAAGCCCCCCGTCGCAGCCAATGACAGTGCAGCGACTACCGCTGGCAAACCTATCACCCTGAACGTGCTCGCCAACGACTCCGACCCGGACGGCAACGTACCGCTGACCGTGACCGGTCTCACCCAGCCGGACTCCGGTCAGGGTACCGTCAGCACCGACGGCACCCTGGTGAATTACACCCCACCTGCCACGTTCGCCACACCGTTCACTGCCAGCTTCAACTACACGGCGCGCGATGCCAAGGGGGCCGAGTCGTTGACCCCGGCCACAGTCAGCATCGCTGTGACTGCGGCGGCGGCGGTCGACCAGATCCAGGTCAGCAGTGCCACGGTGCAGGTGCGCAGTGGCAACCGCTTCACCTGGGATGTGCAGGGGACGACCACGGTCGCCACGGGCAACAGCATCAGTGTGACTGCGGCAACCACCGGCGGCCCGGTAAGCCTGGGCAACGCCACGCTGACGGCCGCGACTACGGGCGCCCGCTGGCGGGTGTCTGTGACCACTACCGGCTTTGGCCCGGCCACACCCGCGACAGTTACCGTGAAATCGACGCTGGGGCAAACGGTGACAGCGCCAGTCAAATACCAGTGAGTGCAATGCAGGGGTCGCTGTGCGGCCCCTTTTACCCAACAACGAGGATCGCATCATGCCCGGCTCATGGCGTTTCCTGCTGGTGCTCGCGGTATTTGCCGCCAGCATTCCGTTATGGCCACTGCAGCCGCAACAACCGTTGGCCGAAGAAACCGCAAGCCCCTGGGGCGCCGGCTACTTCCCGAATATCCCGCTGCTTACCCAGGACGGCGAGAAGGTGCATTTCTTCGACGACCTGATCAAGGACAAGGTAGTCGCCATCAACTTCATCTTCACCGGCTGCTCCGACTCCTGCCCGGTGGAAACCGCGCGCTTGCGCCAGGTGCAGAAGGTTCTGGGTGACCGGGTCGGCAAGGACATTTACTTCTATTCCATCAGCATCGACCCGTACAACGACACCCCAGCTACCCTCAAGCGCTACGCCGAAAAATTCGGCATCGGCCCTGGCTGGACGCTGCTCACCGGCGAGCCCGACGACATCGAGCAATTGCGCCGTAGCCTGGGGCTGTGGATTGAAGGCCTGGAAAACGGCCGTTCCAGAGACCACAACCTGAGCCTTATCATCGGCAACCAGGCCACCGGCCGCTGGATGAAAGCCTCGCCCTTCGAAAGCCCGTACATTCTCGCGGACCGGCTGGGCAACAGCCTGCACAACTGGAAGCAGGCCAGCGCCATGAGCAATGACTACGCCCAGGCCCCCGAGATACGGCCACCCAGCAGTGGTGAGCAAATCTTCCGCACCCGCTGCTCCTCCTGCCACACCCTGGGTAACACCGAGCCAGGGCAGCCCGGTATTGGCCCGGACCTGCTGGGGGTGACCCGACAGCGTGACGCCAGCTGGCTGACCCGCTGGTTGAAGGCGCCCGACCAGATGCTCGCAGAGAAAGACCCCTTGGCCATGCTGCTGTACGAGCAGTACAACCGGCTGCCCATGCCCAACATGCGCCTGGGCGATGCCGAAATCAGCGCACTGATGAGCTACATCGAGGAAGAAACCGCACGCCTGCAGGCGCCCCTGGCACATACAGGAAACCCTTAAAGGCAATTAGCCATTAGTCATCAACCTGTCACCTCCTTGTCGTATTTTTGGAGCATCACCCAGGGTCGGGAACTATCAGCAGTGATACGCCGTTCGCTTTCCTCCGCCAGCCTCCTGCGACTGCTGATCTTGATGCTGTGTGCCGCCACCCTCGCCTTTCTGTGGGGGCTGCACATGACGCAGAAAGCCGCTGCCCGCCAGGACGCGTTGTCGGCCAAGGCCGCCGAGCACTTGAACCTGGCCAGTATCGTGGGCGAAAGCCTGCGCCAGTTGGTCGACCGCGCCCAGGCCGTTGGCCGGGTCACCCAGGACGACATGAAAGTGCTGCGCCAGGGCAATTTCAGCCTGGCGCGGATACTGGCCGAAGACCCGGTGTTCAAGCGCATGAGCCTTTACGACCGGCAAGGCCGGCTGTTGTCAGCCAGCCATACCGACGAAGCCACCGCGCTGCCCGAGGATTGGTTACGCCAGCTGCAAAGGCACGTAGCCCGTTATGGATTCAAGCCCTTTCTACCCAACGTGCAGCCGCCGGGCCAGCAGGCCGGCCTGCCCGACTGGCGGCTGCCCTTTCTGCTGCCGTTGACCGACCTGCCCGGCCGCGAAATCGAAAACATCCTGGTTGTCCAACTGGACATCGGCTACCTGGCGGTGCTGTTTCAGCATATCGATCTGGGTAGCAGCGGGCTGGTGCGCCTGCTGCAGGATGACGGCCTGGAGCGGCTGCGCATAGACACCAGCGGCGTGGTGGGCGCCGGCGATGTGTTGCTGCCAGAACTGCCAGATACCGGTAGCAACACTGGCCTGCTCACCCAATACGCGGCCGGCGGTGCGTACCAGAGCCTCTACCGACATGTGCCAGAGCGCGGGTTCAGCGTAGTGGTCAGCCAGCGCCAGGAGGACATCCTCGCACCTTCGGCCCTGGCCTATTCCCGACAATTCTGGTTGAACCTGAGCATGACGCTGATGATCATCGCCAGCCTGCTATGGACCTTGCGTCTTTTGCGCAAGCGCCAGGAGGCCTTCAGCGCACTGGAGCATGCCCAGCAGGTAAACCAGCAACTTATCGGCCGTCTTGAGGACGAACACCGGCGCAGCAGCCATGCCGCCGCCACCGACCACCTCAGCGGGCTGCACAACCGCCGCCAGTTCGTCGAGGTGGCCGGCCAGGCGCTGACCCGCCAGCGTGGCAAGCGCCAGTTGATGGCGATCCTGTTCATCGACATGGACCGCTTCAAGTCGATCAACGATTCGCTCGGGCACAAGATCGGCGACCTCCTGCTACAGGCCGTGGCCGGGCGCATCCAGCGATTGCTGGAGCCCGGCGACGAGGCTTCGCGCTTTGGCGGCGACGAATTTGTGGTGTTGCTGGCGGGCGAACGCAGCGAAGACCAGATCAATGCCTGGGTCCGTGAGCTGGTCCAGCGGTTGTCGGCCACCTATGCCCTTGACGGCCAGGAGGTCAACACCAGCCCAAGCGTGGGCGTGAGCATCTGCCCGCGCGATGGCCAGGACATCGACAGCTTGATCCGCAGTGCCGACGCCGCGATGTATTCAGCCAAACAGGCCGGTCGGGCCCAGTACCGCTTCTTCGACGCCTCGCTGAACCTGGCCGACATCCAGGCCTTCACCCTCGAACAGGCGTTCGGCAGCGCCTTGGCCGAGCGCCGATTCGTGCTGCACTACCAGCCGCAAATCCGCCTCGACACCCAACAGGTACTGGGCTATGAAGCGCTGGTGCGTTGGGACCACCCCGAATTTGGCCTGCTGTACCCGGACCGCTTCATCGACCTGGCAGAGCGCAGCGGCTTTATTGTCGAGCTGGGCTGGGAGGTGTTGCGCCTGGCCTGTGAGGCTTTGGCGGGCTGGGACGCCCAAGGCCGGGGAACACGACTGGCCGTCAATGTATCTGCCCTGCAACTGCGCCAAGGCGATTTCGCTTCGCGGCTGCTGAGCGAACTGCAACGGTATGCCATTGCCCCGCAGCGGCTGGAGCTGGAAATTACCGAAACCACCATCCTCGACCCCGAAGGTACGGCCGTGGCGCACCTTCACAGACTGCGCGGCGCGGGCCTGGGCATCAGCCTGGATGACTTCGGCCGCGGCTACGCCGGCTTCGCCCATCTGCATTCGCTGCCATTGAGCAAGCTGAAGATCGATCGATCGCTGATCGCGCCACTGTCCAACAGCCCTGATGACAGCCCGATCGTGTCCTCCACCATCATCCTGGCCAAGCGCCTGGGCCTGGAAGTGGTCGCCGAAGGCGTAGAAACCCGCGAACAGGTGGTGTGCCTCAAGCTCGCCGGTTGTGATATCGCCCAGGGTTACCACTTCAGTCGGCCACTGTCGCCGGCGCAGTTGCACGAATATCCGCCTTTCAATGGCGTCGAGGAGAAAGCATGCGTGTAATGCGCACACCGGCGCTGACCCGCGGTGCTGGCCAGGCCGACTATGGTTGCCCCACTGACCCCAGCTGACGCGTTGCGCCTACAGAAACCGCGCTGGCATGCAATATCCCTTGATTCGGTTTATCGTGTACCCATCACCCACCGACACCCGCACCATGACCGATATCGAGCGCTACCTTCGCGCCGCCACCCGTGACAACACCCGGCGCAGCTACCAGGCTGCCATCGAACACTTTGAATCCCACTGGGGCGGTTTTCTGCCGGCCACCGCCGAGAGTATTGCCCGCTACCTGGTCGACCACGCCGACCAGCATGCTGTCAGCACCCTGCGCCAGCGCCTGGCTGCGCTCAGCCAATGGCACGTCGCCCAAGGCTTCCCCGACCCGACCAAGGCGCCGCTGGTGCGCCAGGTGCTCCGCGGTATCCGCACCCTGCACCCGACGCCGCCCAAGCAGGCAGCCCCGCTGTTGTTGCAGCACCTGCAAACTGCGGTGACCTGTTTCGAAGAGGAGGCCCGCCAGGCACGTGAACATCACGACCTGGCCGCCCTGCGCCGGGCCCGCCGTGACAGTGCGCTGCTGTTGCTGGGTTTCTGGCGTGGCTTTCGCGGTGATGAACTGGCGCGCCTGCGCATCGAGCATATCCAGGCTGAAGCCGGTGTCGGTATCACGTTGTTCCTGCCGCGCAGCAAGGGCGACCGAGAAGCCCTGGGCGTGCAACATCGCACCCCTGCCCTGAAAGCCTTGTGCCCGGTCACGGCCTACCTGCAATGGCTGGAGGTCGCCGGCATTGCCCATGGGCCGGTGTTCCGCAAGCTCGACCGCTGGGGCAACCTCGGTGACAGCGCGCTCAACAGCAACAGCCTGGTCGGCCTGCTGCGGCGCATGCTGGAGCGTGCCGGGGTTCCGGCGGCGTTGTATACCGGCCACTCGTTACGGCGTGGCTTCGCCACCTGGGCAACCGCCAATGGCTGGGAACTGAAGTCGCTGATGAGCTATGTGGGTTGGAAAGACGCCAAGTCGGCCTTGCGCTATATCGACTCGGCCCAGCGCTTTGGCGAATTGGCCGTTTTACCGGCCAGCCAGACGCCACGGCTTATTCCTTGAAGCTGTGCCGGGCAACGCCGCCAGTTTCCGGGCGAATGGCATACAGGTCGCCCGCATCGGGATAATGGTGCAGTTCTTCGGGGTTCATGTCGAATCGCGCGGTACTGATGTACAAGGTGTTCAAACCGGGCCCGCCAAAGCAGCAACTGGTGGGGCATGGCACCGGCATCAACACCTGGTCGGTCAGGTGGCCGTGGCGGTCATAACGCAGCAGGCAGCTGCCATGGTACTGGCACACCCACAGCCCGCCTTCGCGGTCCAGGGCCAGACCATCCGGCCGCCCCAGTTCGGCCGGGGTTTCGGCAAACAGCGTGACCGCGCCAAGCCGGCCTTCGACGAGGTACTCGGCGCGGTAGATGGCACGCGCCGCCGAATCGACGAAGTACACCGTATGGCCGTCCTGCGACCAGGCCAGGCCAGTGGGCAACGCCATGTCGTCATGGATCACCTGGTCGCTCAACTGCCCGTCGAAGCGGAACAGTGCCCCGGTATTGCCGCTGGGTACTTCGTCCATCAGGCCAGTTACGAAGCGGCCTTGCGGGTCGCAAGCACCGTCGTTGAAACGGTAGGTCGAGCGCGGATGGACTGATGCCGAATGCTGGCTCACCTTGCGCGCCGGCACGTCGAAGATAGCCACACTGGCGTCTTCGGTAAAAATCAGGTTACCCCGGTCGGTCAACGCCAGCGCGCCAATGCGCGCGGCTGACGCGTAAAGGGTGTGGACGTCGCCATCGGCTGTCAGGCAGTTGATGCGCCCGCCAGAAATATCGACGAAGTACAACGCGCCGGTGCGCTCATCCCAGACCAGGCTTTCGCCCAGGTCCGCGCACGTGTTGGCGACTTTGACCGGCACGTAGTTGCATTCCTTGATGCGGTTCCAGCGTTCGGCCACTTGCGCGAGGTCAGCGGCCTGCACACGGCCCAGGTCCCGGGGGTAGCTGACGCCGCTGTTTTCGTTGAAGCGGGTGGCGGTGAACTGGCCGTTGCTGGCGCGCAAGATGTAGCCGGTGTCATGGCACAGCGCACTGGCCAGGTACAGCACGCCGGGCGTGACCCACTCGGGTTTCAGTTCTTCTGGCGGTTGGCTGATGCCCCACATGCGGGTTTTCGCGACCGGTGAAATGGCATTGACCAGGATGCCGTGCTCCTGGCCCTCCATGCTCAGGGCGTTCATGATGCCGACCTGGGCCATCTTGCCGGCGGCATAGGCCACCAGGCCAGGCTGCGCATAGCGCTGGTACATGGCCCGGTCCGAGGTCGTCAGCACTACCCGCGGCGCTGCGGAGCGCTTGAGGTGCGGCCAGGCATGCTTGGCCAGCCACACGGGCGCCTGCACATTGATGCCCAGCGCTCGTTGCAGAAAGGCGGCTTCCTGATCCTCGATACGCTGGTAGTCGACCCAGCCGGCATTGTGAATGAGGATATCCAGCGCACCGAAATGCTCGATAGCCAGCGCGATCAGTTGCTTGCAGGTGCCCTCGTTCTCCAGTTGGCCGGCGTGTCCAACCACAGCAAAACCTTTGCCTCGCATGGCCGTCAGTGCATGTTCGAGCGCCGAGGCGTCCTGGCCTTGCCCGGATCTGTCGGTGCCCAAATCGCTGATGACTACACGCGCGCCGCGCTCGGCCAACGCCATGGCATAGGCAAGGCCAAGGCCTTGTGCGGCACCGGTGATGACCGCAACTTTGTTATGGAAAGGCTTTGTGACGGGCATTTCAGACTACCTTCAATTCTCCTTTTTACGATATCAACAATCAAATCTATGACTTAATATTAAAAGCATGCACGTTTGATATCTCCTGGATATCACCGCCAACTGGCCATGCTGCAGGAATGCTGAATGATCGAAACACGTTTGCTCAGGCAGTTCATCGCTGTGGCCGAAGAATTGCACTTTCACAAGGCCGCCGAGCGCCTGCACATGGCGCAACCGCCGCTGAGCCAGGCCATCAACCGCCTTGAAGAAAAACTGGGTTTCAGCCTGCTGCTGCGTAACAAGCGCGGGGTGCGCCTGACCGCCGCGGGTGCAGCGTTTCTCGACGCGTCTTACCGCACGCTGGCTGAGCTGGAAAAGGGGATCGAGTACGCCCGTAATGTATCTGCAGGGGTCAGCGGCAAGCTGACCATCACGGCCATTTCCATCGCCTATTACGACTCGCTACTTGGCAGCTTGCGCCGTTTTCGCGAGACTTACCCGAACGTGCAGTTGACCATTCGCGAGATGCCATCCGCGTCGCAGGCCAAGGCTTTGCTGGCCGGTGAGGCGGATATCGGCTTCATGCGCAGGCTGCCGCTGCCGGCTGGCACCCTTGAAGCACGGTTGTTGCTTGATGAGCAGATCGTCATGGCCATGCCCGCCAGCCACGCCAAGGCGCAACAGCGGGAAGTCGACCTGCGCGAGTTTGCCGATGAGGATTTCGTATTCACCCCGCCAGCCTTGGGCGGTGGCTATCACGCGCAGTTGATCGCGCTGTGCGAGGCGGCGGGTTTTCATCCCAAGGTCGTGCAGGAGGCGGCGCAGATCCATACACTGCTGGGCCTGGTGGCATGCGGTTTTGGCGTGGCCCTTGTACCGGCCTCGTTCGTTGGCTCAACCCCGCGCGAACGCGTGCAGTTTTGCCCGATCCGCCCTATCGATGAGCAACCCGCCCCCGGGATCGGCCTGTACATGAAATGGAACGCCCAGAACGCTTCGCCAGCACTGGCCAACTTCATTGCCATGTTCGAGACGCAGGAGTGAAGCTTTTGCAGGAGCGGCCTAGTGTCGCTCCTACACGATGTTCATGTTCGCTTTGCAACGTGCCACAGCCGACCAATGTCACAAGCCCGCGCCTGCAGCAGCTGCGCAGCATCGGCACACGCCTGCTCCAGGCTCATCGGCCCGCTGGCCAACGCAAATGCAGCATCGACCCCATGGTCATACAACTGCTGATAACCCTCACCCAAAGTCCCGGCCAGCACCACCACCGGCACGCCATGACGCTTGGCTACCCGGGCCACCCCCATCGGCGTCTTGCCTCGCAGTGTCTGGGCATCGAAACGGCCTTCACCAGTCACCACCAGATCTGCCCCCTGCACCAATGCATCGAGGCCGGCCAGCTCGGCCACTACCTCCACCCCAGGGCGGAACTGTGCGCCCATGAAGGCCCGCGCCGCGAAGCCCATGCCACCGGCGGCGCCACACCCTGGGTAATCGCGCACGTCCTCACCCAGTAGCTGTGCGCAATGGTCGGCAAAATGGCCCAGCGCCTGGTCCAGCGCCTGCACCTGCTGCGGGTTGGCCCCCTTCTGCGGGCCGAAGATCGCCGAAGCGCCGTTGACGCCGCACAGCGGGTTGTCGACGTCGGCCGCCACTTCAAATTGCACTTCGGCGAGCCGTGGGTCGAGGTCGCTGGCGTCGATGCGGGCCAGCTTGGCCAGGGCCAGGCCGCCCTCTTCCAGCGCTTGCCCATCCGCGTCCAGCAGGCGCAGGCCGAGTGCACGCAACATACCGCTGCCGGCATCGTTGGTGGCACTGCCGCCGATGGCCAGCACTACCCGTTGCGCACCGGCGGCAAGGGCTGCGGCAATCAGCTCGCCGGTGCCCCAGGTGCTGCTGCGGCAAGCATCGCGCTGGCCGGTTGGTACCAGTTGCAGGCCACTGGCCTGGGCCATTTCAATGATTGCCGTGCGGCTTTCTGGCAACCATCCCCAGCCGGCCTCCACGGTTTGCCCCAGTGGCCCGCGCACGGCCTGGCGGCGCAGTTCGCCGTGGCTGGCGGCCAGGATTGCCTCCATGGTGCCCTCGCCGCCGTCGGCCATCGGGCACTCAACCAGTTCAGCGCCCGGCCATGCTGCACGCAGGCCTGCGGCGATGGCGCGGGCGACACCGGCAGCGTCGAGGCTGTCCTTGAACGAGTCGGGGGCGATGACGATCTTCATGGGGATTCTCCTATCCTGATGAGCGGCATGCTGACAGCTGTTCGGCAAGGGGGCCTCGGTCAAATGCACAAAACGCCGGACGGGTTGTTTGGGCGGATGCCTTCGTAACTGCTTTCCGGCCTTGTAGGAGCAGCCTTGTGCTGCGAAGAGGCCCGCATGGTCGGAGCGGGTTTTTCGCCCTGAGCCGCCCTTTCGCAGCACAAGGCTGCGCCTACGGGAATCGCGTCAATCTGCTGGCAACAGCTGCAACCCCAGATACAAACTAAGCATCCCTTCCATGCGTAGCGGGTCGACCTCGCCCAGCTCGGCAATCCGCTCCAGGCGGTAGCGCAGGCTGTTGCGATGGATACCCAGGGCATCGGCACAGGCCTGGCTCTGACCGTCGTGGGCACACCAGGCACGCAGGGTGGTGAGCAACTGCCCGCTGTTGTCCCTGGCGCGAATGCGCTGCAGCGGCTCCAGCAGCTCATCCAGCGCGTCATCGTTGCGGTGGCGCCACAACAGCGCCGGCAGCCTGTAGCGCTGCAGGCTGAGCAAGCGCTCGGTGGGCAACACCTCGCGGCCATAGGCCAGCAAGTCACGTACCCGGCGGTAGCCCCGGCGCAGCTGCTCCAGGCTTTGCGCGGCACTGCCCAAGGCCAGCCGCTCCACGTCCCAGCCATGGCGTTGCAGGCGCTCCAGCAGGCGCGACTCATCCAGTGCCACACCGGCTGGCCGGCACCATAGCAATGACTGGCGGGCCGGGCTGACACACCAGCTGTCCGGGTACCGGCTCATCAACCACGCCGACAACGCCTCGGCAGGGGGCCCCGAGGCCAGCTCGAACAGGCCCGGCACCCGTGGCAGTTGAGGCTTCAGGCCCAACTGCCGGGCTTCGTCGAGCAGCCGAGGTGAATCACCGCTACCACCCAGCAACAACGCCAGCAGATCATCGCAGCGCTGCCGTCGCCATTGCTGGTCAGCCTGTAAGTGGCGCTGGGCCAACAGCATCTCGGCGGTCATGCGTACCAGCTCCCCATAGGTGCGCACCTGCTGCGGGTCACCGGTCAGGCCCAGTACGCCCATCAGCCGGCCATCGAGCATCAGTGGCAAGTTCACCCCGGGCTGCACGCCCTTCAGGCATTTGGCAGCGTCGGTATCCAGCTCGACAATTCGGCCGTTCGCCAAAACCAGTTGCGCCCCTTCGTGGCGGGTGTTGATGCGCTCCGGTTCGCCGCTGCCCAGGATCAAGCCCTGGCTGTCCATGACATTGACGTTGCACGGCAAGATGGCCATCGCCCGGTCAACGATATCCTGCGCCAGGTCATGGTCGAGTTCGAACATTGCGTGGTCCTTTAGGGGTTAGGCTTTTGGGCTCGGGCACAGCAGCCTGAACCAGGCACTGTGCAAAAGCACAAAGACAGGCTAGCCGCAGTCCCCGAGACTCGTCAGAGCGAGCGCCGGAACAGGCGACGCGGCAAAAACCATAACAACAGAGAACCCGATCATGGCACACAGCCCAGCCCCTGACCAAGGCACGGACATCACCCGCAACGCGCTGTACCGGCGCATCACCCTGCGGCTGATTCCGTTCATTTTCATCTGCTACCTGTTCAACTACCTGGACCGCGTCAACGTCGGCTTTGCCAAGCTGCAAATGCTCGACGCCCTGAAATTCAGCGAAACAGTGTACGGCCTTGGCGCCGGCATCTTCTTCATTGGTTATGTGCTCTGCGGCCTGCCAAGCAACCTGGCACTCAACCGCTTTGGCCCGCGGCGCTGGATTGCGCTGATGATGATTGCCTGGGGCAGCCTGTCTACCTGCCTGCTGTTCGTCACTACCCCGACCGAATTCTACGCCCTGCGGCTACTGACCGGCGCTGCCGAAGCAGGCTTCTTCCCGGGCGTGGTGCTGTACCTTTCGCGCTGGTTCCCGGCCGCCCGTCGCGGACGCATCATGGCCCTGTTCATGTCGGCGATCCCGGTGTCGGGCCTGCTCGGCGGGCCGTTTTCCGGCTGGATCCTCCAGCACTTCGCCGCCGGCCAGCATGGCTTGGCCGGCTGGCAATGGATGTTCCTGATCCAGGGCCTGCCCACTGTTGCCCTCGGGGTGCTGGCCGTGTTCCTGCTCAGCGATAGCTACCAGAAAGCTGCCTGGCTAAGCCCGGCCGAACGCCAGATGATCGCCACCGACCTGGAGGCCGACGCAGCAAGCAAGCCCGCCACCACCGGCGAGGGTGTGCTCGCGGTGCTGACCCACCCACTGATCTGGACCTTTGGTTTTATCTACTTCTGTATCCAGAGTGGTGTCTACGCGATCAACTTCTGGCTGCCGTCGATCATCAAGAGCATGGGCTTCGACAACCCGCTGCTGATCGGCTGGCTCAGCGCGATCCCGTACCTGTTGGCCGGTGTGTTCATGATCCTTTGCGGCCGCTCGGCGGACCTGCGCAACGAGCGCCGCTGGCACCTGGTGGTGCCGATGCTGATGGGTGCCGTTGGCCTGCTGATTGCGGTGAACTTCGCCGGCAACCCGGCCGTTGCCATTCTAGGCCTGTCCATCGCCACCATGGGCGCGCTGACCGGCCTGCCGATGTTCTGGCCCATGCCTACCACGCTGCTCAGCGCCGGCACAGCAGTCGCTGGCCTGGCGATCATCAACTCCGTGGGCCAGATGGCAGGCTTCCTCAGCCCGTACCTGGTGGGGTTTATCAAGGATCAGACCGGCTCCACCGACGCCGCACTGTACTCGCTGGCAGCGCTGATCGTGCTGGGTAGCCTGGTGGCCCTGCGTGTCACACGGGCAGGTGCGCTGAGTTCTGCACGGGCCAGTTGAACCTGCTCTCATAGAACAACGTAGTGATTTGGCGTCAACTTGTGGGAGCAACTGTCTTCTTGTGGAAGCTGGCCTTGCCGGCGATGGGGCGCGTAGCGCCCCAAGCCCGGCTCTGCCGGTCGTCAGATCAACGCATCCCCTCCCCAACCCAAGCGTCAAATGGTTCCAAAGGCCCCTTTGGAGAACTCCATGACCCAGCACGCCGTGGCCAGCCTGGCCCAACTCGACGAACACCGCCCCCTGCGCGTCCAGGCCGGCAATGAAGAGCTCATCCTCATCCGCCAGGGCAATCAGGTTCATGCCTACCAGGGCAACTGCCCCCACGCAGGTGCCCCGCTGGACGAAGGCGTGGTCTGCGGCGGCCTGCTGGTCTGCCCTTGGCACAAGGCTGCATTCGCCGTCGATGACGGGGTGGTCTGCGAACCCCCTGCGCTGGCTGACCTGCGCCGCTACAAGGCTTGGGTGAAGGACGATGCAGTCTGGGTCGATGACCAACCGCTGCCCATCATCGACCCACCCAGGCACAGCGACGCCCGCTGCTTCGTTGTGATAGGTGCCGGTGCCGCCGGCAGCGCCGCAGTTGCCACTCTGCTGGCCCATGGCTTCGCTGGCCGGTTGCTGTGGATCGATCAGGAACGCCAGCCGGCCTACGACCGTACCGCGCTGAGCAAATTCGTGATCGCCGGGCAGATGGCGCCCGATGAAGTGCCAGCGTTGCTCGAAGCTGACGCCCTGCGCAAGGGCCAGCTGGAGCGTAAGCACGGTAAGGTGCGCAGCTTGAACAGCCAGAAACGCCAACTGATGATGGCCGACGGCCAGCAAATCACTTACGACGCCTGCCTGCTGGCCAGCGGCGGCAAGGCACTGCGCCCCGACATCCCCGGCGTCGACTTGCCGGGCGTGTTTACCTTGCGCTCGCGGGAGGATGCCGCACAGGTGCTCGATGCAGCTGAGCCCGGCCAGCCGGCGGTGATCGTAGGGGATGGCTTCATCGGCCTGGAGGCGGCCTCGGCCCTGCACGAGTACGGCGTGCAGGTGCATGTAGTGACTCGCCACGAGGTCCCGCTTGCCAAGCAGCTAGGCGATCGCATCGGGCGCAGCATCCGCGAACTGCATGAGCGCAGAGGCGTCACCTTCCATGGCCCCACGCAGGTCCAGCGGTTCGAAGGCCGGGACAAAATCGAGGCGGTGCTGTTGGCCAACGGTGAACGCTTGCAAACGCCAGTGGTATTGCTTGGCACCGGCGTGCAACCGGCCACCGCCTTCCTTCAGGGCGTGCCGCTGAGCGAGGACAAGTCGTTGCGGGTCGATGCCGAACTGCGCGCCGCCGACGGTTTGTGGGCCGCCGGTGACATCGCCACGTTCCCGCTCTCGGGGCGCCCGGTGCGCATCGAACACTGGCGCCTGGCCCAGCAACACGGGGTGATCGCCGCCGCCAACATGCTCGGCGAGCAGCGCCGCTACGCCGATGTACCCTTCTTCTGGACCTACCAGCACGGTCGTACCTATGAAGTGCTCGGCCATGCGCGGGAGTGGAACCGGATCGAGTTCGTCGGTGGGCCGGAACAAGGCGATTTCATTGCCTTGCAGTGTGTGGATGACAGGGTCGAGGCGGTTATCGCCCAAGGGTATTCCGATGCCATGGCGACGCTTTCGCAGCGCCTGAAGCGCCCGTTGAGCCTGCAGGAGGCGTTAGCGCTGATCGGCTGAATGCTGCCTTTCAATGCCTGGCGGATGTGTGTAAAACAGCGGGATCAGCCGACTGCAAAAGGACTCACGCGCATGATCTACCGCCCCCTCGGCCACAGTGGCCTGCAGGTTTCCGCCCTTACCCTGGGCAGCATGATGTTCGGCGAGCAAACCAGCACCGAAGACGCCCTGCGCATCATCGACAAGGCCTGGGGCCAGGGCATCAACTTCATCGACACCGCCGACGTGTACAACGCCGGGCGTTCGGAAGAGATCGTCGGTGAAGCAGTGGCGCGCCATCGCCATGACTGGATCGTCGCCAGCAAGGTCGGTTTCGGCCCGGCCGAGGGCCTGCCAAACCGCAGCGGCCTGTCACGCAAGCACATCTTCAACGCGCTGGAAGCCACGCTGACGCGCATGGGCATGGACTATCTGGACATCTACTACCTGCACCGCGAAGACCACAAGGTGCCACTGGAAGAGACCGTACAGGCGATGGGCGACCTGCTGCGCCAAGGCAAGATCCGCTACTGGGGAGTGTCCAACTTCCGTGGCTGGCGCATTGCCGAGGTCTGCCACATTGCCGAGCGACTGGGTGTGCCGAAGCCCGTGGTAAGCCAGCCGCTGTACAACATCGTCAACCGCCAGGCCGAGCCAGAGCAGCTGGCTGCAGCCGCCGCACACGGGCTGGGCGTGGTGCCATTCAGCCCCTTGGCCCGGGGCGTACTCAGTGGCAAGTATGCACCGGGTGCTGTGCCCGATGCCGGCAGCCGCGCCGGCCGCCAGGACAAACGCATCATGGAGGTGGAGTGGCGCCAGGAGTCGCTGGCCATCGCTCGGCAGCTTCAGGCTTATGTAGCGGCCAAGGGCGTGGGGATTGTCGAATTTGCCATCGCCTGGGTGCTGAACAACCAATCGGTGAGCTCGGCGATTGTCGGGCCGCGTACCGAGGAGCAGTGGGATACCTATGGTGGTGCGTTGGCGGTGAAGATCACGGCAGAGGACGAAGCGTTCATCGATTCGCTGGTGACGCCGGGGCATGCGTCCACGCCGGGGTTCAATGATGTGGCGCACTATGTAAGCGGGCGGCTGGCCCGTAGCTGATCGCCCGCTTGTACCCGCGAAGAGGCCGGTACTGACAACACCATTGGGGAGCCCTGCGCCGGGCTTCCGGTCCCCCCTTTCCCCAATCATCCCGGTATCGTGCGCACCATTGGTTTTCACCTCTGGAGCTGCAATGAGACTCTTCCAACCCCTGCAAGTCGGCCCGCTCACCTTGGCCAATCGTGTGTTCATGGCACCCCTCACCCGTTTGCGCAGCCTTGAGCCGGGTGATGTGCCAACCACCATGATGGCTGAGTATTATCGCCAGCGTGCCAGCGCCGGGCTGATCATCACCGAAGCCACCCAGATCTCCTTCCAGGCCAAAGGCTATTCCGGCTCGCCCGGCATTCACAGTGCCGAGCAGATCGCCGCCTGGAGGCACATCAACGCAGGCATTCACGCCGAAGGCGGGCACAGCGCCGTGCAGGTGTGGCACACCGGCCGGGTATCGCATACCTCGTTGCAACCCGGTGGCGAAGCGCCTGTTGCACCCTCGGCGCTACCGGCCGACGCCCGCACCACCCTGCGCGACGAGCAAGGCAACCTGGTACGCGTTGAAACCTCCGCACCGCGTGCACTGAGCGAGAACGAAATCGCTGGCATCGTGGCCGACTTCGGCCAGGCAGCGGTCAACGCCCGCGAAGCCGGCTTCGACTTCATCGAACTGCACGCTGCCCACGGCTACTTGCTACACCAGTTCCTTACCCCGAGCGCCAACCAGCGCGAGGACCGCTACGGCGGTAGCATCGAAAACAGGGCGCGCATCGTGCTTGAAGCGGTGGACGCGGCGATTGCCAACTGGAGCGCCGAGCGCGTGGGTATCCGCGTGTTCCCGCTGGGCGGGTTCAATGGCGTGGACAATGGCGAAGACCAAGAGGCCGCAGGGCTATACCTGATCCGGGAACTGGCCAAGCGCAACCTCGCCTACCTGCACCTCTCCGAGCCGGACTGGGCCGGTGGCAAGCCGCTGCGTGACGAGTTCCGCCAGGCGATCCGCGCTGCCTATCCGGGCGTTATCATTGCTGCGGGTGCCTACACTGCTGAGAAAGGCGAAGACTTGATTGGGCGTGGTTTGATCGATGCCGTAGCGTTCGGGCGCAGCTACATTGCCAACCCGGACCTGGTAGAGCGGCTGCGGGCGCAAGCGCCTCTGAACGAACATCGGGCACAGTTCGACTATGCCAATGGGCCCGAAGGTTATACAGATTATCCGTTTCTGCACCAGGCCATGGGCGCTGGCGAAGGTTGCGCTTACCGATAATACGAAAAACGGAGCCCTCCACGGGCTCCGTCTTCCTGCGGCCGGGCACGCCTGGGCGTACCGGACACTCGGGCAACTTACTCGGCGCGCACTTGCGCAGCCTGCATGCCCTTCTGTCCCTTCTCGGCAACAAAAGACACCTTCTGGCCCTCTTTCAGCGACTTGAAGCCCTCCGATTCAATGGCTTTGAAGTGGACGAAAAGGTCGTCGCCACCGCCCTCGGGAGTGATGAAGCCAAACCCCTTCTCATCGTTGAACCACTTGACCGTTCCGTTTTGTCTGTTAGACATACTCTAAACCCTCGAATGCTGGCTGGTGCGTTTACCGGGATGGTTGAGCCGCCAGTCGATCGACTGGCATCTTCACGCTCCATCTTGGGCGATCTGAAGCCAACTGGCCACTCACACTTTTATCAGTACGCAAAAATAGTCGCTGAAAACACACGCACACTACACCAGGTCAGTGCTCCCAGGGCCCGCCCGATTCCCAGCTGGCGACCAACAAGTCAATGAAACCGCGTACCCGAGGGGACAGGTGGCGCTTGCTCGGGTACACGATACGAATCGGGTCCGCCGGTGGCCGGTAGGCGTGCAGGACTTCGACCAGGGTGCCGGCGCGCAGGTCGTCACCGGTGATGTAGGTGGGCAGGTGAATCAGCCCGAAGCCGGCCCGGGCGCCGTCGAGCATCGCCTCCGAGCTGTCGATGTTCAACCGCCCAGGGTCTTCGCACAGGTGCAGGCCTGCTTCAGTGTCAAAGCGCCAAGGCATGGCTTTCTCGCCCGCGAGGAAGGCGATCTTGTCGTGGCCATAAAGGTCGGCAGGCACCAAGGGAACGCCTCGCGCTTCGAGGTACGCGGGCGAAGCGCAGGTGACGAACTGCTGCCAGGCCACCGTGCGGGTCAACAGCTGCGAGTCTTCCTTGGGTGCGCCAATGCGCACCGCAACGTCTACGCCCTCCTCGACCAGGTCGACGAAGCGGTCTGTGAAGCGGATGTCTGCGCGCAGTTCCGGCCATTGCTTGAGGTACTGGTCCAGCACCGGCAGCACATGGCGCTGGCCGAGCGACAGCGGCGCAGTCAGGCGCAAGGTGCCTGTAGGCTTACCGCGGCGCTGGGCCATGGCGCTTTCCACCTCGTCCAGGTCATCCAGTATCTGCCGCCAGCGTTCGAATGCCACCAGGCCCTCGTCGGTCAGGCTCAGCTTGCGCGTGGTGCGATTGAGCAAACGCACCGCCATGCGGGCCTCCAGGCGAGCAATGCTCTTGCCTACCGCTGACCGGGTCAGGCCCAGGCTGGCAGCGGCGGCAGTGAAGCTGCCGGCCTTCGCGGCGCTGACGAAGGCGGCAATATCGCCGAAGCGGTTGGGTTCCATGACAGGTTCCTGAGTGTGGTGCGGCCGGTTTAGATGGGTATGGATCTGGGAATTGCAAGCGGCGACGCTGCAGCGTTTGGCGAGCGGCCGCGCCCCAGGTACAGCGCAGGTGTTATCCGCCAGGAACGCTAAGCCTCAAGACAAGCTTTTGATCACCAGCAGGTGCACGGGATAGAACAGGTAGCCCCAACGCCCTACGGCAGGTATCCGCCAGGCATCATGACGCAACAACAGCCACCCGACAGGAACTGCCAGCGCAGCGGCAGCCAGCGTCAGCAGGGTAATGGGCGCCAGAAGATGCTCGCGCAACCAGGTGTTGGTCAGGTTGCCGCCAATGGCCATCAGGCAAGGCAGCAACCAGGCAACCCCACCCTGCCTGCGTGCCATCAGCCAGGCGCCAGGTAGTAACACCCCCGGCAGCCCGTACATCAATTGCTCGCTGAACAACCACCCTGCCAGCAGGCCCGCAAGGCCAAGTACGCGCGCCGGCCACAGTGGGTGCTGGACACCCCAGGCAACCAACAACCCCAGTACCAGTGTCGGCATTACACTGAACGTCTGTGAACCACTGTCCAGCCAGCGATAGGCGGGCTCCGAGAGCACCGCGAACAGCAGCATCAGCGACAGGTAGCGTAGGTTGGCGCGGGTATGGAGCACCTTTGCCCTGGCACGCCCCACATTCACCGCAATGGCCAGGCAAAACAGCGGAAACGCCAGCCGGCCAATCACGAACAAGCCATCGGCCTCAGGCCATATGAAGCGCAGGTGGTCGGTGACCATGGTCAGCATCGCTGTCCATTTGACCAGGTCCAGCCCGGCCGAACGCATGCCTCAGCGCCCGCGTTCGACCGCACCTGCCCCCAGGTACCGGTCGGTCCAGGCCTCCAGCGGCAAAGGCGGCTGCTGGTCGACGATACGACGCCAGATCAGCGCCAGGTCGTGGCTGTTGAACATTGACCCAGGCCCGGCACCCTCCCACACCGAAGGCACATCGGCAATCCAGTTGCCCTGGTTGTCGCGGTGGGCCATGTTGAAACGGAAGGTGTAGTTGCCCGGGATGCCCATGCGCAGGTCGGTGACCACCAACGCATTGCCTATCTGGTCGTACCGCAGCCAGTCGCCGGTGAACCAGCGCAAGCGTTGATGCAAAGGGTCGCCTGCCAGCGCTTTTGCCAGTTCCAGGTTGCGCGGCAAGCGCTGCATTTCTGGCGCTTGCCGGTCGAAGCTGCTGCTGATGCCTTCGTAGTAATCGCCATCCTGGGTCTTGGCCATTACGCGCCAGACCAGGCTGTTGAATGCGATGGGCACGGCGCGTACCTCGCTCACGACGATACCTTGCTGGTCCAGTGCCGCCTGGAAGCGTTGCTCGGCTGCCATGCGCCCGGCAAGGCCGAAGCCCAGGTAGGCGGTACTGAACACCAGTGACAGGGTCAGCAAGCGTGTAGCCCTGCCGGTAACGCCCTTGAAGCTTGCGTAGATGACCGCCGCCAGCAGCGGCAAGGTATAGACTGGATCGATGATGAACACGGCGGCCCAGCTTTGGGGGATAGGCTGCAGTGGCCAGAACAGTTGCGTGCCATATACCGTGAAGGCATCCAGCAACGGGTGGGTGACAAGTACCAGCCAGAAGGCGAGGAACAGCCTGGGTAACGTGTACCCCTTGCCGGGCCAGCATTTGTTGACTAACCAGGCCAGCAGCAGGGCCAGCCCGGTGAGCACGAACAACGAGTGCGAGAAGCCGCGATGGTAAGTCATCTGCGACACCGGGTCGGCGTAGCGGATGATCACATCCAGGTCCGGCAGCGTACCCAGTGCTGCGCCATACAGCAGCGAGCGACGGCCCTGGATGCGCCCCAGGAGGGTACCTTGCAGCGCCGCGCCGAGTACAGCTTGGGTGATGGAGTCCAAGGGTAGCATCCCTGAAAAGTGGTTTCTGAAAGCTACCCTCAACCTATGCCGATACGCAATTCCCGTGTAGGGGCGGCCTTGTGTCGCGATGGGCTGCGCAGCAGCCCCGGCTGTCTCGAACCACAAGGGATATGGGGCTGCTGTGCAGCCATCGCGACACAAGGCCGCTCCTATAGCGATCTGCGAAATGCTCGACATTTTGTGTACGCCTGTCAGAACAGCTGCCAGGTGTACACCAGCGTCAAACGATTTTCATCGATATCACTGCGGTAGTTGGAGCGTGCCATGGCATTGCGCACCCGAATCCCCAGCCCCTTCAGCATCCCGCTCTGCACTGCATAACCGATATCCAGATCGCGCTCACGATCACGGCCTTCATAGCCCAGCCCGGTATCAACATTGTTACCGGTGATGTAGCGTACGGTCGCTGTCAGCCCCGGCACCCCCATGGCGACGAAGTTGTAGTCGTAACGCACCTGGTACGAACGCTCGTCGGTGTAAGCGAATTCATAGGTCGGCACCTCGTTACCCAGCGGCGAAATGTTGGCGAACACCCGTGGGAACGGGCTGTCGCCATAGATGCCCTGGTAGCCTGCATGGAAACTGTGCCCACCATGTCGGGCGGTGAACATCGAGAAGAACGCCTGGTTGTCGATGTTGCCCAGCAAGGCATCGCCATCCTCACGCGCGGTGAAGTAGCCCAGATTGGCACTGAGCACCCAGTCGCCCACAGGCTTGCTGTGCTTGAGGCCGACAAATCCCTGTTCGTAGATGTCCTCCAATTGCCCGTACCACAGGCTGACGCTGCTCTGGTTGGCATTGAACGCATAATCCCCGCCCACATAGTTGAAGGCATCGCTCTGGGCCTGACGCATCGGCACATGGCCAAGCATCGCGTTCATCTTGCCGTCGCCACCTTCGTTGCGCAGGTGGGTGCTTTTCAGGTGCCCGGCCTGCACGGTCAGCCCGTCGATGTCCGACGAACTCAAGCTGGCGCCCTGATAGGTCGGCGGCAGCAGGCGGATGTCGCTGAAGGTCAGTACCGGAAGGTTGGGTTGCAGTTCGCCCACGCGCAGCTCGGTCTTCGACAGGCGGGCCTTGAAGGTGGGCGCCAGGCGGCTGTACTCGTCGGCAGCACGGCCGTCGCCATGCACCGGCAGCAGGCCGGTATTGGCGCGGTCCGGGCTGCTGTCCAGCTTGATGCCCAGCAGGCCCAGTGCATCGACGCCAAAGCCGACCGTACCCGGTGTGTAGCCGCTTTTGAAGTCGAGGATGAAGCCCTGGGCCCACTCCTCGGCCTTGGACTGCTTGTTGGCCCCGACAATATCGGAGAAATCGCGGCTGAAGTAGTAGTTGCGGGCACTCAGGGTAGCCTTCGAATCTTCGAAGAAACCGCCGTCGGCAGCCAGCAATGGTTGGCTGAGCAAAGTCAGGCCCAAGGCAACGCAAGGGGTGTGATTCATTCCGAAGCTCTCTTGATCTTGTTTTTATGGATAAAGCGTTGGGAACACGGCAGCTCATGGGGTGCGGCGCAGCACCTCCCGTGCACGTGGCTGGCGCAGCCTGAGCAGCGCGTGGGCCAGCAGGCCAAACAGCAGCCCCCAGAACGCCGCCGACAGGCCAAGGAATGCCACCCCCGAAGCCGTGACCAGGAAAGTGAACAATCCCGCATCCCGCTCGGCCGGCTCTGCCAGGCTGCGGGCCAGGGCTTCGCTGATGGCGCCATACAGGGCCAGCCCGGCCAGCGCAGCGATCAGCGCCGAGGGAAAGGCTGTGAACAGCGACATCAACGTGGCGCCGGCGATGCCCAGCAGCAGGTACAGGGTGCTGCCAGCAACAGCCGCCACATAGCGCCGCCGTGGGTTTTCATGGGCTTCATGGCCTGTGCACAGGCTGGCGGTAACCGCCGCCAGGTTCAGCCCGTGGCAGCCGAATGGCGCCAGCACGATACCGGCCAGGGCACTGGCACTGATCAACGGGCTGGCCGGTGTGGGGTAACCCGCATTGCGAAGCACCGCCATGCCCGGCATGAACTGCCCGGTCAGCGCCACCAGCACCATCGGCAACGCCAGGCTGAACACCGCCGGCAGGCTGAACTGCGGTGTGATCCACTGCGGTGAAGCCAGCTCCAGCACCAGCGCCTCGCTGCGAAACGCACCGCTGGCCACCGTCACCAGGGTGCCCACGCACAGCACCGCAGCCACCGCATAACGGGGCTGTAGCCGGCGCATCAGCACATAAGTGACGAACATCGCCATTACCAGCAACGGCTGCACGGGCAAGGCGCGGAACACTTCGATACCGAAACTGAACAGGATGCCGGCCTGCATACCCGCCGCGATGGACCCCGGCAGGCGCGCGATGATGCGATCGAAGGTACCGCTGAGGCCGATCAGCAGCAGCACCAGGTTGGCCACCAGGTAGGCACCTACGGCCTGTTCCAGACCGAGTTGCGGCAACGCGGTGACCAGCAGCGCTGAGCCCGGGATCGACCAGGCGATCACTACCGGCACGCGGTAGCGCAGGCTGAGCAGCGCACCGAGCACAGCACTGCCCATGGACACGGCCCAGACCCAGGATGACAACTGCTTGTGGGACAGCCCGGCAGCTTCGGCGGCGTGGAAAATGATCACCAGCGGGCCGGCGTAAGAGATCATCGTGGCGATGCAGCCCGCGACGATGGCGGACAGCGAACTGTCCTTGATCAGGGTTTTCATGAAGCATCTCGCAAGGCAGTGGCCGGCCTTTGTGGCTGGCTCTTGTTCTGGTGTTGGCTTCTTCGCGGGCTTGCCCGCTCCCACAGGTTCAGCGCACTGCCCCGGGTTCCCGCGCCCCCTGTGGGAGCGGGCAAGCCCG
>NZ_JBNRIK010000003.1:47927-128063 GCF_053557975.1 Pseudomonas sp. XP2
CTGCAACTGGAAGTCGAACTTCAGCTGCGCATGCCGCCCCGCCGGGCCATCGACGAACACCACCTCCCCCACCAGCCCATCCCGCGTGGCATAGGCAAAGTCATCCCACAGGTATTTGTCCCCGGAGAGGTTGATCTGCGTGGTCAGGTGGCGATGCCCAGCTGCCGAGATAAAGAAATGCACGTGCGCCGGGCGCTGGCCATGGCGGCCCAGCAGGTCCAGGCATTCCTGGGTTGGCCCCTGCGGGTCGCATCCGTACCCCGACGGCACGATGGAGCGAGCGCGGTAACGCCCTTCTGCGTCGGTGACAATGCGACGGCGCAGGTTGTAGGCGGACTGGCTCTGGTCGAAGAACGAATAGGTGCCACGGGTATTGGCATGCCACAGGTCGACGGTGGCACCCGCCAGCGGTTGCCCTTGGGGGTCGAATACCTGGCCTTGCAGATACATCACCGTGGCCACGCCGTCTTCACTGCCGTCGTCCATGCGCACTTCATCGTGAGCGATGGGCGCGCCTGCAACATACAGCGGGCCTTCGATGGTACGGGGTGTACCGCCGGTAAACCCTGCCTGTTCGTCCTTGGCATCCTGCAACAAGTCGAGAAAGTGCTCGATGCCCAGGCCCGCCACCAGCAGCCCGGCCTCGCCGCGCCCGCCCAGGCGGTTGAGGTAGTCGACGGCATGCCAGAACTCGTCTTCGCTGACTTCCAGGTCTTCGATCAACCGTGCGGTGTCTTGCAGCACGCGTTGCACGATACGTTTCAGGCGTGGGCTGCCTTCATCGTTGCCAATGCCCGCGGCCTCCTCGAAGAACCGCTGCACTTCGGCAGTGTGGGCAATTTTCACGGTCATTTTGGGTTACCTCATCTTGTTATTTTCGGGTCATGCCTGCGCCACCACGGCCTGGGCTTGCCGACGGCCGCTGGCCAGGTGCACGGCCATGGCTAGCGCGGCAATGGCGCCAGGGATGGCGAAGGCGATGAAGTTGAGTTGCAGGGGCAGGTTGATGCCCATCAGTGCACCGCCCAGCAAGGGGCCGACGATGGCGCCGTTGCGGCCGATACCCGAGGCCCAGCCAAGCCCCGTGGAACGCACCGACAGCCCATACATTTGCGCGGCACCGGCATACAGCAGGATCTGCGTTCCAATGGTGGTGGCGCCGGCAATGAAGATCAGCAGGTACAACACCGGCATCGGGCTGTTGACACCCAGCAGGCTGATCGACAGTGCGGCGGCAATGAAGAACGCCACCTTGACCTTGACCAGGTTGTAGCGGTCGCCCAGCCAGCCGCCGAGAATTGCCCCGGCCATGCCGCCGAAGTTCAACGCCAGCAGGAACGACAGGCTGGAACCCAGGCTGTAGCCAGCGTTGGCCATCAGTTTCGGCAACCAGGAGCTGAGTGCGTAAACCATCAACAGGCAGCAGAAGAACGCCAGCCACAACGCCAGGGTGCGCACGGCCAGGCCGTTGCGGAACAGCGCCAGTACCGAGGCCCCGCTGCCTTTGCGGTCAGCCGCCTCCAATACGTCATCAGCCTGCACATCGCACCCTGGGTCCAACCGCTTGAGCAGCTTGCGCGCTTCATCGTTGCGGCCCTGGCGCACCAGGAAGCCGATGGATTCCGGCAGGTAGTAGAGGATCACCGGCAACAGCAACAGGGGTACTGCAGCCGCGAAGAACATCGACTCCCAACCGAAGCGCGGCAACATGAAGATGCCCACGCCCGCCGAAAGCATGCCGCCCAGCGAATAGCCACTGAACATGATTGCCACCAGCGTGCTGCGCAGCCGTTTGGGTGCGTACTCGTTCATCAATGCCACGGCGTTGGGCATCAGGCCGCCACAGCCCAAGCCGGCAATGAAGCGGTAGATGCCAAACTCGCTCGGGCTGCTGGCGAAGCCATTGAGGATGGTTGCCCCCGAGAACAAGGCGAAACAGATGGCAATGCCCTTCTTGCGCCCGATGCGGTCGGCCAGGCTGCCGAAAGCCAGGGCGCCGAACATCATGCCGAACAGCGCGTAGCTGCCCAGCGCACCAGCCTGCAACGGGGTCAGGCCCCACTCTTTCATGATCACCGGCAGTACCACGCCGTAGATGAACAAGTCATAGCCGTCGAAAATCAGCAGCAGGCCGCACCAGGCCATGACCATCCAGTGAAACGGGGTGAAACGCGCGTTGTCGATGATCGGGTGTACGTCAAGGGTTCGCATGGCATCTGTCGCTCTTGTTTTTGTTGTGGAGGAAAGCTGTTGCCTTGAGGTTGCTGCTTAGCCGAGGTCGCCGCCCCCTACCGGCAGGGTCACGCCGGTGATGTACGAGGCTTCGTCCGACGCCAGAAACAGGATCGCGCCCACTTGCTCGTCGATGCTGCCGTAACGGTGCATCAGGCTGCTGTCGAGGGTCTGGTCGACGATCTGCTGGTACCAGTGTTTTTCCTGCTCGCTCTGCTCTGCACTGTTGCGCGGTACCCGCCGCGGCGGTGCTTCGGTGCCGCCGGGTGCGGTGGCGTTGACACGAATGCCACGGCCAGCAGTTTCAAAGGCCAGGCACGCGGTAAGGGCATTGACGCCGCCTTTGGCCGCGCCATAGGGCACACGGTTGACACCACGGGTGGCGATGGACGAAACGTTGACGATGGCGCCGCTGCCGCGTTCAAGCATGTAGGGCAGCGCGGCATGGCAGCACCACAAGGTGGGGAACAGCGAACGGCGCACTTCGGCCTCGATCTGCTCGACCTCGTAGTGCTCGAAAGGCTTGGCCCAGATGGTGCCGCCGACGTTGTTGACCAGGATGTCGATGCGGCCAAAGGTTTCCACCGCGCTGGCCATGACCCGGGCGCAGTCGGTGTGTTGTTCCAGGT
Source organism: Pseudomonas sp. XP2 (assembly GCF_053557975.1). NCBI lineage: Bacteria > Pseudomonadati > Pseudomonadota > Gammaproteobacteria > Pseudomonadales > Pseudomonadaceae > Pseudomonas > Pseudomonas sp. XP2. The sequence goes on from NZ_JBNRIK010000003.1 coordinate 50,789, forward strand.
CGGCAGTGAGGGTGAGCACGCCCTCGCCAGCCAGCTCGTGGACCAGTTCGGAACGGTCTACCGCCACCACTTGCGCGCCTTCGGCCTTGAGCCGCCAGCACACGCCCCGGCCGATGCCTTGGGCGGCACCGGTGACCAGGGCGACCTTGCCTTGGAATCTGTTGTTCATATGTTTTTCCTGCATGACCCGGTTAATGGCAATTGGGAGGGCCGCAGCGCGGCCCCGGCGATCTGTCAGGCCGCCGCCGCGAACTTCTCGTAGTAGAAGTTGGCCGGGGTAATGCCCTGCTCGCGCACGTACTGGCTGACCGCCTCGACCATCGGCGGCGGCCCGCACAGGTACACATCCACGTCGCCGTCGTTGAGGTGGCGGGGCTCGATGTGCTGGGTCACGTAGCCCTTTTGCGGGTACTGGCTGTCCGGATTGGCCACGCAGGCGCTGTAGGTGAAGTTGGGGATGCGTGCCGCCAGCGCTTGCAGGCGGTCGAGTTCGACCAGGTCAAAGTCGTTGGTTACGCCATAGATCAGGTGCAGCGGGTGTTCACTGCCCTGCTCGGCGATCTTCTCCAGCATGGCGGTGAACGGTGCCAGGCCGGTACCGCCGGCCAACAGCAACAGCGGGCGCAGGATCGGGCGCAGGTAGAAGCTGCCCAGCGGCCCGGTCAGGCTCATGCTGTCGCCGGTTTTGGCCAGGCTGGTCAGGAAGCTGCTCATCAACCCGCCCGGTACATTGCGGATCAGGAAGCTGACTTCGCCGCCCTTTTGCAATGAACTGAACGAATAGGCGCGGCTCTGCTCGCTGCCCGGCACCTTGAGGTTGACGTACTGCCCCGGCAGGAAGGCCAGGCGGCTTAGCGCGTCACCCTTGATCGACAGGGCAATTGTGCTGGCCGACAGCTGGCGCACGTCGCTGATGGCAGCCTCGAAGCTGGCCTGCTCGGTCTTGCACAGCTGCGACGAGGCCGGGATGCGGATAACGCAGTCACTTTCGGCGCGCATCTGGCACGTCAGTACGTAGCCTTCGGCAATTTCGTCTTCGCTCAGGGCATCTTCGATGAAGTTGTCGCCCAGGTCGTAGCGGCCGGATTCGGCCTTGCACTTGCAGGTACCGCAGGCGCCGTCGCGGCAATCCAGCGGGATGTTGATGCCCTGGCGGTAGGCAGCGTCAGCCACGGTTTCATGGCCAGTAGCCTCGATGAAACGGGTTACGCCGTCTTCGAAATTCAATGCGATCTGGTAGCTCATGTTGCACCTCGCAGGCGAGCCAGCCCACGGCGCGTCGCATGACGCACCGGGCAGTGCTCGCAAAACCCTGTATCAGATGTGGTAGATGTCGAGGACCTGGCGCACGTAATCGTTCTTCAGCACCACCTTCTTGGCCTTGATCAACGGCTGTTCGCCGCGCAGGTCGAGGGTGTAGAAACTGGTGCCGAAGTAGCTGTCCGTGGTCTTGTAGCGGAAGCTCAGGGTGTGCCAGTTGAAACGCACCTGGCAGCTGCCCTCGCCCTGCTCGACGATCTCGATGTTGCTGATGTTGTGCGAAGTGCGGGTGTCGGGCACGGTCGCACTGGAGCGCTCGGTCTTGATGCGGAACACACGGTCTTCCAGGCCGCCACGGTTGCCGTACCAGATCAGCGAGATTTCGCTTTGTGGGTCTTCGGTGAGGGTGTCGTCATCGTCCCAACTCGGCATCCAGAAGCTGGTGTCGCTGGCGTACAGCTCCAGCCACTGGTCCCACTGGGCGTCGTCCAGGTAGCGCGCTTCGCGGTAGAGCAAGTCGCGCACAGTCTCATAAAGGCTCATTGCACGGCCTCCACGGGGATCAGTTGCTGGTCGTCCTTCAGGGCCTGGATCATGGTGTCCTGCCAGTACTTGTGCTGCAGCACGAACAGGCCTTCGTCTTCGGTGCGCACGCCGGACAACAGCGGCTTGAGGTCGATTTCCCTGGCCGCTTCATCGGCGCCGTCCACCCAGTGGGCTGCACCACGGGACATGTCGTTCCAGCCGGTACCACCGCCGTAGCCGGTCTGGCAGGAGCGGAACTCTTCCAGGTCGTCGGGGGTGGCCATGCCGCTGACATTGAAGAAGTCTTCGTACTGGCGGATGCGCTTGGCGCGGGCATCGGCGCTCTCGCCTTTGGGCGCGATGCAGTAGATGGTGATTTCGGTCTTGTTCACCGAAATCGGCCGGGCAACGCGGATCTGCGAGCTGAACTGGTCCATCAGGTACACGTTCGGGTACAGGCACAGGTTGCGCGAGTTCTCGATCATCCAGTCGGCACGCGCCTGGCCGAAGTCAGCGGCCAGTTGATCACGGCGCTCATAGGCTGGGCGGTCTTCCGGGTTGGCCCAGCGGGTCCACAGCAGCAGGTGGCCGTGGTCGAAGGAGTAGAAGCCGCCGCCCTGCTTGGCCCAGGCACCGGCGCTCATGGTCTTGATCTCGTCGCCCGCCTCGCGCTGCTTGCGCTGGTTCTGGGTAGCGGCGTAGTTCCAGTGCACGGAGCTGACGTGGTAGCCGTCGGCGCCGTTCTCGGCAGTGAGTTTCCAGTTGCCTTCGTAGATGTACGAGCTGGCACCGCGCAGCACTTCCAGACCTTCCGGCGACTGGTCAACGATCATGTCGATGATCTTGGCCGATTCGCCCAGGTGCTCCACCAGGGGTTTCACATCGGCATTCAGGCTGCCGAACAAAAAGCCCCGGTATGACTCGAAGCGCGCCACCTTGGTCAGGTCGTGGGAGCCGTCGCAGTTGAAGCTGTCGGGGTAGCCGGCGTTGCTCGGGTCTTTCACCTTCAGCAGTTTGCCGCTGTTGTTGAACGTCCAGCCGTGGAACGGGCAGGTGTAGCTGGAGCGGTTACCGCGCTTGTGCCGGCACAGCATGGCGCCGCGGTGGCTGCAGGCGTTGAGGAAGGCATTGAGCTCACCGTCCTTGTTGCGCGCGATGAAAATCGGCTGGCGCCCCATGGTCAGGGTGAGGAAGTCGTTCTTCTCGGGGATCTGGCTTTCGTGGGCCAGATAAATCCAGTTGCCCTCGAAGATGTGTTTCATTTCCAGGTCGAACAGGCGTGGGTCAGTGAACATCTCGCGCTTGCAGCGGTAGATGCCCTTTTCACGGTCGTCCTCGAGCATGGCATTGAGGTAGTCGAATCCCAGGGACATGGCCAGGGTCTCCATTGTTATTGTTAAGACCTGGTCAGGTTAGGGAGACGACTGGCGGGGGACTATCCGGATTGTGCAGAGTGCTATCCAGTTCTGCCGGGATCTCGTACTTTTGGGACCATACGTCCGGGATCATGGAGCCAGCTGATGGCACTAGGAGTATCTTTGGCTAGTTTCATCTTTTCGTAGAGCGGAACGAGCACGCCGATCGCCTCGCTTAGTCGATCCTGCGAACTGATGGGTGCTGCAGCTTGGATGACTGTCAAACCAGCTTCCCGTTTCAAGTTCTCTCCATAGTTGCTGATCAGTTTCTGTGTTGCACCTTCCACGAGTAATAACTGCGGACCAGTCCAATCCGCCGATGTCATTATTCGGTTCAACTGGCTCCCGTAATTACGACCTAGTTCATTAACCGTTCCCACGACACGCTCTGTTACAGCTGGAGAAACCGTATTTTCCCCTTTAAAGCCTGGATTTCGCATGTGAAACCCTGCCTTAGGGCGAATGCTCTGCAACCTCACTTGGGGAAGCTTCATGTGCCCGCTTGGGTCAGTGTTGTTAACGGGATCCCCGCCGCAGTAGGCGTAACAATTTAATCCTCCAGCACCCATAGGGCTCATGCTGTCAGGGCGATGGAATCTCATCAAAACCGGATCGAACGCACGGTATCCATTCCCCAGCAAGTAGTGCCCTGTGGCCGACTCTTTTCTCTGACCGCTGTAGCGCAGCAGGGATGCGCTTTGCTCGCCCCCATCACGCCCATAAACGGTGTACTGGAGTGCACAAGATGAAATCTGCGATGTCGACATGGTTCCCACCCTTTACCCGAAATAAGGCAAATGGTGGGCTGTGCATGAAATGCCAACAACTGGCAGAACTATCAGGTGGCCTTGCTAGCGCGCCTCACCCCGGCACTTGAACGTCTGCGAAGGCAGCTCGCCAAATTGCTGCCGATACACTTCGGAAAACCGGCCTAGGTGAAGGAAGCCGTAATCCAGGGCAAGCTCGGTCACACTGCGCACACCGCAAGTCGGGTCGCTCAGGCACGCATGCACCCGTTCCAGTTTCCGCTGGCGCACGTAATGCTTGGGCGTGATGCCCAAGTGCTGGTCGAACAACGCATACAGCGAACGCACACTCATGCAGGCCTGCTCTGCCAGCACTTCAGCCGACAGCTCCAGTTTCAGGTTGCGCTCGATGTAATCAAGAATGCGCTCAAGGCCCGCCTGCGGTGCGCTCAGGCATTCGCGGCGGATATTGGTGCTCATCAGGGTCAACAACTTGCTGGCGACAATCTGGCTGTAGTGCCCCTGCACCCTGGGCAGCGAATCGCTCACCTCTGCTTCATGGCAAACCATGGCCAGCAGGTTGACGAAGCCGTCCAGTTCATCCAGCCGATAATGGTTGCGCAAGAACCGCACGCCGCCATCGGGCCGCTGCCAACGCTGTTCGTCGCAGATTGAATCCAGCAGCCGGGTTGGCACTTTAAGGATGAACTTCTCGCAGTCTTCCGAGTAGGTCAGGTCAACCGGGTCATCCGGGTTGATCAGCAGCAGCTCGCCCGGCACCAGATGCTGCTCGCGCTTGTGCCCACGCCACAGGCAGTTGCCGTTGAGCAACACTTGCAGGTGATAAATGGTTTCCAGCGCTGGCGAAGTCACGCGAACGCTGCCCCCGTAGCTGATGCGGCACAGGTCGAGTTCGGCGAACTTGCGATGGCTGAGGCTGGCCTGGGGATGGGTGGTACGGGACAGACCGATGCAATGCTGGCCTACATGCTGGTTCACATAATCGGACACAGCATAAGGGTCGGCGTGGTGAAACACGCTACTGCGCTCGCTCAGCAGGCGGCTTTCCATAGGCAAGGCACTCGGTATCGTTATTCTTCTGGTCGCCGCTTCCTACGGCCTTGTGGGCGGTGGTTGCGGTCGTCACGGTCATTCTATCGGGCCGGTTGCGGGTTGCGGGGGCAGGCGACAACCGGTGGGTGGGCACACTACAGCAAAAAGGCGGGGGTTGGGCAATGCGGCGATGGGATTGGATGGGCGGATAGCGGACAAGCCAGATGCAGCTGGCGTTCGTTTACCGAACAGAGTGTTCCTGTCACGGCCGCTTCGGGAGTAAACCCGCGCGAGGCCGGTCATATTTCATTTCATCCAGAAACAGCTTGCAACCAAACCACCCTGCCATTCGGTCACTTTTTCAACATCCGGCGCAGTGCTTCTGCTAGAAATCGCACATGCCTACCCTCTTCCTTACCCACCTGCGCCGCCGCTGGCTCACCTGGCTGTGCGCCACCTTGCTGGTCATAGGCCTACCCTCTGGCTGCGCCATGCTGCAGCACAAGGAGCGTGAACTGGTGTTTCGCATAGAGCCTGGCCAGGCCAGCTGGTTTCGCGGTTTACCCAGCGACGTGCAGGAACTCGACCTACGCCCGCGCAGCTTCAGGGATAACCAGAGCCTGCATGCCTGGTGGTGGCCGGCCAAACGCGCCAATGCCCCGGCGGTTCTGTACCTGCACGGCGTGCGCTGGAACCTGACCGGCCAATTGTTCCGCATCGAGCAACTGCATGCCATGGGCTACTCGGTGCTGGCCGTGGATTATCGTGGCTTTGGCCAAAGCCGGGGCGATCTGCCATCCGAGGCCACGGTGTACGAAGATGCCCGGGTTGCCTGGGAGCGCTTTGTCCAGTTACAGCCCGATGCTGGCAAGCGCCTGATCTTCGGTCACTCGCTGGGCGGTGCGGTAGCGGTGGAACTGGCCAGTGAATTGGCACGTGAGGCGCAAAAAGACGGTGTCGGGGCGCCGGCACGCGGATTGATCCTTGAGTCGACCTTCACCTCCTTGGGCGATGTCGCGGCAGCGGTGGCCGATACCTCCCTGCCGGTACGCTGGTTGATGTCGCAGAAGTTCGACTCGCTGGACAAGATCGGCAACATCGGCCTGCCAGTGCTGCTGGTGCATGGCACGGATGACCGTTTTGTACCCCCGCGCTTCAGCCAGCAGCTGTTCGACGCAGCCCGGCAGCCCAAAACATTGCTGCTGGTGCCGGGCGCCACCCATAACAACAGCATGAGCCTGGCCGGGCAGCGTTACAGGCAGGCGATACAGGCGCTGCTCTGAACCGTCCAATGGCCTTTGGTAGCCGAAATCCTGGGGCCGTTGCGCGCCCCTTTCGCGACACAAGGCCGCTCCTGCAAGGGCCTGCGCAACGGCTGCGGTTCACTGCACCGGCAAAAAGTTCATCAGCAGCAGGCTTTGGGCGTAATTCAAACCAATCCGGCGATAGCGCTCATCCAGCAACTCGGCTAACAGGTCCAGCCGCGCAACGATCTTGCCGAACTCCACGGCAAAACTCAGGTTACTGCCCTCTTCCGAAATCTCGTTGGAAAACAGCAGCAACACACCATTGGCGTCCTGCCGTTGGCTAAGCATCCAGGTGGCCTTTTCGATGTTGCGCGCCGCGTTGTTGATGAACAGCGGATCGAGTGTATCGGTCATGTAGAACTCGGTGCGCCCGCCGTGCGCGGTGATCAACATGCTGCCGATGGCGTAGATGAAAGCACCCACCCGATCTCCGCGAAACTCCGGGCTCAGGGCGTAGCTCAACGCAGCCAGGTCACGGCGGTTGCCCAGTTGCGGCAGTGGCTGGCGTTGTTCGATGGCCATACGGATCTGCCGCTCAGCGGTGGCGGCATCCACGTAGCCCGACATCTTCCACTGGTTGGGGTTGCGCAGGTACAGCTTGTTCATCAGCAGGTACAGGCTTTGCAGGTTGTCGCGCATCGACAGCGAGGCCAGGCGGTCGACGCTGGTCTGGAACAGTTCACTGGGCTTGCCGTTGCCGAACTGGCTGACAATATCGCGGCCTTGCTCCTGGGTGCAGGCGCACAGGCATGTGAGGGCGCCTGCCAGCAGCAGGCGTGGGAGGAAATTCGGGTAGCTTGCAACCATCGGCACCGGGTCGATATTCGGCGGCCGCACCGGGGGTCAGTGCAGCCTGGCCAAGCATAGAACCCGGAAATCGTAAAAAGTGCAGTGATCGGGGATAGGTGGCTCACATGGCGTGGCGCAACATCTCTACCATCTGCGCATGCAGCGCCGGGTCACCACAGGCCACTACGCACCCGCCATTCTGTGCGCTGCTGCCATCCCAGGCCGTGATCACCCCGCCCGCCCCTTCGATGATCGGCATCAGCGCCTGTACGTCATACGGCTGCAGGCTCGCCTCGACAATCACATCTACAAACCCCGATGCCAGCATGCAGTAGGCATAGCAATCGCCGCCGTAGCGCATCAAGCGCGCCTTGCCAGCAGCGGCCTCGAACGCAGCTTTACGCTCGGCGGTATCGAACATGTCCGGTGTGGTGCACATCAGCGTGGCTGAAGCCAGGTCGGCACAGGCACGGGTTTTCAGTGGCGTACCGCTGCACCACGCACCCTCCGGGGTGCCGACAAAACGTTCGCCAGTGAATGGCTGATTCATCACGCCTACCACCGGGCGCGTGCCATCGTTCAGGGCAATCAACGTGCCCCACAACGGCAGGCCGGTGATGAAGGCACGGGTACCGTCGATCGGGTCGAGCACCCAGGTCAACGGGCTGCTGCCAATGGCCACGCCTGCCTCTTCACCCAGAATACCGTGGTCAGGGTAGCGTGCCTGAATCCGCTCGCGCATGGCGTCCTCGGCCGCCTTGTCAGCCACCGTGACAGGGTCGTAAAGGCGCCCGCCCTTGTCCTCGACATCCAGGCTGGCGCGGAAGTACGGCTTGATCGCCACTGCGGCAGCATCGGCCAACTGCTCGGCGAAGGCGCGATATTCGCCGATCTGTTCAGCACTCAGGGACATGGGACAGGCCTCGTGACAATGATAGGGCGCGCATCATACCCGACACGCGGCGCCAGCCACACCCGGCCATGCGCCTGGTGAAAAACGGGCATGGTTCTATCAGGTGCACACGGGTCTAGACTCAACAGAACCAGCTAACCGGGGGGGGCTGCCACACGTGGAGGTGTGAGATGAGCCAATTCAAGCGCTTGTTTGTCATGCTCGGCCCGCAGATGCGCCATACGCCAGCGCTGCAACGCGCAGCGGCGCTGGCGGAGTCCAGCGGTGCACTGCTGGATATCAACGTATTCGTCGACGATGTCGACACCTTTGGCTTGATGGGCGATGGCCGCGAGCGTGAGCGGCTGCTCAGTGACAACCGCCAGTGGCTGGCAGATGAGGCCGATCAGTTGGGCAATGCGGGCCTGGACGTTTCAACCGAACTGTTGTTGACCCGCGACCCCCTGGGCAGTGTGCTGGAGCGGGTCGAACGGCAAGGCTGTGACCTGCTGGTCAAGGATGTGCAGCACGAACCGGTGCTCAAACGCCTGCTGGTCACGCCACTGGATTGGCAGTTGCTCAAGGACAGCCCGGTTGCCGTGCACCTGGTCAGCGACATCCGCCTGCCCCTGCCCCGGCAAATTGCCGCGGCCGTGGACCTCAACAGCCACGGTGCTGGCGAGCACCTGGATGAGCAGGTGATTCACTTCGCACGCGCCTTGGCCCTGCAGTGCAACGCCGAGCTGCACCTGCTGCATGTGTGCGATGCAGCCAAAACCCATATCGCCGACTTCGGTGCCGGCACCGTGACCATGCCCGGCTTCGATGGCAGCGTGCGGACTGCGCAGCGGGCTGCGTTCAACCGCCTGGGCGACCATCACCAGATCCCGCTGGAACGGCGGCACTTCCTGGAAGGCGCAGCGATCAGGGCCATTGCCCAGTTTGTCAGCCACAGCCGGGCGGATGTGATCGTGATGGGCAGCCACCGGCATGACGCCATGCAGACCTACCTGGGCGGAACCACGGCCCATGTGCTGGAACACCCGCTGTGCAATGTGTTGGCGATCAAGGCCGTTCGCTGAGTGCTGATATGCCCTGACCGGTCTCTTCGCGCTTTGACCCGCGAAGAGACCGGCACAGATTTCACGTGTTGGTATCTGGCACACCAGTGCCACTTAAAAAGAATGTATTTGATAATGATTCGTAGTAGTTTCTCGGCGCTTGCCCACCCTCCCTTCAGCGCCCTATTCCAGGATCGTATCGTCGATGCGTCGCACATTCGTTTCGCTTTGTGTGCTCCATGCTGTCTCCCCACTGGCGTTTGCCGAGCCTGAAACGCTCGGCGCCCCCGCCCAGATCGAACTCCAGGCCCTCAGCATCACCGGCACCGCCGACAGCGAACGCGCCGATGGTCCGGTCCAAGGCTACAAAGCCAGCCGCTCAGCCAGTGCCACCCGCACCGACACGGCGCTGCACGAAACGCCGCAATCGGTCAGCGTGGTGCCCAAGGATGTGCTGCAAGACACCGGCGCCACGCGCCTGCAGGACGGCCTGGACTACGCCGGCGGTGTCGGCCGCGCCAACAACTTCGGCGGCCAGGGCCTGACTACCTTTACCGTGCGTGGCTTCACTACCGGCGAGTTCTATCGCAATGGCTTCCCGATCAACCGCGGCTACCCCAACGCCCCGGACGCCAATACCGTCGAGCGGCTGGAAGTGATCCGTGGCCCGGCCACCAGCCTGTATGGCCGCGGCGACCCCGGCGGCACGTTCAACGTGGTCAGCAAACAGCCACTGCCGGAATCCAGGGTCACTCTGGGCAGTCAGTTCGATGACCAGGGCATGCACCGGGCAACCCTGGATGCGACCGGGCCTTTGAACCAGGACGGCTCGCTGGCTTACCGCCTGAACATGCTGGGGGAAGGAGGCGACAGCTTCCGCGATGATGTGGAAAGCGAACGGTATGATGTCGCACCGGTCATCAGCTGGCAGGTCAATGACGCCACGAAGCTCATCTTCGAAGGCGACTTCATGCGTAACAACCACCCGCTGGACCGCGGCCTGACACGGCTGCCCGGCCAGCTCGGCACAGCCTCGCGCGACACCAACATCTGGGAAAAAGGCAGCGACAACCTGCTGCACAACGACAACAACATGGCCCAGCTACGCTTCGAGCACCTGCTCAACGATAACTGGACCCTGGGCGGCGGCATGCAGTGGCTGGACGGCTCGCTCAAAGGCAATGCCGTGGAGGCTAATGGCTTGCAGCCCGACGGCCGCACCCTTGGGCGCAACTTCAACTACCGTAAGCTGGAGTGGACCGACCGCGATTACCAGCTCAACCTTACCGGCCACTTCGACACCGGCGGCTTCGCCCACACGCTGCTGACCGGTATCGAGTACGAAGACTACGACTACAACTCGATTATCCAGCGCTCCGCTGCAGGCGCCACCGCCTACCCGATCGATATCTTCGACCCGGTGCTGGGCCAGGCACGTCCGGCCCTGACCCGTACCACCACCCACGACAAGGAAAACCTCAAGACCTGGGCACTCTTCGTTCAGGACCAGGTAGCCCTTACAGAGCGGCTCAAGGCCTTGGCAGGTGTGCGTTTCGAGCGCTTTGAGCACGACTACGTCAACAAACTCAGCGCAGCGGGTGACTTCAACAAGGGAGAGAACGGCGTCACACCACGTTTCGGCCTGCTCTATGAGCTGACCGACACCGTGGCGGTCTATGTCAACACCGCACGTTCGTTCAAACCCAACAGCGGTGCGCCTGCAGGTGCGACGGGGCGCGGTTTCGACCCCGAGAAAGGCAAATCCTACGAACTGGGCGTGAAATGGGAAGCGCTCGATCGCCAGCTGAGCGTCGACGCGGCGATTTACCACATCGTCAAGGAAAACGTGCTGACGCGCGACCCGGCAGACCCCAACTACAGCGTCGCCGCCGGCCAGGTGCGCAGCCGCGGCCTGGACATCAACATCGCGGGCAACATCACGCCGCAGTGGCGGGTGATCGGCGGCTACGCCTATGTCGACGCCGAAGTTACCAAGGACAACCGCTTGCCCACCGGCACCCGCCTGGCAAACATTCCACGTAACAGCTTCAGCCTGCTCAACACCTATGAATTCCAGGACGGCTTGGCCAAAGGTCTGGGCCTGGGGATCGGCGTGAAGTACGTGGATGACCGTAATGGTCAGACCGAGGCGGTCACCTACAATATGGGCCAGTACACCGTGGTTGACCTGCTGGGCTTCTACCAGCTCAATGAGCACGTACGCCTGAACCTGGACGTGAAAAACGTGTTCAACAAGGAATATGACGAAGGTGCATTCAATACCTACGCCTACCCGGGAGCACCTCGGACGGTGCAGGCTGGGGTCTCCTACACATTCTGAATGGCTGGGGCTGCGTTGCAGCCCCCTGCTTCAGAAACCTTTGCTGTAGAACAGCGAGTAGGACTCAATCCCGTCGTTAGGCTGCTTGATCCCCGCATTGGAATAATGCATCGCGCGGATCCCGACCTTCTGCTCCCCAGGCAGCTTCAGGCCGAAACCGATGCGGTCTTCGAAGTTGAACGCCGACCCCATGCGCTGGTCACCCACATCGGTCTTGGAAAATGCCGCCAGGCCAATACCGGCCTCGATGTACGGCGTGTAGGTAAAACCGCTGAATTCATAGGTGAACACCGGGCTGAAGGACAGCGAGTGCGCACCGCTGGCGTCACCACCCTCCCAGTAGGTGTAGGCGGCATCCCAGTAACCACTCACATAGCCGGTACTGCTTTCCAGCCATTTCTTGTCCCAGTCGAATGACAGGCCGATACGGTAGGTCATGTCACCTTGGCTAGTGGCGCCCACGGCACCGGACACCTGTGCGGCCTGGGCCAGGTTGGCCCCTGCAAAGGCCAGCACTGCAGCAGCCAGCGAAGCTGCAAGACGGGTTTTCATCAACGACTCTCCTGATGGTCTACACGGCAAGCGGGGGCTTTTGCCCCTCGATCTTTATGAGGTGACCGGCGCATCCAGACGGTCACACGAAGTAATAGTTTTGTGATTATTGTCCAAATAATCAGAAAGTTGAAAGTGAATTGCCACTAATGGCGTAATGACTTCGTCAAGATGTGCCTTGCCGAGCACCGTGCTTCTTCATGTATTCAGGCTCTGCGCTATGGCGGGAGCACATCTGTACTCCCGCCCCTTCTCCCATCAGCGCCAATTCAGGTTCACGGTGGTGGGGGCCTTGCCGTTCACCGTCACCCATTGCTGCGTCGTCGCACCCTGGGCGGTGCCAGTGACCTTGTATTTGCCGGCTGGCAACTGCACATACAGCAACGGCCCGGCATCCATGACGCTGAGTACGGGCTGGCCCTGTGCATTCTGGATGTCGACTGTGGCACCGCTCTGGAACTTGCCTTGCGGCCCAGTCGAAAGCTCTACATGCAGGTCATAACCGGTGGTCTTGCGCAGCGCATTGGCTTCGTCCTGGCCAATTCCGCCTTGCACGTAGCGCACGCCGTTCTGTTCCTGCGGTTGCAACTGCACGGCCTGTATGTCGATGGGTGCATTGAGGTCGGCGGCGGCAGCCAAGGTCCATGGCATGGCCAGGGTAATCAGCAACGCCGCGCCGAGCGCATAGTGGTGGTTTCGCATGGTACGACCCTCCTTCAGAGGATGGCTTACCTAGTATCTGATCCTCGTGGGGTACGGGTGTTCTGGCTGATGCGTAGCCGTCACAGCAACAGGTGGCAATCAATCATCAATTCTTGTTATTTATTATTTATCTATCAATGAGTTGAGCGACCTTCTTCAAGTAGCTTCACGAACATGCTCAGGCTGCGCGATACGGTGCCACGTCGCCACACCAGCCAGGTTTTCAGGTAGCGGAAATCCTCCGACATCGGCCAGGCGCTGACCGTGCTGCAGCCGGGCATATTGTCCAGCATGCTGCGCGGCATCATGGCCAGGCCGGCGCCAGCGCTCACGCAGGCCAACATGCCGTGATAAGACTCCATCTCGTGGATCTTTCCTGGCACTGCCTGGTCCTTGACGAACCAGTTTTCAAAGTGATGGCGATACGAACAGTTGGCGCGGAAGGCGTAGATGCTTTCACCGTTCACATCCTGGGCGCGGGTGACGGGCGCGTGGTTGAGCGGTGCAATGACCATCATCTCTTCCTCGAACACCGGTATGCCTTCCAGTGTCGGGTGCAGCACCGGGCCGTCGACGAAAGCCGCCACCAGGCGGCCAGACAGCACGCCTTCGAGCATGGTCCCCGAAGGCCCGGTGGACAGGTCCAGGTCGACCTTGGGGTAGCGCTGGTTGTATGCCGCCAGCAAAGCCGGAATGCGCACCGCTGCCGTGCTTTCCAGCGAACCAAGCGCGAAGGTGCCCTGCGGGTCTTCGCCGGCCACGGTCAGCCGCGCCTCGTGCACCAAGTCGAGGATGCGCCGGGTGTATTCGAGAAAATTCCAGCCCGCAGGCGAGAGGCGCAGGCGGCTCTTCTCGCGAATGAACAGTTCCACGCCCAAGTCTTCTTCCAGTTGCTTGATGCGCGTGGTCAGGTTGGACGGCACCCGATGAATGTGCTGCGCGGCGGCACTGATGCTGCCCTGTTCTGCCACGGCCTTGAAGATCTCCAGTTGCACCAGGTCCACAGCCTTTCTCCAAACGTGAATGTTTCGCTCATTATTATTCAGTTTTCATTAAAGCCATAGCCCACTAGTCTGGCGTCACTGATTAACAACAACGAGAGTGTCCGCCATGAGCGCGATCAGCAGCCTGACCCACGCCATCTCCCTCGATCCGTACACCGGCGAGCAGATCGGCGCCTACCCGTTCGACACCGACGCCGCACTGGAAGCGGCGCTGCAACGTGCCAAGGTTGGTTACCGCCAGTGGCGCCACGTGTCGCTGGGTCAGCGCAGCGAGTACCTGCTGGCGCTGGCCAGCACCCTCGAAGCCAAGGCCGAAGCCTTTGCCCAGATGATCAGCCGCGAAATCGGCAAGCCGATTGCCCAGGCCCGTGGCGAGGTCAGCAAGTGCGTGGGCCTGTGCCGCTGGTACGCCGAACACGGCCCGGCCATGCTTGCGCCGGAACCGACCCAGGTTGAAAAAGCCCGAATCGAATACCGCCCACTCGGCCCGATCCTGGCTGTGATGCCGTGGAACTTCCCTGTCTGGCAGGTGCTGCGCGGCGCCGTGCCGGCGATCCTGGCAGGTAACACCTACGTGCTCAAGCATGCGCCGAACGTGATGGGCAGCGCGTACCTGCTGGGCGAGCTGTTCAAGGATGCCGGCCTGCCGGCGGGCGTGTTCGAAGTGCTGAACGTGACCCCGGACGGCGTCACCCGCGCCATCAACGATGCGCGTATCGCCGCCGTGACCCTGACCGGCAGCGTGCGTGCCGGCATGGCGATTGGTGCCCAGGCCGGTGCCGCGCTGAAGAAGTGTGTACTGGAGCTCGGTGGCTCCGACCCGTTCATCGTGCTGGCCGACGCCGACCTGGATGCCGCCGTCAAGGCTGCGGTCATTGGCCGTTACCAGAACACCGGCCAGGTTTGCGCTGCGGCCAAGCGCCTGATCGTGGAAGACAGCATCGCCGAGGCGTTTACCCGCAAGTTCGTTGAGGCTACTCGCGAACTGAAAGTCGGCAACCCACTGGATGACAGCACCTATATCGGCCCGATGGCCCGTTACGACCTGCGCGACGAGCTGGATGGCCAGGTTCAGGCGACCCTCGCCGAAGGCGCTACCCTGCTGCTGGGCGGTCACAAGGTCGAAGGTGCAGCCAACTTCTACGCGCCGACCGTGTTCGCCAACGTCACCCCGCAAATGACCGCATTCAAGCAAGAGCTGTTCGGGCCGGTAGCCGCCATCATCACTGCACGTGATGCCGACCATGCCGTAGAGTTGGCCAACGACAGCGAGTTTGGCCTGGCCGCGACCATCTATACCGCCGACTATACACTGGCCGAGCGCATGACTGCGGCACTGGATACCGGTGGCGTGTTCATCAACGGCTACTGCGCTTCCGACCCCCGTGTGGCGTTTGGTGGCGTGAAGAAAAGCGGGTTCGGGCGTGAGCTGTCGCACTTCGGTGTGCGCGAGTTCACCAATGCCCAGACAGTGTGGCTAGACCGTAACTGATCGGCAATGCTGGGGCTGCGTTGCAGCCCTTTCGCGACACAAGGCCGCTCCTACAGGAAATTGCGTGCTCCTGCGGGAACGGCTTCAATCGCGGACCTGGTCCTTGACCCAGTCCAGCATCCCCCCCGGCACGATCAGTTCATGCCGCGCCCGCGAACAGGCGGTATACAGCCCCGCCAGCATCCGCGCCCGCTCATTGCGGTTGCCCGCCACCTGCGGCGCCACCATCAGCTCCGGCGACACCATTACCCGGGCGAACTCCATGTTTTTCACATCCCGTACCCGCGCCAGGAACAACTTGGGCGCCTTGTCCCAGCGGTAACGGCTCTTGGCTTTGGCAAAGTGCTCGGGTGTATAGCCTTTGCGCAGCATGTTGGCCACGGCAATGAACGCCTTGTCATCGCCCTTGTCCTGCTCCAGGGCCTGCCAGCTGGCATAGCGGAACAACATCGGGTGACGCGGCCGAGTGTCGTAGCGGTACAGCTCGATGCAGTCCTCGACGAACAGTTCGAAGTCCTTGCGCGCGCTTTTCAGCAATACGAACGGCACCCCCTGGTGGGTCAGGCGCTGAAACCAGCCAAACAGGCCCCATTCGTCATCGACGATCAGCGCCGTAGGCTGCTCCGGCACCGTCACCTGATCGAAGAAACTGACCCGGGTGTAATGCTCGGCGCTGCCACTGAAGGCCCCCTGGATGGCCGCCGGGTGCGCCTGGATCAGCGGGTTGAGCACATTGTCCATCGCCGGCCCGGCACGTAACGAATGGTCGATGCAGCGTTGGCGGATGAAGCTGCCATGGTGCGGGCTGAGGCCGTTGAGGTTCTGCAACTCGTCGCCCAGGGTAATGATCGACTGCGGGCTGCGATCGAGCACGACAAGCATCGGTGCCGACAGCTCGTGGGCCTCATCGACGATCACGTGGGTGTAGCGGCTATCGATCACATAACCGGTCAACGACAGCAGCTTGACCCGGTGGTAGTCGCGCACCGGCAACTGGACGTCCCGCGCGGACGGGCGAATCAGCTCTTGCCAGTACAGGCGGGCTTTTTCCAACAGCACCTCCTGATCCAGCGGTGAAGTGCCAGGCCCGGCCCAGGGCAAGTGGTGCAGCTGAAGCTGGGTGTCGGCACTGTGGCAGAAGGTGCGCACGGCCCGGACGCACAAGGCAACCACATCGCGCGCGGTGAGCGGACCGATGTCAGGGATGGCCAACCAGCGCACCACCTGCGCGTCCTGCGGGCGCCATGACAGTTTGGTGCGATAAGGGTCACGCAGGCGCCAGCCGTTGCTGGTGAGGTCGCTGTTGAGGAGCTCGTCTGCCAGCTGGCCGAAGGTCAGCGCGGTGTAGGCGGCGGCGTCCTTTACCCGCGCCTGCAGGGCGCGCAACTGGCCTTCGGTCAAGGCCAGCAGCAACGTGCGCTGTGGTTCCAGCAGGCGGGCAAACTGTTGAATCAGGAAGGTCTTGCCGGTGCCAGCGAAGCCCTGCACCGCCACTGACTCATCGATACCACCAAGAAACTCGCGCAACAGGCGGTTCTGCTGGTCGCTGAGCATCAGGTCGCTGGCCAGGGACGGCAGGTACACCGGATGCAGCGGTGTGGCCCGCTGGCGGTAGGTGTCGGCAAACTGGAAATTCCACTGGCCTTCGGTATCCAGCAGTTCATCTGCGGTGTACTTCACCTCGGCGGACAGCAGCGCGATGCCATTTTCGCCCAGCATGCCCAGGCCCATCGCAAAGGCTTCGCGATCAAAATGTTGCGCTACCTGGCTTTGGAAGCGCCCCGGTGCGGCGCTTTCGACCTGGTTGGCGATGCGCACGATTTCGGCGAAGCGGCGTTCTTGCGCATCGGCCGAGGCGGTAGCCGGCTGGCGAGGCAGGTTTTGCACGAACAGCACAGCGGCAGCGTCCAGGACGCTGGCAATAGTGAAGAAGTCGGTGTTGGGCTCGCTGGCGAGGCGGTCGGCCTGGTCACTGGGCAAAGGCAGGTAGAACATCGGCACCTCGGGTTGGATCAGGGCGGCACGATAGCAACTTTCGGCGTGGGATGCTGAGTTCAGTGTCGCCTGCTGCACCAGAATCCAGATCAGGAAGTTACTTGATGAGGTTTCGGTAACTAAATGAAATTAAACAAAAAAACAGTGTGGATTCGAAGGTCACACCTTAACCCCTGCCCCGCCGCAAGGTCTCGCTCGGAAACTCCTTGAACAATTGACGGTAACTCTCTGAAAACCTTCCCAAATGCCAGAATGACCAGCGCATCGCGACCTCGGCCACGGTCGCCCTGCCATCGCGTAACAAATCGCGCCGTGCGCCGTTCAGCCGGCGCAAGCGCAGCCACTGCGCTGGCGGCATGCCGGTAAATGCCTTGAACGCTTGCTGCAGCTGGCGCAGCGATACCCCTGCAACATCCGCCAGCTCCACCAGGTTCAACGTCTCCTCGGGGCAATCAGCCGCCCACTCGCTGACCCGCCGCATGATCGCCCGCTCTTCGTCGCGGCGCCCCAAGGCTACGCCCTGAAGTCGCTGGCTGGCGTTATCAAGGATGAACAGGCAATCCTCCAGCAGTTGTTCCGCCAGTGCCTGCCCCTGCACTGGGCAGTCAGCCTGCCCGAGGCGGGTCAGCGTGGCGCTTAGCCAACTGCCAAACAACGCGTTCTGCCCACTGCCCAACGGCACCATGAACAACCCTTCGAGGCGTTGCGGGTCCAGCCCATGGCGGGCGAGGAAGGCCTGGTCGAACACCACTGCCACTTCCTGATAGTTCTCCGGGGTTATCCAGATATTGCGGCTTTGTTCGTTCAGCAAGTACAGGCTGTTTTCGCTGCGGTCAAAGCAAAACGCCAGTGAACCGCTCGGTGCGCGGAAAAACTGCTCCACCCGGGTATTCAGACGCTCCTCGTATACCTCCACGCCATCCATCCCCAGCCAGCGCAACTCTCCGCTGAAATTGCCCGGCGACATCTGCCGGTATTGCTGCTGCCAGCCGGGGGTCGCGCGCACTTGCTCAGAGACATCGGTGGTATGAAAGGCCTGAACTTGCAGCGCATTGGGCGTTGTCACGCGAGATCCTAGTTGCACTCTTTTGGTGCATTGCTTGCCGAAGAAAATGGATAGATCGGCCCCGGGGGCTGCGACCAAGATAGTCTCCAGTGCGTCACCTGGGAAGTGCACACCTTGCAAAGCCATACTGCGGCTTTCGTCAAAAGCGTCGCTCCCACACTAAAACCCAACCAAGAGGTCTGTATGAACGCCCCCTTCGATCAGCTGTACACCTGGCTGAAAGAACACCGCATCACCGAAGTCGAATGCGTGATCAGCGACCTGACCGGCATCGCCCGCGGCAAGATCGCGCCCACCGCCAAGTTCCTCCACGAGCGTGGCATGCGCCTGCCCGAAAGCGTGCTGCTGCAGACGGTCACCGGCGACTACGTTGACGATGACATCTACTACAACCTGCTCGATGCCGCCGACATCGACATGGTCTGCCGGCCCGACCCCTGCGCCGTGTACCAGATCCCGTGGGCGATCGAGCCAACTGCGATCGTGATCCACGACACCTTCGACAAGCAAGGCAACCCCATCGAACTGTCGCCGCGCAACGTGCTGAAGAAAGTGCTCAAGCTCTACGCCGACAAGGGCTGGCAGCCGATCGTCGCGCCCGAGATGGAGTTCTACCTCACCAAGCGCTGTGAAGACCCGGACTTGCCATTGCAGGTGCCGCTGGGGCGTTCTGGTCGTGCCGAAAGCGGTCGCCAGTCATTCTCGATCGATGCCGCCAACGAATTCGACCCGCTGTTCGAGGACGTCTACGACTGGTGCGAGATCCAGGGCCTGGACCTGGATACGCTGATCCACGAAGACGGCCCGGCGCAGATGGAAATCAACTTCCGCCACGGCGACGCGCTGGACCTGGCCGACCAGATCACCGTGTTCAAGCGCACCATGCGCGAAGCGGCGCTCAAGCACAACGTGGCCGCCACTTTCATGGCCAAACCGATCACGGACGAGCCTGGCAGTGCCATGCACTTGCACCAGAGCGTGGTCGACATCGCCACCGGCAAGCCAATCTTTGCCAATGATGACGGCAGCATGAGCCAGCTGTTCCTGCACCACATCGGCGGTTTGCAAAAGTACATCCCCAAGCTGTTGCCGATGTTCGCGCCCAACGTCAACTCGTTCCGTCGCTTCTTGCCGGACACCTCGGCGCCGGTCAACGTCGAATGGGGTGAAGAAAACCGTACCGCCGGGCTGCGCGTACCCACCTCCAGCCCAGAGGCAATGCGCGTGGAAAACCGCCTGCCGGGCGCCGATGCCAACCCTTACCTGGCCATCGCTGCAAGCCTGCTGTGCGGCTATCTGGGCATGGTCGAACAGCTCGATCCAAGCGCACCTGTGCAGGGCCGCGCCTACGAACGGCGCAACCTGCGCCTGCCGATCACCATCGAAGACGCCCTGCAGCACATGGAAGACTGCGAAACCGTGCAGCAGTACCTGGGCAAGCAGTTCGTCCAGGGCTATGTAGCGGTAAAACGTGCCGAGCATGAGAACTACAAGCGGGTCATCAGCTCCTGGGAGCGTGAGTTCCTGATGATGAGCGTCTGACCCACCCGGGGCGCTGTGCGCCCCCAGTACACCAAACTCAAAGAACAAGACCAACGAGGTGTCCCCATGCGTCATTTGCAAGCCCTGATCCCCGCTGCGTTCGCCCTGCTGTTCGCCACCACCACCCAGGCCACCCCCTCGGTCAGTGTGTACAACTGGACCGACTACATCGGTGACACCACCCTGGCTGACTTCCAGGCCAGCAGCGGGATCAAGGTGGTTTATGACGTGTTTGACTCCAACGAAACCCTCGAAGGCAAGCTGCTGGCCGGGCGCACCGGTTACGACGTGGTGGTGCCGTCCAACCACTTCCTCGCCCGCCAGGCCCAGGCCGGCGCCTTCCTGCCGCTGGACCGCAGCAAGCTGCCGAACTGGCAACACCTGGACCCCAAGCTGCTCAAGCAGCTTGAACAGAACGACCCCGGCAACCAGTACGCTGTGCCCTACCTGTGGGGCACCAACGGCATCGGCTACAACGTCGACAAGGTCAAGGCAGCCTTGGGCATCGACCATATCGACTCGTGGGCGGTGCTGTTCGAGCCCGAAAACCTGAAAAAGCTCAAGCAATGCGGCGTGGCCTTCATGGATTCGCCCGACGAACTGTTCCCGGCGATGCTCAACTACCTGGGCCTTGACCCACGCAGCGAAAAACCGGCCGACTACGCCAAGGCTGAAGCACGCTTGCTCGAACTGCGGCCCTACATCACTTACTTCCATTCATCCAAATACGTGTCCGACCTGGCCAATGGCGATGTCTGCGTGGCCTTCGGCTATTCCGGTGACGTGTTCCAGGCCGCCAACCGCGCCGTGGAGGCCAAGAACGGCGTAAAAGTCGCCTACAGCATCCCCAAGGAAGGCAGCAACCTGTGGTTCGACCTGCTGGCCATTCCCAAGGACGCCAGCAACCCCGAGCAGGCGCTGGCCTTCATCAATTACCTGCTCGACCCGAAAGTGATCGCCAACGTCAGTGCCACGGTCGGTTATGCCAACGCCAACCCCGACGCCAAGGCCTACATGGATGCATCGCTGGTGCACAACCCTGAGATCTATCCTCCCCAGGACGTGCTGGACAAGCTCTACATCTCCAGCACCCCGAGCCCGAAGATCATGCGCGTCATGACCCGCTCCTGGAGCAAGATCAAGTCCAACCGCTGAGCCGAGAACGCCCATGTCTTTCGATTCCCAACACACTGCTTCGTACTACGCTGCCACGGCACGCAACGCGGCGCCCTACCCAACCCTGGACGGCGAACTGACGGCTGATGTGTGCGTGGTCGGCGGCGGGCTGACCGGCGTCAACACCGCCCTGGAACTGGCTGAACGTGGCTTGTCGGTGGTGCTGCTGGAAGGCCGGCGCATTGGCTGGGGCGCCAGCGGGCGCAATGGCGGCCAGCTGATTCGCGGCATCGGCCATGACGTCAGCGGTTTCACCCGGCATGTCGGTCAGGATGGGGTGCGCTACCTCAAGCAGGCCGGCATCGATTCGGTGGCGCTGGTGGCCAGCCGCATCGCCCAGTACGGCATTGCCTGCGACCTGCGCTGGGGTTTCTGCGAACTGGCCAACACGCCTGAGCAGTTCGCCGCCTTCAAGGACGAGCAGGATGACCTGGCAGCGCTTGGCTATCGCCCTGAAACCCGCCTTGTAGGCCCTGGGCAGTTGCATGAAATTGTCGCCAGCGACCAGTACGCCGGCGGCCTGGTCGACATGGGTTCGGGCCACCTGCACCCGCTCGACCTGGTCCAGGGCGAAGCCCGTGCCGCCCATAGCCTGGGCGTGCGCATTTTCGAGCAAAGCCCCGTGCTGCGTATCGAGCACGGCCCGCGCGTGACCTTGCACACGGCCCGTGGCAAGGTGCGGGCAAGCAGCCTGGTGCTGGGCTGCAACGCTCACCTCGATGAACTGGAGCCGCGGCTGAGCGGCAAGGTGCTGCCAGCCGGCAGTTACGTGGTGGCCACCGAACCGTTGCCCGAACCGCTGGCGACCACACTGATCCCGCAGAACATGGCGCTGTGCGACCAGAAGGTCGGCCTGGACTACTACCGCCTCACGGCAGACCGCCGCCTGCTGTTCGGCGGGGCCTGCCACTACTCCGGCCGCGACCCCAAAGACATCGCCGCCTACATGCGGCCCAAAGTGCTGAAGGTGTTCCCGCAACTGGCCAACGTGCGCATTGACTACCAGTGGGGCGGCATGATCGGCATCACCGCCAACCGCTTCCCCCAGGTCGGGCGCCTGAGCCAGCACCCTAACGTGTATTACGCCCAGGGTTATTCCGGGCACGGGCTGAACGTGACGCACTGGACGGCAAAACTGCTGGCCGAAAGCATCGCCCTCGGCCACAGCCAGGGCCTGGATGTGTTCAGCGCCGTGCCCCACCTGACGTTCCCTGGCGGCAAGGCGCTGCGCTCGCCGCTACTGGCACTGGGCATGCTGTGGTACCGGTTGCGCGAAGCGCTGGGTTGAGTGCGCTGCAAAGGACGCGGTGCCCGAGAGAAGGGGCGCCGCCACTTTTTCCGCTTTCCACAGGGGATTGAACTCGCCCACTGGCCAACTGTCGCGCACCTGCTAGCGTTGTTCTGGCCGACCTCTCATGGATGCGCCTTCATCATGAAATCACTGCCTCGCATTACCCTGTTGTGCGCCGCACTGCTTGCCGTGGCCGCCTGCTCCAGCAATCGCGTGGACCCCAAGGATTATTCCGGCTTCCTCAAGGACTACAGCCGGTTGCAAGAAGCCAAGAGCCCGTCGGGTGACCCGGTGATGCGCTGGATCGACCCCAAGGTCAATATCAACCAGTACAGCCAGGTGTTCATCGAGCCCAGCCAGTTCTACCCCAAGCCGCAGCCGACAGCGGTTATCTCGCAGCAGACGCTGCAGGAAATCACCCGCTACTTCAATGAAGCGCTGCGCCGTGAACTCGGTAGCGTGATGCCCTTGGCCAAGGGGCCCGGCCCGGGTGTGATCGTGGTGCGCCCGGCAATCACGGCGGTGTCCACCAGCAATGAAGGCCTCAAGCCCTATGAAGTGATCCCCATTGCGCTCATTTCGGCAGGTGTGAACACCGCCATGGGTGGACGTGACCAGGACGTGGATGTCGGCGTGGAGGCGGCGTTCCTGGACGGTGCCAGCCAGAAAGTGCTGGCCCAGGTGGTACGCAAAGGCGCGGGTCAGGAACTGGAAAACGATACCCAGAAGCTGACCTTGAATGACGTCAAGCCGGTACTCGATGGCTGGGCCAAGGACATGCGGGCGAGCTTCATTGAAGCCAGGCAGAAAGCCCGCTAAGGGCCGCCCGAACACAATACTTGTGGGAGCGGCCTCGCGTCGCGAAAGGGCTGCGAGGCAGCCACAGGATTCAAGCCCTGATATACAAAGTGCTGGGGCCGGTTTGCGGCCCTTTCGCGACGCAAGGCCGCTCCCACAAAAGACTGCATCGGCCGGTGAGTTTTCCTAGCACTCGACAAAGGCGACTGCCAGGCCGCCGCGCGAGGTCTCCTTGTAGTTGGCATGCATGTCCGCCCCGGTATCACGCATGGTGCGGATGACCCGGTCGAGCGAAATAAAGTGCTCGCCATCGCCGCGCAACGCCATCTGCACCGCGTTGATCGCCTTCACCGCAGCAATCGCATTGCGCTCGATGCACGGCACCTGCACCAGGCCGCCAACCGGGTCGCACGTGAGCCCCAGGTTGTGTTCCAGGGCAATCTCGGCCGCGTTTTCCAGCTGCGGCGGCGTGGCACTCAACACCTGTGCAAGGCCGGCAGCGGCCATCGAACACGCCGAGCCCACCTCACCCTGGCAGCCGACCTCGGCACCGGAAATCGACGCGTTTTTCTTGCACAGTATGCCCACGGCCGCTGCCGCCAGCAGGAAGTCCACTACATCCGCATCGCAGGCGACCGGGTTGAATTTCATGTAATAGTGCAACACCGCCGGGATGATACCGGCCGCGCCGTTGGTGGGCGCGGTGACCATGCGACCGCCGGCGGCATTCTCTTCATTCACCGCCAGGGCGAACAGGTTCACCCACTCCATGGCGCTGAGCGTCGAACCAATCACGTTGGGCTTGCCCAGTTCCTGCAGGCTGCGGTGCAGCCGCGCGGCGCGGCGCTTGACGTGCAGCCCGCCAGGCAGGATGCCTTCGTTGCGCAGCCCGTTGTCAACGCACTCTTGCATGGCCGCCCAGATGCGCAGCAGGCCTTCACGTACTTGCGCCTCCGGGCGCCAGGCACATTCGTTGGCCATCATCAGCTGCGCCACGCTCAAGCCGTGGGCTTTGCACAAGGCCAGCAACTGGGCAGCACTGTCGAACTCATAAGGCAGCACAACAGTATGGGTTTCGCCTGCCGGGGCATCCAGTTCGCCCTGTTCAACAATGAAGCCGCCACCTACCGAATAGTAGGTCTGCAGCAGCAGGCTGCTCTCCCCGTCCAGTGCTTCCAGGCTCATGGCATTGGGGTGGTAAGGCAGGCTCTCGTCGAGCAGCAGCAGGTCGCGGCCATACTCGAAAGCCACCGGGTGGCTGCCATCCAACATCAGGCAATGCTCCTGCAACACCTGACCAACGCGCGACTCGATGGTGGCCGGGTCTATGCGGTCCGGCCACTGGCCCATCAGCCCAAGCAGGCAGGCGCGATCGGTAGCGTGGCCAACCCCGGTGGCCGACAGCGAGCCATACAACCGCACTTCGACGCGCGACACCTGTGCCAGCAGCCCCTGCTCACGCAGGGCCTGGGCAAACGTCGCCGCTGCCCGCATCGGGCCGACGGTGTGGGAACTGGACGGCCCGATGCCGATTTTGAAAAGGTCGAAAACACTGATAGCCATGCTAATGCCTGACCGTACCCTGATTTGAATCCACAGCACGGTTTAGTGAATGAAATTGAGCGGTATTGCGATTTTGCGCGATACTGACGCGCTGGCTCACGGATGACCAACGAATCTTTCTAAGCAAGCCTTTAGTGGTGCTAAACGATGCGACGACAACTCAATGGCCAGGTGTTTGTCTGGCTGCATGTATTCGCCTGTGCAGCCCGGCACCTGTCCTTTACCCGCTGCGCCGAAGAGCTGCACATCACCCCTGGCGCGGTCAGCCAGCAGATGCGCCAGCTGGAAGAACGCCTGGGTTACCGGCTGTTTCTGCGCCGCGCGCGCGGCGTGGAACTGAGTGCCGAAGGGCAACGCCTGGCCCAGACGGTGGCCGAGGCTTACGGCAGTATCGAGGCTGAACTGCTGCGCCTGGACGCCGGTGAAATACGCGGCACCTTGCGCGTGCGCTCGATTCCGTCATTTCTGGCCAAATGGCTTACCCCGCGCCTGCCACGCTTTCAGCAGCGGTATCCGGACATCGAGCTGCGCCTGGTGGCCGAAGACAGCGCCCAGGCATTGACACCAGGCGATTTCGACCTGGCTATCGACCTGAATGATGGCAGCTACCCGGGCATGCTCTCGACACCGCTGCTGGACGAACAGATTTTCCCGGTGTGCTCACCCACCCTGCTGCGCGGGCGCCCCCCCCTGCATGGGCCGGCGGACCTGGTGCACTACCCGCTGCTGCACGACATTACCGCCTGGCGGGGCAGCTCGGAGTATGCGGAGTGGGAGTTCTACCTGGACGGGATTGGCGCCGCCGGCCTGGATGTGCGGCGTGGACATACCTTCAACCGCAACCACCTCACCATCGAGGCGGCAATTGCCGGTATTGGTGTAGCGATCGCCCGGCGCACACTGCTCAATGACGAACTGGAGCGCGGCGCGCTGATCGTGCCGTTTGGCGTGCCGATCGCCAACCACAAACGCTACGTGGTGCATTACCCGCCAGGCGGGTTGAACCAGCCGGGCGCGCGGGCGGTGCATGACTGGCTGGTGGAAGAGGCGCGAGGGTTCAGGGAGTTGCATCCGCTGAACAAGGAATAGAGGCTCTGTGGGAGCGGGCCTGCCCCGCGAACACCGGCCAAGCCGGTGCCATGCACCGCGTGCCTGCTATTGGCGGGACAAGCCCGCGCCCACAACACTGCTGCCGGGATTGCACTTTAATTAATATGCCTGCTTACCGGTAAACGCATTCAACGTGCGTACCAGAATCACAAAATCCAGCCACAGCGACCAGTTGTTGATGTACTCGATGTCCGAGTCCACCCGCTGGATCATCTGCTCAATGTCCTTGGTCTCCCCCCTGAAACCGCGCACTTGCGCCAGGCCGGTCATGCCCGGCTTGATGTTGTGGCGGGCAAAGTAATCGACGATGTCCTGGGAATACAACGTGTCATGTTGCAACGCATGTGGCCGTGGCCCAACCAGCGACATTTCCCCGGTCAGCACGTTGAACAACTGTGGCAGTTCATCAAGGCTGGTACGGCGGATGAAGGCGCCAATTTTAGTCAGCCGCGGGTCATTCTTCTGCGCCTGTTTAACCACGCCATTGTCCGGCTGGTGAACGTGCATGCTTCTGAACTTCCAGATACGGAACGACTCGCCCGTCCAGCCCGTGCGTTCCTGGCGGAAGAATACCGGCCCGCGACTGGTGAGTTTGATGGCCAGCGCAACGCCCAGCAATACAGGCGATGCACACAACAGTATCAATGCCGCCAACACGCGGTCCTCGATATTTTTCAGGAACAGGCTCATGCCCGTCAACGGCGTTTCAGAAAGGGTCAGCACAGGAATGCCGGCAATTTCCCGCACGCTGTGATTGATAAGGCGCAACGAAAAGATATCCGGCACCCAGTTCACAGCGATGCATTTGTCGAGCAACTTGAAGTACACATCGTTGATGACCTCTGAGCCCCCCAGCGGGGTCACCAGGTAGACGGTGCGAATGCCATGCCGGGCAACGATTTCATCCAGCTCTGCAATGTGCCCAAGCACGGGCAGGCGTTGCTTGCCCTCGGCACTTTCCTGCCCCTGTTCGCCGGCTTTGTCAGTCAGCACACACCCCAGCACCCGTTCGCCAAACCAGGGGTTGTTGCTGATCTTCTGGTAAAGAAAATTGGCCAGATCGCCGTTGCCGATAATCAGGGCGTTGTCCAGGCGCGCATGCGCGGTAAAGCGTTTTTGCAGTTCACGAACCGCAAAATGCAAGAACAACTGGGCAATATAACCAATGATAAACAACTGCACGACCAACAACCGGGAGTAGGTTTCACTCTGTTTGGTCAAAAACGCCATGACCACAAGAAAACAGAACGTCGCCGACCACGCCTTGAACAGGCGGAACGCCTTGATCGAAAGGCCAACGTTGGTACGGTAGATTGCATAATGGTCGTAGATGACCGCCAGTGCGCCAATCAGCAACAGCAGCATGATTACATAATCGGAGGTAATGTAACCAAACTGGTCATAGATGAGGTACCAGGCAATACCGGTGACTGCAATACCATCAAGCCCCGCCTGAATGGCGTTACTGACGCTGCTTCTTCTCTGGAGTAAGGAACGACTGCTTCTGGGTTCGAAAACCATTTCAGACCTCATCTATTTGAGCGTAGCAAGTGCCGTCCATCAAACATCAAGCCTTGAAAACAGCTTATTCAACGCCAGTGAAGCAGGATCGTGCAGCCCCCAAGCCACTGATCTCACTGTAGCAGCCACCCGCCATCAGCGCGGATTTTGGCCGATTCATAGGGTTCCACTGGCCGAATCGGCTGTCTTGCGGCACAGCAGGGTGCGCAGCAAGAACAATGGGTTACCCACCACATAACGCATGAACAGGCGCTTCGGCTCGCGTAACAGCCGGTAGGCCCACTCGCCCCCCAAATGCCGCAGCCACTGCGGTGCCCGGCTGACCTTGCCACCCAGGAAATCCAGAATCGCCCCGCCGCACACAATCAGGCATGGCCCGCCGACAGCTGCCAACCTGGCCGCCACCGCTTCCTGTTTGGGCATGCCCATCCCCAGCACGATGAGCTCCGGTTTGCGTTCACGGGCCAGTTGCAGGTAGGTGTCGATGCTGGCAAAGCCATCGTGGACCGATACCGGCACCACGCCAAACAAAGCTTCGCTGCGTTGCACAGCCTGGTTCAGGTACGGTTGCTGCGTGCCCCAGAATGCTACCCGTCGTCCGCGGTATGCCTCCATGAGGCTGGGAATGAAGTCGGTGCCATTCATGTTGAGCCCAGGCTCCAGGCCCAACCGGCGATAAAGGATCGCCATGCCAGAGCCGTCGCGCAACAGCACATCGGCCGCCGACAACGCCTGGCAATACGCGCCGTCGCGCACCACCAGGTTCATTGCGTGGGCATTGACGAAGCCCAGTACGGTTGCAGAGTCCGGGGTGGCAAGCCTGTCGAGCAGGCGTTGCGCTGCAGCGCTGTCAGGCACCACCTCCAGCGTGTCGATAATACCCCGCCAGCGTTTCTGCCATTGCCACTGAGCCATCAGTCATCATCCCGTTTGGAGCGCACCCATTCGACCTGGCGCTTGATCAGGAACCCCAGGTACAGGGGGATTTTCCTTGCGGCGTAAAAAGGCGCGTACAGCAGCACGGAAAACGGGATCAGCTCACGGCAGAAGCGTGCCCACGCCAGCACAACGGCGAGGCCGAGCATGACCAGCGCAGCCAGTGCGATCCACGCAGGCGCCGCATGGCCTGACAGCAGGTAGGCCAACCAGGTCACCAGGTTGAGCCCCAGCAACGCCAGCACCAGTAGCGCCAGCGGTGGCACCAGCAGGTCCAGGGTCATGGCCAGCAGGCTACCGTTGCGCTGGCGGATGGCGGCCAGCGCACGCTTGGGCGCATCCGCCAGCATCAAGCCCAGGTGGCCATGCTCCCAGCGGGTGCGCTGGCTGTTCATGCCTTGCTGGCTTGCAGGGAACTGGCTGGTGACCAACGCCTCGGGGCAGAACACCGGCGGCTTGCCCTGCTGGCACAGGTCCAGGCCCAGCTTTACATCCTCCACCAAGTGCCCATTGGCCAGGTTGATGAGGGCCAGGTCGTGCCAACCGAATGCCATGCCTGCCCCCATCAATTGGCACGGTAGCCCCAGCCGGGCCCAGCCACGCGGCCGTACCAGGTTCTTGACACGCCAGGCAAACTCGGCCACCTGTACCTTCAGCCCGCTACCGGCGGGTGCGCGCATCAGGTAAAGCGCCTGCACCGGGCGTTGGGCCTGGTGATAACGACGCGCCAGGCAGTCAATCGCCCCCTCGCCTACCTGGCAGTCGGCGTCCACCACAATTACCACCTCGGGCGGCTGTTCGGCCAGGTGGCGTACGCCGAAGTCCAGCGCGTAGCCTTTGCCACGTAGCAACGTATCAAAGCGCTCCACCACCTCGGCGCCGGCCTCACGGGCCAGCCGCGCCGTGTCGTCCGTGCAGTTGTCGGCCACCACCAGCAAGCGGTCGCCTGGCAGCAACTGCGGGGTTACGCTCGCCAGCGTTGCACGAATGATCGCAGCCTCATCATGGGCCGGTACCAACACTGCCACCCGCGGACGCACGCTGACGCCCAAGGGCCGCGTGCGCGGCGGCAGGCAAGCCAGCAGCATCTGCAAGAAAAACACAGACACAGGCACAAAGGCGATCACCGCCAGCAGGCCCAGTAACCAACTCAATACACTCATCATGCGGATGCCTTGAAATAGCCGGCCAGCTTGGCCGCCTCGGTGTCGATATCATGCCGTTGCAGCACGCGCTGGTAAGCCGCCTCGCCCATGCGCTGCAGCGCTTCGGCGGGTTGCGCAAGGCACTCGGCCATGGCCTGGGCCAGTTCCTCCACGGCGCCAGCGGGGAACAGCCAGCCGTTTTCGCCGGGGCGCACCAGCTCCGGGATACCCGCCACATAGGTGGTCAATACGGGTCGGCGCAAGGCCATGGCCTCCATGATCACCACCGGCAGGCCCTCGGCGAAGCTGGGCAATACCAGCGCACGTGCGGCAAGAATTTCCTCGCGCACCTGTGCGCTGCTGATCCAGCCGGTGATGCGCACGTGCTGCTGCAAGCCATGACGGGTAATCAGAGCCTCGATTTGCTCGCGCATCTCGCCGTCACCCGCCAGGACCAGTTCGAAGGCAATCGACTGCTGCGCAAGCTGACGCGCCGCCTCAAGCAGCAACAGCTGGCCTTTCTGTTCACAGAGCCGGCCGACGCACACCAGCTGCGGCACCGCCGGCACGTTGACCGGCGCCACCTCATGGAAACCTCGCTCCAGGCCACAATGCACCACTTTCACTTTGGCCCAGTGCTCGTGCGCCACCCAGCGAAACAGCTGGCTGCGCCCGTAGGAACTTACCGCTGCCACAAAAGCAGCACGCCGCACCTTCTCGCCCATGTGCAAGAACTGCGGCTTGTCGAACTCCTCCGGCCCGTGCACGGTAAAGCTGTAGGCGGGACCGCCCAGCAGGTGGGCCAGCATGACCACCTCGGTAGAGTTGGTGCCAAAATGGGCATGCACGTGCCTGGCCTCATCGGCCTGCAGCCACTGCAACAGCTGGCAGGCCTCAGCCAGGTACACCAGGTGGTACGGCCACGGGCGGTCAGCACGCCGGCCAAGGCGCATGGCCAGCCTCAAGGCCTGGAAAAAGCGCCGCGGTTGCGCGCGCAGCACCTGCAACGCAGGCGTCAGCAACCCTTTTATGCCGCCTTGCAACACATAACGGGTCCTGGCCCGCTCGGCCGTGTCCTCGGCATCCTGCAATTCGGCATCCCACCCCCGCAAGGCAAAGCGTTGTACCTCTACGCCCTGGCGCTCCAGCGCCAGTATCTCGCGGCGGATGAAACTGTGGCTGACCTTCGGGTACTGATTGATGAAGTAAGCGATGCGCATACGAATCCAGATCCAAACCCGCTTGATGACCTACCTTCCCTGCCAACCCTCACTTCAGGCTGTCGACTACGGGCGGTTTGTCCACTGCCGATGCACTCACAGCAAATGCATCCCCCTGTTTTCCTTGTAGTCCAAGGTTGTGACTGCTGCTCGGCAATGCTGCCTGCAAGCGTGAGAAAACATCGTCGAGCATCGCCTGACGGCGGCGGTACATCGCCCGCTTCTTTGCTGGAATGTCGCTTTCTGCTCGCTGCGCCGGGGCCAGCGGTACGGTGAAGAAGTCCGCCTGGTTCGAGGCGCTGGCGCCGTGTTCCTGCCAGATGACGTCATAGTTGGCCGCAAGGTCCTGGCCTTTGTCGCTGCCAAAATAAGCGTGCCGGTGGTGCCGGCAGGCATCGCTGACGGCATACAGGTGCGCGACACCCAACGCCCGGGCCAGGCACTTCAGCGCTTCGAGTACCAGGCTGCGCGGGCGCAGGCCCTCGAAGTCCTTGGTCAGGTCACGATAGATGGTCAGCGAGGTTTCACTGTCGATGCCCTTGTGGATGCCCTGCACGGCCCCGATGAACAGGTACAGCTCACCGTGGCTGCGGCACAGGGTAAACGCCAGTGAAGCCACCCGCAGGTCGCCCTGAAACAGGTTCAGCACCAACTCGCCTTCTCGCTTGAACCAGATCGGCCGGTCCAGCACCAGGCTGCAGCCTGGCGAATGGCTGGACAGCTCGCACAGCGTCAGGCTTTCGTCCCGCCCCAGCAGTAACAGCGTCGGAAACTGACCGGCCATTACTTCAAAGTGCGAAGCGATCACCGCCAGGCGCTGCGGGGCTTCCCAGGATTTGCTGAGGTAAGGCCACTGCACCACACCGATGCAGTCCACGCCCAAGCGCTGTACACCTTGCTCACCCAACGCCGCCGTCATGCGCTGCATGAAGCCATGCAGCTCAGGCCATTGCCTGGCAATCTGCAGCATCAACTTGTACTTGTTGTTCAACGCCCGCAACGAGTAGCCCGGTTGCAAGGTAAACACGCTTTTCACGAGGGTGCCGAGCATCATGGTCATCTCTCACTTGTACTCGATCAAAGCCGATTTGCCGGCCGCGAAGCGGTGGCGCAAGAACTTCACCTGGCCGAGCATTTCCGGGAACTTGCCCAGCACCAGGAACACTGCCTGGAGCCAGTTTTCGCGCGCCGACTTACTACCACGGCGCGCCAGGCGCACGGCCTGCAGCGGGTAGATCAACAGCAAAAGCAGGCCCCAGCCACCCAGCAGCAGGCAGGCCAGCACGATTACCAAGGGTACGCCCAGGCCCCATAACCAGGCCCGCCGCGACTCGCGCAACCAGTGTTGCTCGGGCGGCTGACCATGCAGGTAGGCCCCTTCGGCATAGGCATGGCCAGCACGCAGGCTGCGCCGCCACCACTGGCTGAAACGGGTCATGGCGGCGTCGTGCAAGGTCATCTCGGCGGCCAGGCGCCAGACTTTCCAGCCCTTGGCCCGCAAACGCACGCACAGCTCAGGCTCCTCACCGGCGATCAGCTCGGCGCGAAAGCCCCCGACAGCAGCAAACGCGTCTGCCCGCATCAGCGCATCACCACCGCACGCCTTGGCCTCACCGATGGGGGTGTCCCACTCGAGGTCGCACAGCAGGTTGTACACCGAGCGTTCCGGGAAGCGCTCCCGCCGGCGACCACACACCACCGCCACCTCGGGATGCTGGTCGAGAAACAGCTGCCCCGTGGCCAGCCAGTGGGCATCCACCTCGCAATCGCCATCAACAAACTGCACCAGTTGCATCGACGGCAGCAGCCGCTGCAAGGCGCTGAAACCTTCATTGCGCGCGCGGGCGGCGGTGAACGGGATGGCCATGTCCAGCGCCAATACCTCCACACCCAGGCTGCGGGCCAGCTGCAGCGAACTGTCGGTGGAGCCCGAGTCGACATACATGACCTTCCCAGCACCGTTTACCAGCGAGCGCAGGCAGCGCTCCAGGCGCGGGCCCTCGTTGCGGCCGATGACCACCACACCCATTGCAGCCGCCATGGGCGTCACTCGACGGGCGCCGTGGCAACTGGCTGCCTGGCCTTGATGGTGGCCGGCACCCCTACCGCCAGGCAATTGTCCGGCACATCGGCCAGCACCACGGCATTGGCGCCGATGATCACGTTGTTGCCAATACGAATGCTGCCCAGCACCTTGGCCCCGGTACCAATATCGACGTTGTTGCCAAACACCGGGGCAATCGGTTCGTCGACATTCTTCAAGCCCACTACCACGCCGTTGCGGATACGGCAGTCATCGCCAAACCGGGCATAACCACTGATGACGATGCCGCCAAAATGGTCGATGACGAAGTTGCGGCCAATCACCACTTCGCACGGCAGTTCGACACCGGTGATGATCTGCACGAACTTGAACAACACCTTGTAGATCAACGAGAAGAGTTTGCGCAGCAGTGCCGGGCGCACGGTGTAGCGCCAGCGGCCGAAGCGATACACCAGCAGTACCCAGAAGCCCTGCGCCCCCCAATCCCCGCCATGGGCGCGCAGGTCGGCACGAATATTCTCGAACATGGCTTTACCTACCTTGTCGGTTGGCTGGCGTACCGGGTCTTGAACAACAGTGACCAGGTCGCCCGGCAATGACGCCAGCAGGCCTGAATCGCGCCCCAGCCGCGTCGCTTCAACAGCGCCTTGAGTGCCAGCACCAGGTCACCCAGGGTGACCAGCGCCATGTGCAGGGCAAGGCCCGCCACCCCGTGATGCTTGCGGAAATACAACAGCTCGCTTTCGATCTGGTAGGACGAGATCTGCCGGCTGGCCGCCTCCAGCTCTGCCACCGACTTGGAGCTTTCACCCCCGATGTGCACCACGGTGGTATGCGGGTAGAACACGACTTTCCAGCCGGCTGCCTTCACCCGCTTGCAGTGGTCCACCTCTTCGTAATAAAGAAAATAACGCGGGTCGAACAGGCCCACCTTGTCCAGCACTTCGCGGCGCACCAGATAGAAGCAACCCGGTAACCAGTCACACTCGCGCACCGAGGCGTGGTCCCAGGTCATTTCATCGACCATCTTCAGCCCCGGGAAGAACCGCCCCAGCCCGGTACGCCCGACAAACACGTTGAGCGGCGTAGGGAAGTAGCGGCAGCTGGGCTGCAGATCGCCGTCACGGCCTTCCAGGCGCACCCCTAGCACGCCGCACTCCGGGTGGGCGTCCATGTAGTCGAGGGTTTTTTGCAGGGAGTCGGCGGCAACGAAGGCATCGGTATTGAGCAGCAAGGCGTACTTGCCCTTCAGGTGCGCCAGCAACTGGTTATTGGCCCGGCCGAAGCCCACGTTCTGCTTGTTGCTCAGCAGCAGTGCCTCGGGGCACACCTGGGCCATGCGCTGCACCGAGTCATCGCGCGATGCGTTGTCTACTACCAGGTAACTGGCCAGCCGCTCGCTGTCGGCCCGGCGCAGCGCATCGAACATCGGCTGCAGCAGCCCGGCGGTATTGAAGTTGACCACCATGACATCCACTGGTTTGCTAGCCATTGTTGCCGTCCCCAAAGAAGTATTGCCGCCTTTGCGCCATCAACAGCGGTTCAACTTCCGGGTCGTAAGCGCCGTTGCGCTGTTTTACCAGTTCGATCCACGGGTAGCTTTCGCAACGCGCCTCGACCCGTTTGATCAGCTGCTCGGTGGTGCAGATGAACTGGGCCGGGTTTCCACCAAATACGGTGCCTGGCGGCACGTCCTTGGTCACCACCGCGCCGGCAGCCACGATCGATTCCGGGCCGATGGTCACGCGGGGCATGATGATCGCACCATGGCCGATGAAACAGTTGTCCTTGATATCAATGAAACCGACCGAATCCAGGTGCTTGCCAAAGCGATGTTCGATCAGTAAAACCACCCCGTCATGACCGATCAACGTACAGTCGGACAGGCCAACGCTGTTACCGATACGTACCAGCGAAGGGTCAAGGAATTTACAGCCTGTATTGACGAAGAAATTGCTGCCAACTGAGTGAAAGTTACCCCATCGGGCGAGATAGGCCCCCCATTCAAGACCAGAAGGGTTGCAGAACCTCCTGTAGAACTTGCCCCCGCGCCCGGTTGCATGGGCGTAGTGCGCCACTGCCTTGCGTATCCATCCCTTCATACTGCCTGGCCTCGCGATCTGAACAATCTGGAGTGTCCTGAGGCGTTCCGGTCTCGTTCTTCTAGGTGCTGACCGCAGCGCACTCAACCCGTGTACAACCTGCTTCACGCAGCGGCGCCGCTGGCCGCTCTCATCTTGGTATCGAGGTGGTCGGCCAGCCGCACGGCAAACTGCAACAGGGGCATGGTCGGGTTTGAGGCGCCACCTTTGGCAAAGATACTGCTGCCGGCGACATAAAGATTCTCGGTACCGAACACCTTGCAATTGGCATCCACAACGCCGAACTGCGGCGAGGCAGCCATGCGTGTGGTGCCCATGTGGTGGGCGTGCGGTGCCATCTTCAGTGGTATCGAAGTGTCGTAGACAAAGTCGTTAAGCTTGACGAAGCCCAGGTCCATGTCGGCGAACTGCTTGGCCAGTTCGCTGCCAATGCACTTGATGGTGTGTCGGTCATCGGCGCTCAGCGCCCAGTTGACATTGACCTTGGCCACCCCCAGTGCGTCCTGCTCGTCAAGCAGCGAGATGCGACTGTGCAGGTTGGGGAACTGCTCGATCATGGTGCTGATCACGCCGTCGCCGGGGCAGCTGAACTTGGCGACGAAGGCGATCTTGCCGGCAACCCCCATGTCACAGGCCAGGTTCTCCAGAAAATGCTTGACCTCGGCAGTGCGGCCATACGTCTGCACATCGGCCAGCAACGCGGCAGTGACATTGCCTTTACCGGCCTTGTACTCGTCGACAAAGGCATCGGTGGTGTAGTACTGGCGCGGCTCCGGGTCCTGCCCGGACTTCAGGATGAACGTGCCCAGGTCGATGTTGAGGTGCTCCATGAAACACCCGCCAACCAGCCCTTCCTTGTTCACCACGCCTGCCGCCACCAGCGTGTGGCTGTTGAGCAACTGCCGGGCATTTTCGATGGCACCGGTGGCCAGAATGAAGTTTCTGGCCACCAGGCGCTGACGATTGCGCTCGTAGTCGGATAGCACCACCGCAGTCAGATGGCCAGAGCCTTTGTCGAATTCCAGGTCTACGCAGTTGCAGTTGATGAAAACGTCCAGGCCTTTGGTCTGCTCCAGTGCCGTGGCGTACTTTTGCGCAAAGCGTGTGGGCGTGCTGAGCAGAAAGCGGTCCGCCTCGAAGTCACCGCCATCCAGGCCGGTGTTCATCGCACGAAAATCCGCGCCGGGTGGCAGGTCGACGATGTCCATGGCTGCCGGCAGGTAGCCCTCGATCTCCGAATAAGGAATAGGCCAACCCGGCAAGTCACCTGGCGGGCCGACGGTAAAGTCCGACGGGGTGAATGGCCGGCAACGGCCAGCCCAGTGGTTGGAGGTGCCCCCCAGATAACGCAGGCGGGTCTCCTCGGCATACAGCTCCAGGCCCGTGGACGCGCACGCGTACAACCCTTGCGAGTGCGGCGCATACTCGCGCCCCCCGCCTTCGGCGAGCAATACGTTCCAGCCGGCGGCGGCCAGGCGCAAGCCCAACGTGATACCCGCCGGGCCGGCACCGATGATGCAAAAATCGTAGTCGTCGCGCAGCGCCTTCTGCTGCTGAAAGTCCTTGATCATGCTGGCTCGTTCCGGAAATAACGGGAAGGCAATACCCAACCGTTGATCACCACGAACCCAGGCTGCTCGACAGGTTTGCCTGCAACGGACGCCGAGACGCCAAACACCGCGCCACCCACACCGAGCAAGACACAACTCTGGAGAAAGCCTCTACGGCCCAACTGCGCAGTACAAAAAGTGAGCTTCCCCATGATCCCGTGACCCGTACCCATGAAAGTTGCACCCAGCACGCTGCTTCAAAGCCAGTTGAAAAAGGCCGTGAGCAACGCTCCGCACAGCGCCCCGACCAGCAGCATCGGCAGCACCACCAGCTCACGCTTGAGGCTGAACATACCCAGTTTGCAGTTCACATACACGACCAGCACCAGTGTCGGCACGGCATGCAGGGCAACCCCCCAGATCGCCCACTCCACACCACCAATCGCCAGCAATAGCGGTAGCAGCCCCCACAGCGAGACCAGGCGGATGATGTTGTCCATGGCCTGGTACTTGGTCAGGCCAAGGGCAATCCACACCTGATGAGCCAATGTATAGCGCATTACGATGAACGACAGCGAAAGAATTGCCAGCATAGGGCCAGCTTCACGGTAGCGATCGTCGTACATCCAGCCAATCAGCAGCGGGCTGGCGGTCAGGAAACCACCACAGATGAACAGCACCAGCAGGTCGACCAGCAGGCGAAAGCGGTGATAAAGCGCTGTCAGGCGTTCCTTGTCGTCGGCCCGAGCTGCTTCACTGAAAGCGGGCAGCGCCACCGCCCCGACAATTTTCATCAGCGCGGTCTGCACCGCGCCAAGGATCAGCACGGCAATCGAATACACCCCCAGTTGCGCCGCCGACATGCTGGCGCCAAACCAGATGCGGTCGCCGTACATGGCCAGCACGCCGACCATCGACGACAACAGGATCCAGCGGCCAAACACGATCAACTCAGTCAGCGCCGTACGGTCCCAGCGCAGGTGATTGTTCGGCCCCTCCAGGGCGGTATGCCCCAGCACGGTCCAGGCTACGGCCGACACCAGGCCGGAGATCACCAGGGCCCAGATCGAATGGGTCAGCAAGCCCAGCACCAGCATCACCACCAGGCCGGCCACCTGCGAGGCCAGGTCGACCAGCACCACGCGCTTCTGTTGGAAAGTTCTTACAGCCACATCTATCTTGGTGGACTGGAAACCCCAGATGGCCGCCGACAGCCCGGTTACCGCCAGCACCATCGGCAGTACCGGGGCGGCGTAGGTAGAGTCCGCCGGCCACAGTTCCGCCAGTTGGGCCAACCAGGCGCCCAGGGCCAGCAGCAGGGTCAGGGCAAACAACAGGAAGCCGCGAATGATCTGCACGGTCCAGGCGGTGTTGAGAAAATCCGGATCGTCACCACGGTGACTCTGGATGATGTTCTGGCGCAGGCCGACATCGGAAAGCAGATGCAGGAGTACCGAAACGGTGGTGGCGATGACCATCACCCCGAACATTTCCGGCAGCAGCAAGCGGGCCATGATCAGATTGCCGCCCAGGCGCATCACCTGAGAAGCCACCTGCGAGACCAGGTTCCACGACCCGGCCCTCAGGGCCCGGTTGCGCAGGCTCGCAGCGGCTGACACATCAATCGACGGCATGACTTCAATCTCTGACTGATTGGCTAAAAGTCACTATAGTTTCAATTAGCCACGATGCTAGCCGTTGCCCACCAAGGGAAAGGTGTACATAGCCGATGCCTGAACATTTTCGTGCGTTGATCGTCATCCTGTTTTTGGCGAGCGTGGTCTTCCTGATGGCGCGGCGGCCTGCCACCGACCTCATTGCGCTCAGCGATTACAAGCGCAGGCGCAATCTTTGGTTTGTGCTGACGGTGCTGGCCTTTGTCTCGCACAGCTTCTGGCTGTATCTGGGGGCGGGCGCGGTCATCCTGTTGCTCGCCGGGCGCCGTGAGCACAACCCCATGGCGCTGTTCTACATGCTGCTGTTCCTGATTCCGCCGGCATCGGTGCAGGTGCCCGGGTTCGGCGTGGTCAACTATCTGGTTGACCTGAACCATATCCGCCTGCTCACCCTCTGCGTGCTGCTGCCGGCCGCGCTGCAACTGCGGCGGCAAGCTGACACGTTGCGGTTCGGCCGCACCTGGGCCGACAGGCTGCTGGCCGCCGGCCTGGTGTTGATGAGCGTGCTGTACCTTCGCGAAACCACCCTCACCGACACCCTGCGCCAGGCGCTGTACCTGTACGTCGACGTATTCCTGCCGTATTACGTGGCCAGCCGTGGGCTGCGCCAGATCAGCGACTTCAAGGACACCCTGTTGGCCTTCGTGCTAACCGCTTTCGTCATGGCGCTGATCGCCGTGGCCGAATATGTGCGCCACTGGCTGCTGTACAGCGCCCTGATCGACGCCATGGGCGTGCCATGGAGCATGTCCGGTTACCTCAGCCGCGGCGGCGCGCTGCGGGCCAGCGTCACCACCGGCCAGGCGATTGCCCTGGGTTATGTGATGAGCGTGGCCATCGGCCTGTTCCTGTTCGTGCAGGGTTATGTGCAACGCCCGCTGCACAAGGCCATGGGCGCCCTGCTGCTGGCCGCCGGGCTGTTCGCGCCGTTGTCACGTGGGCCGTGGATCGGAGTCGTGGTCATCGTGGTGGTGTTCATTGCCATGGGCAAAGGCGCGGTCAGGCGCCTGGCGCTGCTCGGCGCGGCTGGCATGCTGGCGCTGCCCTTGCTGACCGTCGTGCCGGGCGGCGACAAGGTGCTGGACCTGCTGCCTTACATCGGCAACATCGAAAAAGAGAACATCACTTACCGCGAGCGGCTGATGGACAACTCCTGGATCGTCATCCAGCGCAACCCGCTGTTCGGCTCGTTCGACTTCCGCAACACGCCGGAAATGCAGTCGATGATCCAGGGCGAAGGCATCATCGACATCGTCAACACCTACATCAACCTGGCGCTGCGGGTCGGGCTGGTCGGGCTCGGTCTGTTCGTCGCCTTCTTTGCCGTGGTGTTGAGGGGCATCCGCAGGGCCATGCTCAGTTTTCCCGACAAGGATGACGAACGACGACAGCTGGGGCGGGTGCTGCTGGCAACGCTGATCGGCATTCTGGTGATCATCTTCACCGTCAGCAGCATCACCTTCATCCCGGTGGTGTACTGGTCAATCGCAGGGCTGGGCGTGGCCTACATCCAGATGGTCCGCCGGCTGAACAGCAGCCCGGTCATGGAACTGGCCGAACCCGACCTACAACCCAGGTAATGTCAATGAACGTGCTCACCCTGCGTCATTTCGTGCGCCTTACGGCCATTTCTGGCCTGGCCCTGCTGCCGTTGACCGGCTGGGGGTCAGACTGGCACGTCAGTGTCGATGAGCAAAATGGCTTGCCTACCGTGACACGCGGCGGCGGCCCGGTGATGAAAGCCAAGTTCGACTTCTGGGCGGCCAACTGGAGCTGGACCGGCTTTTACACTGACTTCAAGGTCAATGGCCCCTACCAGTACACACTGTTGGGCAAGAACAAGGAGCTGGACTTTGACCTGAAGGCGGATATCC
Organism: Pseudomonas sp. XP2; assembly: GCF_053557975.1. Taxonomy (NCBI): domain Bacteria; kingdom Pseudomonadati; phylum Pseudomonadota; class Gammaproteobacteria; order Pseudomonadales; family Pseudomonadaceae; genus Pseudomonas; species Pseudomonas sp. XP2. The sequence goes on from NZ_JBNRIK010000003.1 coordinate 90,537, forward strand.
GCAAGGAACAGGCACAAACCCTGAGCTGGGCATTCGACCTCAACGCCCACAGCCGCCAGGCCGGGGTGATGGGCGGCGGCATGGTGTTCCAGTTCGACCCGGCGCAGATTGCGGGCGACATGGGCGCCCCGCAACTGCTGCCCGACAACCGCGGCTGGTCGTGGGGCAAGGCCGACCAGGGCCGGCGTGTCGAGATGCGCTTCGATCCGCCACTGGCCAAGGTCTATTTCGAGCGCGGCAATCCGTCCGAGCTGCGTGCGTTTCTCTACAAAGACCCGATAAGCGCCGGCCGCCAGCAGCTCAAGGCGGTGCTCAACGTTACCGGCGACATCGAACTGGGTCCTACGCCCACCGAGCGTTTCGGCCTGGCCGACCCCGCCACCTGGCCCGATGACCAGCTGGACTGGCGCACCTCGCCAGTGGACCTGTCGTTCCTCAATGCGGCAGAAAAGCCCGCCGGCAAGCGCGGCTTCGTCAAGGCAGTCGGCGAGCAGTTGATGTTTGAAGACAACACCCCGGTGCGCTTCTGGGGTACCAACCTGTCTGCCTACTCGCTGTTCAAGAGCCCCGACGACGAAATTCGCCAACAGGCCAAGCGCCTGTCGGCATTGGGCTTCAACCTGGTGCGCCTGCACCACCACGATTCGCCGTGGGTGAGCCCGAACGTGTTTGGCGACGGCACCCTGGTGCGCGATACCCAGCAACTTAGCGCCGAGTCGCTGCGCAAGCTCGACCTGTGGATCAAGGCACTCAAGGACGAAGGCATCTACATCTGGCTGGACATGCACGTGCAACGTGCGTTTACCGCCAACGACAACATTGATGATTTCGGTGAGCTGCCCGAGAAGGAAGGTCGCGTCGACCTGAAGGGTTACGCCTACGTGAACGACAGTATCCAGAAAGCGATGAAGCGGTTCGCCGAGCAGTACCTGACCCATGTGAATGAATACACCGGCCTGGCTTACAAAGACGACCCCGCCATCGCCGCCGTGCTGATCACCAACGAAAACGATCTCACCCAGCACTACGGTAACGCACTGATGCCGAACAAGGATGTACCGCGCCACAGCGAACGCTACATGGCCGCAGCCAAAGCGTTCGCCAGGCAGCATGACCTTCCCGCCGACCTTACCTGGCGCGCCTGGGAGCACGGCCCGTCGAAGCTGTTCCTGAACGACCTGGAGCAGCGCTTCAACGCCGACATGATCGCCCACCTGCGCGGCCTGGGCGTGAAAGTGCCGATCGCCACCACCAGCACCTGGGGCGGCAATGGCCTGAGTGCACTGCCGGCGCTGACCGCAGGCGATGTCGTCGATGCCCACAGCTACGGCGCCATTGGCCAGCTGGAGAAGAACCCGTTGACCAGCGACGGCATGATCGACTGGATCGCCGCCGCCCAGGTGGTCGGCAAACCGCTAACGGTCACCGAGTGGAACGCCGAACCGTTCCCGCTGCCCGACCGCCATTCTTTGCCGCTGTATGTAGCCGGCACCGCCAGCCATCAAGGCTGGGACGCCATGATGCAGTACGCGTACAGCCAGCAAGGGTTCAACCCGGGCTGGCGCACGGCGGACAACTGGCACGCGTACAACGACCCGGCGATGATCGCCACCCTGCCCGCTGCCGCCCTGCTCTACCGCCGTGCGGACGTCAAGCCGGCAACTACCCGCTACGTATTCGCACCAACGCCCGCCACCCTCTACAACCAGGAGATCACCCCGCGCAGTTCGGTACTGTTGCGCACAGCCATGGAAAAGGGCCAACTGCAGATTGCCCTGCCGCCAACACCAGAACTGCCGTGGCTGAAACCTGCCGCCATCCCCTCTGGCGCGCAAGTGCTTCAGGACCCGGGGCAATCGCTACTGGCCGCCGATGCCACTGAATCGGTCACCGACACCGGCGAGCTCAAGCGCAACTGGCAACAAGGCATCTACACCATCGATACGCCACTGACCCAGGCCGCCACCGGCTGGCTGGGTGGCCGATCGATCAGCCTGGGGGCCGTTCAGCTACAGACAAAAACGCCTTACGCCAGCGTCGCGGTACAGAGCCTGGACGGCAAGCCCTTGGGCCAGTCGCGTGAGCTGCTGCTGTCACTGGGGACACGTGCCATGCCCAAGGCCGATGACAAGACGCCGTTCAACGTCGAACCGCTTGAAGGCAGCGTGATCATCAAGGCACCTGCCGGCCTCAAACTGTTCGCCCGCGATGCACAGGCGCAGCTGAAGACACTGCCGGTGGCGTACAAGGATGGGCATTACAGCATTACCTTCGACAGCAACTACATGTCCAACTGGCTGTTCTTGAAATAGGGCATAGGGCCATCTACGCTCAGGTCACCTGTAGCTGATCATCCCACCTGCACGTTTCAGGGACGGTTCACTGCGTCTGTAAACAGCAGATTCCAGGAGGTGCGGATGAAATTTCTGGTAGTGGGTGGCGCGGGCTACATTGGCTCGCACATGGTCAAGCACCTGCTCGGTGCCGGCCATGAGGTAGTGGTGGCGGACCTGGTTTGGCCTGGCCCCGGCATCCAGTGGGCCAAGCTCGATATCGCCGACGAAGCGGCCCTGGACGTGCTGTTCGGCGTTTGTCATTTCGACGCCGTGTTCCACTTCGCCTCGTTCATCCAGGTGGGCGAGTCGGTCAGCGCACCCGGCAAGTACTACCAGAACAACGTTGCAGCCACCCTGGCCTTGCTGCAGGCCATGGTGAATGCGGGTATCAGGCATCTGGTGTTTTCTTCCAGTGCCGCCGTTTACGGCAACCCGCAGTACGTGCCGATTGATGAAGCGCACGTCAAAGGGCCGATCAACCCCTACGGGCTGAGCAAATGGATGGTCGAGCAGATTCTCGAGGACTTCGACCGGGCGTATGGCTTGAAGTCGGTATGCCTGCGTTACTTCAATGCCGCCGGTGCTGACCCGGATGGCCAGCTGGGTGAACGCCACGAGCCGGAAACCCACCTGATCCCGCTGATCCTGCAGGCCGCCTCTGGCCGGCGTGAGGCGGTAACGGTATTTGGCCGGGATTACGATACCCCGGATGGCACCTGTATCCGCGACTACGTGCATGTGGCCGATCTGGCATCGGCGCATGCGTTGGCGGTGGACTATTTACTGGCGGGTGGCGTGCGCACTGCTTTCAACCTGGGCAATGGCCTGGGCTTTTCGGTGCAGCAGGTGATCGATACAGCCCGGGCGGTGACCGGGCGGCACATCAATGCCCTTGACGCGCCGCGCCGTGCCGGCGACCCGCCACGGCTGGTGGCGGATGCAAGCAAGGCGCTGCAGGTGCTGGGCTGGCGGCCGGAGTTTGCTTCGCTGGAGCAGATTGTGCGGCATGCGTGGCAGTGGGAGTTGCAGTATCCCTGGAGCCTGCATCAGGGCTGAGATCTTTGGGGGCTGCTTTGCAGCCCCAAAATTTCGAACTTTAATAATAGGTTCGCGGCTGCTCGTCAGCCTTGTTCAGTACCGTCCCGATCAGGTTCACCGTGGCCAGGTGATGCAGGCAGTCCTCGATTTCCTTCTTGTTGTTCATCCCGTTGGCCACCACCAGCAGCACACAATCAAACTTGGGTATCACGGTGATCGCATCGTCAGAGCTGAGCAACGGCGGCAAATCGAAAATGCAGATGCGCGACTCGTAGCGGTTGCGCAAATCGCTGATCAGGTTGTTCACCTTGGGCGACGACAGCATCTCGGTCGACATCGGCACCGGCACCCGCGTCGGCAGCACCACGAAGCGTGGCAAAGTCGGGTTGACCAGGCACTCCTGCAGCTCGGCCTTGTCCGTCAGGAACTCGTTCAGCGCCTGCTCCATGGGCAGGCCCAGACAGCTGCCGACCTTGGGCCGGCGCAGGTCGAAATCCACCAGCAAGGCAGTTTTGGTGGTGTGGTGAGCGATACTCATGGCCAGGTTGATCGCCAGCACGGTCTTGCCGGCCTCAGGCGTTGGCGAGGTGATGGCCAGGGTCCGCCAGCCATTCTCCTCCATGGCCCTGAGCACCTGCGTACGCAGCAGGTCGATGGGCCCGTTCATGTTGGAGTTCTTGTTGTACGCCACGATGCGGTGGCGCTCAAGGTGGTCAGCCCGTAGCGGCACGACTTTGGTATTCACATAGTCGAACTGCCCAGGCACCTCCGCCAGTGCCGTGCCGGAGGGAGGTGATAAAGCCTGAGGGGTACCCGGGGTAACCTGGTGAATATTGTTGCCAACAGCCGGCTTGGTCCTGTCCATCACTGCTTTCCCTATGCAAACCGAGATATGACCTTGAACAACAGCACATCCAGTGGCATGTAGAAGACGTGCACCAGCACTACCATGATAGCTACCAACGCCAGTGCCGCCAGGATCAGCCAGTTCCGCCAGCGTTTGCGCCTGGCCACGTCCGCTCTGGTATCGATGTAGGGCACTGCCACCAGCACCCGTTTGCCCAGCAGGTTTTCCAACGCACCGACGCCGCGCACGCGCTGGTTGAGCATTTCCAGCAGCATCACCAAGGCACCACCGCCTGCCGGTGCCAGCACCAGGCCCAGCGCCGCGATCTTCTTGCGGTTAGGCTTGATCGGTTTTTCAGGCATCAGCGGTGGCTCCAGCAGTACAAAGCGCTCGGCCTTGTTCTCCTGCTCCAGGCTTTCGGTAATTTTAGCGCCCATTTCCTTGGCGCGGATTTCTTCGTATTTCTTGCGCGCGTTATCGTGGTCACGCATCAACGTCACCAAGCCACGCTCGACTTGCGGCGCCTCGAGGATCTCGGCCTCGTAGCCTTCCATCTTTCGGGTCAGCTCGCGCTTCTGATCGGCCAGCGAGCTGATACGTTCCTGGGCCGCGCTCATCTTGGCCCGGACGCGCGCCACGTCGAGGCTGACCGTGGACGTCGTGGCCGTACGCCCACCACTGGCTTCCAACGCCTGGATCTTGCGCTTGATCGCCACCACATCCGGGTGGGCATCCTTGTAGCGGGTCAGCAACCGGGCGTACTCGGCTTTAAGGCTCGGCAGGTCCTGAGCCTGGTCAGCACTGGCTGGCTTGGTGCCCTCGGTAACCTTGGTAGCAAGGCCAGCATTGGCCGCAGACAGTTCCAGCTCCAGGTAGCGCAGTTCTTCCTGGGCGGCCTTGTAGTCACGGTCAACTTCGCGGAACTCCAGCTCCGAACGCGAGAGCATGTTCATGCGCAGGGTCTGGTGCTCTGGCAAGGCATTGGCGTGGGCCTGCTTGAAGTCGGCCAGCTGGTTTTCCAGGCTGGCCAGTTCCGCGCCCAGCTTGTTAGCCTCCTGGGTAAGAAACTCGGTGGTTTCGTTGGCCCGCTCGGTGCGCTGCTTGAGGTTTTCGTTGAGGAACAGCGTGACCAGTTCGTCGGCCACTTCCTTGGCGACTTGCGCCTGCTTGTGTTCGAAGGACACATTGAACGCAACCGTCGCCTCGCCCCGCCCGCGCACGAACGTGGTGAGGGTTTCGACCACGATGGCATTGCGCATCTGGTCGATCTTGTCGGACTCGCTCAAGCGCTTGTCGGCGAACAGGTTGTACTTGTCGATGATGCGCAGCAGGTTCTCGCGCGTCATCACCCGCTGGCGAATCACCTCGATGCGCTCATCGGCAAAGCTGGTGGTGTTGGTCGATACCAGCTCAGGGGAAATCTGTTGCGATTCCACGAGAATGGTGCCGGTCGACTGGTAAATCGGCGGCACCATCAACGCGACAGCCACGGTCGCGGCAAGTATGACTACGGCACTCACCCCTAACACCAGGGCCCTGTCCTTGATAATGGCGATGTAATCTCTGATGGAGAGTTCGTAGTCAGACTTCATTGGGCCACCTGCCTGAAGTTCAGATGTCGGGGTACCTGTACGTCAACGTCAAACCAACGATCGTCGCGGTTGCATCGGGCGCTCGGTCCTGTTGCCGTTCCTTGTACATGAGCGACAGGCGCAAGTCCCAGTACGGTGAAAACTGGCGGCTGGCCCAAACGCTGTAAGTCTGCAGTGTGTTAGGGCTCTGCCCTTTGCTGTCTTGCCAGGCCGCGTCAGCGCCCACCCGCGCCAGTTCGGTAACAGCATAACTCCACACGCCACGCACCTGGTCCAGCTCGGCGAAACCGCCTTCGGCACTGGCCACCGTGCTGCGCTCGGCGGTCAGGCTGGCGTCGGCGCGCGTGCCGGTGTACAGCAATGCCACCCCACCCTCCCCGCGTCGGCCGCCGCCGTCGCCAGACACCTGGTTGACGCCAATGTGGGCATCGGCACTCAGGCCTTCGGCAAGCTGGTACTTGATACCGACTGCCGGGGTGTAGCTGTTGGAGGCGGTCGCGGTAAGGTCCTGCTCGGGCTCATAGCGGCGGGCACCGAAACGGGAATACACATCGGCCCGTTCGCTCCAGGCGTAGGTCCAGGTGAATACGTTTGCCAGTTCGTCGTAGCCCGTCAGCGAGCTGATGTCATAACGGGCACGGTTGTACGTGGTTTCGTTGCTCAGGGTGCTACGCTCGGTCACCGCCTGGCTCCAGTTGCCGGTCAGGGTGTAGAGCTTTTGCGTACCGTCAGTGGTGATGACCCCGGTATCCAGCACCGTCCCCGACAGCGTCGAGCTTTCGTTGTAACGTGCCACCAGCCCGAAACGCCCACGCTCGGTGGTGCGCTGCCAGCCCAGGCTGATATCGGGGTCCTCACGGTCATCTACCACATCCGTGTCGGACGAGCGCAACACATGCATGCCCAGCCCCAACCTCAGTTCATCCTGATCGAAGGTACCGATCAGGGTGTAATCCGGCGCGATGATCGTGCGCGTTACACCCTTTTCCCCCGATGTCAGCAACAAAGGGTTGCTGTCATATTCAACGGATGTCGGTACCACCACCGTAGACTGCCAATTTGCCGCCAGTACCACGTCCGTAAACGGCAAGACAATGATTGCCGTTGCAATGCTTGTTGTTCTGAGAAGAGGCATTAAGTGTTCTTATTAAAGGCAAGATCAAGGAACGACCAGCGTGTCGCCAGCCTGAAGTTGGATGTTGGTGGACATGTCCCGCCCAGACACCAGGTCCTTATATCGCACGGGCAGGATCTTTTGGGAAGCGCCAGTGCCGCGGACCACCTTGATATCGCTTTCGTCAGCAAACTTGTCCAGCCCGCCCGACATGCTCAGCGCCTGAAGCACTGCGGTAGGGCCCGCCATTTGCACGGGGCCCGGCTTGATCACTTTGCCTTGTACATAGACCAGGTTGCCGGCGATGCTCTTGACGACAACGCTGACGTTTGGGTCGGGGAGGAATTTGTCGAGTTTGGCAGCCACTTGCTTTTCAACTGCCGTTACATCCAGGCCGGCAACATTGATGCGCCCGGCCAAGGGGAAGGTGATGCTGCCATCGGGGAGTACGGTGGCTTCTTGACGCAGGCTGTCTTCCTGCCACACCGAAACCATTACCACATCACCAGGGCTGAGCAGGTAAGCCGTACCACTCTGATCGGCGTTGCCAGCACTGGACCACACGGCCAGCACGCAGAATGCGGCAATCAATGAACGCATCATGAGGGTCCCTCCGGCCAAATGGCCCGAAAAAGAGCACTGAATGAGAACAGCACACCAACTCTCGCTCCGCTTCGCGGCTTGAACCCACCGCGATGGCCTCGACCTTCCTGGAGGCCCCAACCTTGACGCCGTACATGTGGGCTGCAGTGCCCTGCAACCAAGGCCTTTGAAGGGCTACTGGGAATATAGCAACGGTTGGGAAATTCACAAGCCAGCCCCCGGCTTGCAACAACCTGCGCTCGCTTTGACAGGGAGCGGGTCAGGCTCAGATTTTTCTTCTGTTGGCGACCAGTACAAAGCCGACAACAGCGAAGGCCAACAACCAGCCGGCGGTTGAAACAGGAATGATACTGTTTTGGTTTACATACGAATCTGCCGCACGCGCAGCGCCACTCAGCAACACCAGCAAGAACATCGATTTGATAATCAGAGTCGTGCGCATACGCCCCTCCTGAAATGAGGAAAATCAATTAGTTATTTGCACAGTATGGCGGGAGTTGTTTCGCTGTTGACTTGAGCTTATGGGCACAATGACACTACGTCAATGATCCGACACCATAATAAAATTCAATGGGCGATGGCGGTATTCGTCAAAATACCGACATGCAAAAGATGCAAAGGCGGGCTGATGCGATGGCGGCTGCGTTTCACGGATGAGAACACAGGTAGGGCGTGCCCTGCCCCGTGGTTTTATTCGTCTGCGTGGTGAACCACGACCAGCAATTGCGCCGGCTGGGCACCTACCGAGCGCAGTCGATGCGGTGTCTGGGCGTTGAAATGCAAGGCATCACCCTGCTCCAGCAGCACCCGTTCGTTCATGAAATCCACCTCCACCTGGCCGGCGTGCACGAACAGGAATTCCTCGCCTTGGTGTTCCTTGAACGTGGGGTCGCTGAACTCGGACGGCGGCTGGATCAGGAACGGCAACAGGCTGCGCTGCCCGACCTGGCTGGTCAGGGCTGCATAGCCAGGCCCTTGCCCGTCGCCTACCAGGGCCTGGCGTTCGCCGTGGCGCACCAGGCTGTAGCGGCTCGGGCCAGCCTGCTCTTCGGCGAACAACTCTTCGACATTCACGTTCAACGCCCGGGCCAGCTTTAGCGCGGCAGCAATCGAGGGTGTATTCAGGCCGCGCTCGACCTTGGACAGATAGCTTTTGGTCATGCCGGTCTTTTCGGCCAGCATTTCCAGGGTCATTCCCAGTTTCTTACGCAGCAGTTTCAATCGGATAGACATGTGACGCGGGTTTCCCAGGCTGAGTCAGCCTGACCATGATACGTGGACTGCCGGCGAAATGCTGGGGCTGCTTTGCAGCCCATCGCGGGCAAGCCAGGTTCCACACATACAGCGTCAGCCGGGCCTGTGGGAGCTGGCTTGCCGGCGATGGGCCGCACAGCGGCCCTGCCTTCATGGCATCACAGGCGGTACGTATTGCAGCGTCGTACCCAGCGCCCACAGCAACACCAGCACCAACGGCACATGCACCAGCAACTGCACGAACGAGAAGCCGATCAGGTCGCGCGCCTTGAGCCCCAGTACGCCCAGCAGCGGCAGCATGTAGAACGGGTTGATCAGGTTCGGCAAGGCTTCGGCAGCGTTATAGATCTGCACCGCCCAGCCCAGGTGGTACTGCAGGTCGTTGGCCACCAGCATCACGTACGGTGCTTCGATGATCCACTTGCCACCGCCCGAAGGGATGAAGAAGCCCAAAACGGCCGAGTACACTCCCATCAGCACGGCATAGGTGTCGTGGGTGGCAATCTGGGTGAAAAACAGCGAAATATGGTGGGCCAGCGTCTGTTCATCGACGCCCTTCACCTGGGTGAGAATGGCAGCGATGGACCCGTACAACGGGAACTGGATCAGCACACCCGTGGTGGTCGGTACGGCGCGCGCCACAGCGTCCAGAAAGCTGCGTGGGCGCCAGTGCAGCAAGGCGCCGAGCATGATGAACAACAGGTTGTAGGTGTTCAGCCCGGAGATCGCGGTAATCGCCGGCTTGGTGGCGAACTCCTGGTAGAGCCAACCAGCGGCCAGGGCCACCAGCAGCAAGATCAGGATCGGGCTGTGCTCCAGCCACTCACCCGGGCGCGTGCGCTGCGGTGCAGGTGGCGCTGTGAAGCTGGGGTCGACGCCGCAGTCTTCGGCACTGCGCGCGCTGTTCGGGCCAGGGGCCGTGGCATAGGCGATTACCAGCGAGACCAGCACCAACGCCAACAGCATCACGCCGGACTGCCAGAGGAAGATGGTTTCAGTGAACGGGATTACCCCGGTAATCGACAGGATGGACGGTGGCAGGCTGGCCGGGTTGGCCTGCAGTTGCGCCGCCGACGATGACAAGCCCAGCGCCCACACTGCACCCAGGCCCAGGTAGGCGGCCGCGCCAGCGGCGCGGTAGTCCATCTTGAGTTCGGTGCGCCGCGCCAGGGCGCGTACCAGCAGGCCCCCGAACACCAGCGACAGGCCCCAGTTGAGCAAGGAAGCCAGCATCGAAATCAGGGCTACCCAGCACACTGCCGAGCGACCATTGCCGGGGATACGCGCCAGGCGATCAATCAGCCGCGCGGCCGGAGGCGAGCTGGCCACGACATAACCGCCAATGACCACGAAGGCCATCTGCATGGTAAACGGGATCAGGCTCCAGAAACCGTCACCAAAGGCCTTGGCAGTGTCGGTCGGTTTGGCGCCCATGGCCAGGGCACCGATACACACCAGCAGCACCGCCAGGGCGGCGAACACCCAGGAATCGGGGAACCAGCGTTCGGCCCAGTTGGAGCAGCGCAAGGCAAAGCGCGCAGAACGGCTGTCTTGGATTTCAGCGGCCACAGTTGAATTCCTTTTATTGGTTTTATCGGATAAATCAGCCAAAACACAAAACCCCTGTAGGAGCAGCCTTGTGCTGCGAAGCGGCCAGTACAGACAAACATTATATGAATGCCTGCACTGGCCCCTTCGCAGCCCAAAGCTGCTCCTGCAGGGGAATGTATGAAGCCCGTTGAATCAGAAGGTCATTTCCTTCACGTCATCCGGCACGATCAACTTGCCGGCGGTTTTCGCGATGATCTCTTCAACGCTTACCCCCGGCGCGGTTTCGCGCAGGATGAAGGCGCCGTCTTCGATTTCCAGGTAGGCCAGGTCGGTCAGCACCTTGCGGATGCAGCCGGCGCCGGTCAGCGGCAGGCTGCAGTGTGGCAGCAGTTTGGACTCACCGTCCTTGGAGGCATGGGTCATGGTGACGATGATGTTCTCGGCGCCAGCCACCAGGTCCATTGCACCGCCCATGCCCTTCACCAGCTTGCCGGGGATCATCCACGAGGCGATGTTGCCTTGCACGTCGACCTCGAAGGCACCCAGCACGGTGAGGTCGACGTGGCCACCCCGGATCATGGCGAACGACTGTGCCGAATCGAAGATCGAGGCGCCGCGGCGGGCGGTGACGGTTTGCTTGCCGGCGTTGATCATGTCGGCATCGAGGGTGCTTTCGGTCGGGAATTCGCCCATGCCGAGCAGGCCGTTTTCTGATTGCAGCATCACATCCATATCGGCGGGTACGTAGTTCGCTACCAGGGTAGGAATGCCAATGCCCAGGTTGACGTAGTAGCCGTCCTTCAGTTCACGTGCGACGCGTTGCGCCATCTGTTCGCGGGTCAGTGCCATGGTCAGGGTCTCTTTGTTGTTCTGGTGGATGGCGCTCAGGCCTTGACGGTGCGCTTTTCGATGCGTTTTTCGAAGGTGCCGACGATGACACGGTCCACATAGATGCCCGGGGTGTGAATTTCGCTGGGCAACAGCACGCCGGGTTCGACGATCTCTTCCACTTCGACCACAGTGATCTTGCCGGCGGTGGCCGCCAGCGGATTGAAGTTTTGCGCAGTATTGCGGTACACCACATTGCCGTAGTGGTCAGCCTTCCAGCCCTTGACGATGGCGAAGTCACCGGTAATGGCTTCTTCGAGGATGTACTTGCGGCCCTTGAACTCGCGCACTTCCTTGCCCTCTGCAACCGGGGTGCCGTAGCCGGTGGCGGTGTAGAACGCCGGGATCCCGGCGCCGCCGGCACGCATCTTCTCAGCCAGGGTGCCCTGCGGGGTCAGCTCCACGTCCAGCTCACCACTGAGCAGCTGGCGTTCGAATTCGGCGTTCTCGCCCACATAGGAGGCAATCATCTTGCGAATCTGACGATCTTCCAGCAACACGCCCAGGCCAAAGCCGTCAACGCCGCAGTTGTTCGACACCACGGTCAAGCCTTTGACGCCGCGTCGCTTGATTTCGCTGATGAGGTTTTCCGGGATGCCGCACAGGCCAAAACCACCGGCCAGTACTGTCATGTTGTCGGTCAGGCCTTCAAGGGCCTGTTCATAGGTTGCAACGCGCTTGTCCAGTCCGGCCATGCTGATCCGCCTTTTGTAGTTGTAGAACCGACGAGGCTGTCGGTGAGCGTGTGCAGACATCTTCACCGCACGCGACTGATTTGTTAATTTTGTTTTCGTCATCGATTGATAACTTTTACAAAACAGACAATAGGCCTGTCATGAACGTCAAGCAACTGCGTGCCTTTGTCGCCGTGGCCAAGTACCAGAGCTTTGCCCAGGCCGGGGAACACCTGCATATCTCGCAACCCGCCCTGAGCCTGACCATCAAGGCCCTGGAAGAAAACCTCGGCGGCGCCCTGCTCAGCCGCACCACGCGCAGCGTCAGCCTGACCGCCGAGGGCGAAGTGTTGCTGCCGCTGGCACGGCGCCTGCTGGCAGACTGGGACGACACGGAAGAGATGCTGCGCCAACGCTTCACCTTGCAACTGGGCCGTGTGTCGGTGGCGGCCATGCCGGCCTTCGCCGGCAACCTGCTGCCCCACTCGCTCAAGGTATTTCGCCAGTGCTACCCCAAGGTCAATGTCACGGTGCATGACGTGATCAACGAACAGGTGCTGGAACTGGTACGCCATCGCCGCGTCGAATTGGGCATCGGCTTCGAGCCGGACAACATCGACGGGCTGGACTTCCACCCGTTGTACCTGGACCGCTTTGTCGCGGTGGTACCCGCAGACTCGCCTTTGGCGCTGCTGCCACAGGTCAGTTGGGCACAGCTGATGGCCGAGGACTTCGTGGCGCTGCAACGCCCTTCGGCGGTACGCCTGCTGATGGAGCAGAATGTGGCCGCCCACCACGGCAAACTGGCCGTGGCTTTCGAGAGCCACCAACTGGCAACCATCGGCCGAATGGTCGCCAGCGGCCTGGGGGTCAGTGCCGTACCGGCGCTGTGCATCAACCAGATGCAGGAACTCGGCGCCCGCTGCGTCACCCTGGTGGAGCCCACGGTCGAGCGGCGCATCGGCGTGATTGCCCTCAGCGAACACAAGCTTTCCACTGCAGCGCAAGCGCTGCTTGAGGTTGTGCTTTCCAATACCCACATCCGGGAGGTGACATGCGTTACGTGAAACTGGCAGGTTCGAGCGTTCCGGCCATCGGCCAGGGCACTTGGTACATGGGCGAGGACCCTGGCCGCAAAGCCGCCGAGGTGGCGGCATTGCAACAGGGCATTGAGTTGGGCCTGAGCCTGATCGACACCGCTGAGATGTACGCCGAAGGTGGGGCGGAAGACGTGGTTGGCCAAGCCATTGCCGGGCGCCGCGACCAAGTGTTTCTGGTCAGCAAGGTGTACCCGCACAATGCCGGCCGACGCAGTATGGCGGCCGCCTGCGAGCGCAGCCTCACACGCCTGGGTACCGACTGCATCGACCTGTACCTGCTGCACTGGCGTGGCCAGCACCCGCTGGAAGAAACCGTCGAAGCCTTCGAGCATTTGCGCGAACAAGGCAAGATCAAGCGCTGGGGCGTGTCCAACTTCGACCTCGACGACCTGCGCGAACTGCACAACCCTGACTGCGCCACCAACCAGGTGCTGTACAACCCGGCTCAGCGTGGCATCGAGTTCGACTTGCTGCCGTGGTGCGAAAAGCGCGCGTTGCCGACCATGGCCTACTGCCCGCTGGCCCAGGCCGGGCGCTTGCTGCAGCACCCGGTGCTGGCAGAAATCGCCGAGCGCCATGGCGCCACGCCAGCCCAGGTCAGCCTGGCCTGGGTGACCCGTAATGACGGAGTGATCGCCATCCCCAAGGCCGTGGCGCCCGAGCATGTGCGGCTGAATGCAGCCGCAGGTGCGCTGACCTTGAACAGCGAAGACCTTCGGGCAATCGACCGGGCGTTCCCGGCACCGACGCGCAAGCAGCGGTTGGCGATGGTGTAACTGGCGAGCCGTGAATCGTCTTTATCTTGCCAATCTGAAAGCGTGAGCGGCCCCTGTGGGAGCGGGTTTACCCGCGAAGAAGGCAACACGGTGGATGGCACGGGCTTCGCCCGTGTTCGCGGGTGAACCCGCTCCCACAAGGAATACGCGAGCATCACGGCTTTTGGTAGGGCCGGGGGTTACTGGAAATCCCGGCTGCGCACATCCAGCCCTTGCAGCAACGGGGTCACATCCTCCAGCCGCCGTGCTATCAGGTGCCGCACGCCGTTCTCCTGCTCCAGCCGCCCACTCACCTTGAGCAGCTGCGCCCCCACCAGCGCCCGCCGCTGCCGTTCGGCAATGTCCCGCCACACCACCACGTTGACCATCCCGTGCTCGTCTTCCAGGGTGACGAAGGTCACTCCGCTGGCTGTCTGGGGCCGTTGCCGCCCCACCACCAACCCGGCCACGGCAATGTTGTCGCCATGCTCGACACCCTGCAGCTCGCTGGAGCTGCGACACCCCAGCGCCCTCAGGCGTGAGCGCAACAGTGCCAGCGGATGCGGCCCCAGCGTTGTGCCCAGCGCCTGGTAATCGGCCATCAGGTCTTCGCCTACGGTGGGCACAGGCAAGTCCACTGGCGTTTCAGGCACCGCTTGCACATCAGTGAACAGCGGCAGCTGCGGCTGCACCGCCGCCACCTGCCAGCGTGCCTGGTGACGATCGCTGGCCAAGGCTCGCAGCGCCCCGCCATCGGCCAGCCGGGCTCGGGCCCGTGCGTCGAGCCCGGCACGCAGGCACAGGTCCTCGACATCGCGCCATGGCCGTTGAGCCCTCGCCTGCTCCAGCCGCCTGGCATCAGCCTCAGCCAACCCGCGCACCAGGCGCAAACCCATCCGAATGGCCAATGTGCCTTGAGCATCAGGCTCGAGGGTACAGTCCCATTCGCTGTGGCAGACATCTACCGACCGCACCTCGATACCCTGGCGCCGGGCCTCTTGCAGCAACTGGTCAGGGCTATAGAAGCCCATGGGCCAGCTGTTGACCAGCGCGCAGGTGAAGATCGCCGGTTCATGGCACTTCAGCCAACTGCTGGCATAACACAGCAAGGCAAAGCTGGCCGCGTGCGACTCCGGGAAGCCATAGCTGCCAAAACCCTTGATCTGCTCGAAAATGCGTTCGGCAAACGCCAGTTCGTAACCATTGCGCAGCATGCCTCGCACCAGCCGCTCGCGGTGCGGGTCCAGGCGCCCGTGGCGTTTCCAGGCCGCCATGCTGCGCCGAAGCTGGTCGGCCTCGCCCGGTGTGTAGTCGGCGGCAACCATGGCCAGCTCCATTACCTGCTCCTGGAACAGCGGCACGCCCAAGGTCCGCTCAAAGACTTCCTTGAGCTGCGGTGAGGGATAAGTGACGGGCTCCTGCTTCAGCCGCCGGCGCAGGTACGGGTGCACCATGTCACCCTGGATCGGCCCAGGGCGCACAATCGCCACTTCGATGACCAGGTCATAGAAGGTCTTGGGCTGCAGCCGAGGCAGCATGGCCATTTGCGCACGCGACTCGATCTGGAACACCCCCATGGTCTCGGCACGGCTGATCATCGCGTAGGTGGCTGGGTCTTCGCTGGGGATGGTGGCAAGGGTCAGGTGCTGGCCCCGATGGCGCTGCAGCAAGTCGAAGCAGCGGCGCAAGGCACTGAGCATGCCCAGCGCCAGCACATCGACCTTGAGCAGGCCGACCATGTCCAGGTCGTCCTTGTCCCACTGGATGACCGTGCGCTCCGCCATCGCGGCATTCTCCACCGGCACCAGCTGGTCGAGCGGTTGCTGGGAAATGACAAAGCCGCCCGGGTGCTGCGACAGGTGCCGGGGGAAGCCGATCAGCTCGCCCGCCAGCACCAGTACCCGCCGCAGTGAAGGGCTGCTGGCCTCAAAGCCGGCTTCGGCCAAGCGCTGGTCATCGGGCATACGGTCGCTCCAGCGACCACAGCATTTTGCCAAGGCATCCACCTGGTCCACCGGCAAACCCAATACCCGCGCCACATCGCGCACAGCCCCGGCGGCGTGGTAGGTGTTGACCACCGCCGTCAGCGCCGCACGATGCCGGCCATAGCGTCGAAACACATACTGGATCACTTCTTCGCGCCGATCGTGCTCGAAGTCCACGTCAATATCCGGCGGCTCGTTACGTTCACGCGACAGGAAGCGCTCGAACAGCAGGCGATGCTGCAGGGGATCGAGCTCGGTAATGCCCAGCACGAAACACACCACCGAATTGGCCGCCGAGCCGCGGCCCTGACACAGAATGCCTTGGCTGCGGGCGAAGGCGACAATGTCATGCACGGTCAGAAAGTAGCTTTCGTAACCGAGTTCCTCGATCAGCGCCAACTCCGTGGCCAGCACTTCGCGCACCTTGTCACCCGGCCCGTCTGGCCAGCGTAACGGCAACCCCTGTTCGCACAGTTCACGCAACCAGCCTGCCGGGGTATGGCCTTGGGGCACCAGTTCGCGCGGGTACTGGTATTGCAGCTGGCTCAGGTCAAACTGGCAGCGCCCGGCAATGGCCAGGGTCTCGGCCAGCAGGTCGGCAGGATAGAGTTCGCCCAGCTGTGCCTGGCTGCGCAGGTGCCGCTCGCCATTGGCAAACAGAAAACGCCCGGCCTCGGCTACCTGGCAATGCTGGCGGATGGCAGTCATGCAATCCTGCAAGGCACGCCGACCGCGCACATGCATGTGCACATCGCCACAGGCCACGGCGCGGATACCCAGTTCAGCGGCCAGGCCACGCAAGTGCTGCAGACGCTGGGTATCGTCACTGCCTCGATGCAGGTGCACGGCCAGCCACAAGCGCTCGCTGAACACACTGCGTAACCACTCCCCGGTGGCCATATCGGCGCAGTCATCGGCCACCCATAGCGCCAGCAAGCCTTGATGGTGCTGCTGCAGGTCGTCGCGAAACAGCTGGTACTCGCCCTTTTGCGCCCGCCGCCGGGCCCGGGTGATCAACGCGCACAAGCTCTGGTAACCGGCCAGGTTCTCGACCAGCAGCACCAGCTTGGGGCCTTCTTGCAGCCGCACCTCACTGCCTACGATCAGCCGCAGCTGATGGGCCTTGGCGGCCTGCCAGGCCCTGACGATGCCGGCCAGGGTGCACTCGTCAGTGACCGCCAGGGCCTGGTAGCCTTGTTCGCGTGCACGCCTGAACAGCTCGTCAGCGCTCGACGCCCCGCGCTGGAAGCTGAAGTTGGACAAGCAATGCAACTCGGCATAACCCGGCGTGCTCATGCGAACCAGCCCTGCAGCCACAGCGGGCCGGCCTGGCCGAGGTCGCGGTAGGCCCAGCCGCGCAGGCCGTCACGGGTTTCGATGCGGTAGTAGTCCCGGCGCACGTCGCCGCCATCCCACCAGCCCGACTCGATGCGTTCGGCCTGGCCCTGTACCTGGTAGCTGCTGGCGTCCAGCGCCATCGGGGCTGGCAGCAGCCAGCCCGGGCGACTGCCCGGAGCCACCGTCATACTGCCTTGGGCGCCTTGCTCGGTCAGCTGCCAGGCGCACTCGGGGCGGTGATCGGCTGCCGCGCTCAGCCCCTTGACGGCCTCATCCCCCAGGCGAGCGCGCAGCCGCTCGCGCAATTGTTCCCAGGGTTGTGCCTGCTGCGCGCGTGGGTCGAACAACGCCTGATGCTGCGGTACAAAGGGCGGCAGGTCTTCGGCAACCAGCCGCAGGTTGCGTACAGGGGCGGGAATGCGCAGCGGCTCCAGGCGCCCACGGGCCAGTTCGAACAGCATGGCGGCATCGCGTTCGGCCGCCAGCAGGCCTACCTGCAGCAGGGTATCAGGCCCTTCGGCATGTTCCAGGTGCAGGCAAAAACGCTGCACGCCACAGTCGCGCCCGGCGAGGAAAGCGGCAAGGTCGTTGAGCATACGCCGCAGCGGAAACAACAACGCCTGGTGCGACTCAACGTCGAAGTTCAGCTCCAGCCGGGTTTCGAAGCGGTCCGGTGGCTGGTAGAAGTCCAGCCCCGCATTGCGCAGGCCAAGCAACTGGTCGAGGTGCAACTGCACCTGGGCCGAAAAGCGCCGGGCCACTGTATCGCGCGGCAAGGCCAGTACTTGGCCCAACTGCCGCAGGCCCATGCGGGCAAACGCCTCGGCGGCATCTGCCGGCAGGCCGATACGGGTGATGGGCATGCCCAGCAGTGCCGCACGGGTGGCGTCGGCGTCGCTCAAGGCCAAGCCATCATGACCATTGGCAAGCATGCGCGCCGCTACCGGGTTACTGGCCAGGACGATGCGTTGACGCAGCCCCAAATCTGCCAGCTCCTGGCGCAGGCGTGCCTCGAACAACGGCCAGGGGCCGAACAGTTGCAGGCTGGACCCCACTTCCAGGAGCAAAGCCCGCGGGTAATGCAGGCTGACCTGGGCACTGAAGCGATAGGCCCAGGCTGCCAGCAATTGCTGAACCTGCTCGATGCGCCTGGGGTCGGCTTCGACGCAAGTAAAACCCTCTGCCAGGGCACGTGCCGCCGTAAGGGTCTGCCCTGCCCGCAACCCGAGTGCAGCCGCTGCGGGGCTGACCGCTTGCAATACCCGACGTTGGCTAGGCCCGCCAACCAGCACCAAGGGTGTGTCGGGGTCGTCACGCTCCCGCAGGACGGTGTCCAGCGCCAGCTGCGGGAGCAGGATGCAAGCCCAAAGCATGGGGCATCAGCCCCGCCCAGGGCAGGCGATGGGCAGCGCCGGTGGCATGCCGCCCCGGCTTTTCAGCACACGCCACTGTGCCGGACGGGTGTCGACGGCAACGCGCAGTGCTGCTGGCGAGGGGTTGTGTGCTGCCTGATGCGGCCGGCAGGCGAATGCCAGCGCCTGGCCGGTTTCTGCGGCCACCTGCAAACGCCGCAAGGCACGGTCATCGGCACGTTCAGGCCAGCACAGCACCGCCGCGCAACTGCCCGAGCGCAGGCACTGTTCGGCGGCCCACAGGGCATCGGCGGGGGCGGCGTCCACCTGCACCAGCCAGCGCAGGTCCACCCCCGCTGCCTGCCAGGCCGGTGCGTAAGGAATGAAGGGCGGCGCCACCAGCACCACCCGGCTGCCTTCGGCGCTAAGCCGCGCCAGTGTGGGCCATAGCAGTTGCAACTCGCCGCAACCGGGGTTGGCCAGCAGCAACTCGCTGAGTGCCGCCGCCGGCCAGCCACCTTCAGGCAGGCGCGCGTCGAGGGCAGCATGACCGGTCGGCTGCAACCCCAGTGGCCGTGCCTGGGCCTGCCGCCCGCGCCAGACACGGCGCTGGTCGAGCAGCCTGTCGAGGTCGACCACCGCGCCCATCAGTCACGCCTCAGCAAGCCGCAGAACACGCCTTCGATGAAAAACGCCTGGTCGGGTTTCACATCGATGGGTGCATAGGCCGGGTTGCGTGGCAACAGCCGGTACCCGCTGCCCAGGCGTTGCAGGCGCTTGATGGTGACTTCGCCGTCCAGGCGCGCCACCACGATCTGGCCATCGCGGGCGTCGGCCTGTTGAAGGATGCCGACCAGATCACCGTCGAAGATGCCGTCGTCGATCATCGAATCGCCACGCACTTTAAGCAGGTAGTCAGGGGTGCGACGGAACAGGCTGGGGTCGAGCAGGAGCTGTTCGTGGATATCCAGGTCCGGGCCAATGGGGGCACCTGCCGCCACTTGGCCCAGTACCGGCACTTCCAGGATTTCCGGCCGGCGCAGCGGTTCGGCCAGGCGAATGCCCCGCGCCTGGTTGGGCGTGACATCAATGTAACCGGCCTGGCACAGGGCGGTAATGTGCTTGCGCGCGACGCTGCGCGAGGCAAAACCGAAGCGCGTGGCGATATCGGCCAGGCTCGGTGGCTGGCTGTGCTCGGCAATGCGCTCGCGGATGAATTCGAAAATGGCGCGGCGTTTGGGGGTAAGAGTGTCCATGGAGCACATTTGTACTCTTTTCGGAGCACGCTGAACAGCCCCCTTTGTCGCCAGCATTGGTTATGATCCCAAGGCTTGTGTTTTCTTGATCTGGATACCCCATGCTCACCGCCCTGCTGTTCGACCTCGACGGAACCCTCACCGACACCGATACCCTGCACCTGCAGGCCTTTCGCCAACTGCTGCGTGAGCATGACGGCCGCGAACTGAGCCAGGCGCAGTTCGATGCCCAGGTCAGTGGCCGCGCCAACGGCGAGTTGTTCGCCGAGCTGTTCAGCGGCGCGAGCGTCGAACAGTGCCGGACACTGGCCGATCGCAAGGAGGCGCTGTTTCGCGACTTGTCGCCATGTCTTGACCCGATGCCAGGCCTTTTGCGCCTGCTTGCGCATGCCAAGGCCCATGACATCGGCATGTGCGTGGTGACCAATGCACCGCGGCTGAACGCCGAACACATGCTGAATGCCATGGGCCTTGGCCAGCATTTCGAGCATGTGCTGGTAGCCGAGGAGCTGGCGCGGCCCAAGCCAGACCCGCTGCCCTACCTCACCGGCCTGCAGCAACTGGGCGCCGAGGCCGGCCAGGCGCTGGCCTTCGAGGATTCATTGCCGGGGGTTGCGGCCGCCAGTGGCGCGGGGATATTTACCGTGGGCGTGGCGACGACACAGACGCCGCAGCGGTTGCTGGAGGCGGGTGCCAGGCTGGTCGTGAATGATTTCAATGACCCGGCGTTGTGGGCGTTGATCGAGCGTATGGCTTGAGGTGTGGGGTGTGTTTGAGATCGAGCGCCGCCCGCGCGGCGCATCGCGAGCTGCGCTCGCGCCTACGTTTGTTTCGGGCCACTAACACCTGCGCCAACGCGCGCGACCGCCCTGTTCGTACGACACGATATCGAGCCATGCACCAACGCGTTCGCGCGCAAATCCCACAGGATTAATTGGCCCGGAACAAACGTAGGAGCGAGCGCAGCTCGCGATGCGCCGCGCGGGCGGCGCTCGATCTCAAACACCCCATAACTCTATCGCCATACTCACCCAGGCCCCCATGCTCATCGACGAAGAACTGACCCTCAAAAAGCTGGAAACCTTCCTTGCCTTCATGCGCACGGGCAACCTCGGCCGCGCGGCGGTTGAGTTGTCCACCAGCGCCGTGAGCGTGCACCGGGCCATCCACTCACTGGAAAGCGCCTTGCGCTGCCCGTTGTTCAAGCACGAAGGCCGCCAGCTGATCCCGCTGGAAAGCGCCTACGTGCTGGAAAAGAAAGCCCGGCAATTGATCCTGGACGCCGAGCAGATGGTCCGCCAGACCCGTGAAGCCGCCGGCTTCTACGCCGAGCGTTTCCGCCTGGGCGCACTCTACTCGCTGACGGTGAAGACCGTGCCCAAACTGGTCATGGGGCTGAAACTGCGCCGCAGCGAGCTGAACATCGACCTTACCCTGGGCTCCAACGTCGACCTGCTGCAGCGCCTGAAAAACCACGAGCTGGAAGCCATCCTTGTGTCGCTCGACGACAGCATCAGCGACCCGGCATGCGAGCAACTGCCGCTGTTCTCCGATGATATCTTCCTTGCTGTGCCAACCGACTCGCCTTTCGCCGGGCAGGCCGAGGTGGACCTGGCCGACCTCGCCGACTCCACCTTCATCACCCTGACCCAGGGCTTCGCCACCCACCGCGATGGCGCACGGGTGTTCCAGCAGGCCGGCTTCGAGCCCAAGGTGGCCATGCAGGTGAACGACATCTTCACCCTGCTGAGCATGGTCAGCTCGGGCGTGGGCTTTGCCCTGCTGCCCGGGCGCATTGCGGCGGTGTACGAAAACCGCGTCAGGCTGATTGCCTTGAAGCCGCAATACCGCTTGCAGCAACATATAGGCGTGGTGTTCCTGAAGGCTAGGGAGCGGGAGCCGAACCTGCTGGCGCTGCTGGCGGAGTGCCGGATGTACAGCCTTGAGCGTTAAACCGTAGCGCAGCATTGCGCCCCTGCAGCCATACCGCCAATGCCGCCAGCCCGGCAGGGATCAGCAATGATGCAAACACTTGCGCAAAGCTCCAGCCCAATGCCAGCATCTGAGCCCCGGCGAAGGCGCTGAGCACGGCACCAATGCGCCCAATGCCGCTCATCCAGCTGGCCCCGGTTGCCCGTGCCTCAGTGGGGTAAAAAGCTGCGGCCAATGCATTCATGCCAACGCTTGCGCCATTCAGCCCAAAGCCCACGGCGCAGGCAATGGCGCACAGCCAGGCGAAATCCCCCACCACCTGGCCAATCGTGAAAATCACCGCACCACTGAACAGAAAAGTCAGCATCAATACGCGCTGAGGGTTACAGCGGTCCATGGCCCAGCCTACTGAAATCGCCCCTGCCGGCCCGCCAATCTGGAAGCAGGCCGTGACAATGGCTGCTTCGGACACCGAAAAACCACCGCCCTCCTTCACCAGCGTCGGCAGCCAGCCGCTGAACAGGTAGACCAGGAACAGCGCCAGCACATAGCCAGCCCAGAGCATGCAGGTACCAAAACGATAGCGCTGCGAGAGGATGGTGCCAATCGCACCGTCAGTGCCCTGGCGCTTGGCGGGCATGACGAACGTACTGTCGGCGTTGACATGGTCGGGGGCCAGGCGGCGGACAATGGCCAGAATGCGCTGGCGATCTGCGCCCTTGCTGACCAGGAAGGTGACCGACTCTGGCAGGCGCCAGTACAGCAGCGGCAAGACCAGCAGCGGCAACACCCCGCCCAGCACCAGCACACTGCGCCAACCCAGGTTGGGTATCATCCAGGCGCTGACGAAACCACCCATCGCTGCCCCCAGGGAGAACCCGCAGAACGCCAGTGTGATCAGCAGCGAGCGGCTGCGCGCCGGGGCGTACTCGCTGACCAGGGTGCTGGCATTGGGCATTGCAGCCCCCAGGCCCAGGCCAGTAAGAAAGCGCAGCACGACCAAGGTTTCCAGGTTCGGGGAAAAAGCCGAGGCCAGGGTCCAGATGCCGAACAGCAGCACGCTGTACAGCAATACTGCCTTGCGTCCGTAGCGGTCAGCCAAGGGGCCGGCGATCAAAGCGCCAAGGGCGAGGCCGATCAGCGCTGCGCTCAAAACCGGGCCCAGGCTTTGCGCGCCCAGGCCCCAGTCGCTTTTCAGTTGGGGGGCAATGAAGCCGATGATGGCCACATCCAGGCCGTCCAGGGCGATGATCAGAAAGCCGAGGAACACCACCCATTTCTGGTAACGGCCGATGGGTTGCTGGTCGATCAGTTGGCGCACGTCGAGTGTGTTGTTCATGGGTATCACCTGTTGTTGTTTTTATGACGGTGTTTCGGGGCCGCGTTGCGGCCCAATCGCCGGCACAGGCAACATCACTGCCTGTCGAGACTATGTAGAGAGACAGGCCTTAGGATCCGGGTTTCCTGCGCCACCACCAGGTCACGGGTGGCATGCAGATAAGCGGCAAAATCCGGGTCGGCATCCCGCGCCGCGCTGCGCTTTTCAAAGTCATCCAGGCTGTCATAACCCCACAGGTGCACCACCTGGTTCAGCGGCCCGATGCTGCTGGTGTAGAACGCCAGCGGTGCGCCGAGGTGGCGCAGCAAGATCGGCATCGCCAACTGGTCGAAGGCTTCGATAAAGGCCGCCATGCAGCGCGGGCGAATGGTGTAGATGCGGTGATCGACCACAGCCTTGTCCATCACGCTACCTCCCGCGCTTTGCTCGCTGCCGCCAGCCCCTGCTCGACACCTGCCAGGTGGCGCCCGGTGATGTAGCCAAAGGTCATGATCGGCCCCAAGGTAATGCCGGCACCGGGGTAGTTGCCGCCCATGATGCTGGCGCGGTCATTACCCACCGCATACAGCCCTTCGATGGCTTGCCCGTCGGCGGCCAGCACTTCGCCGACCACGCTGGTGCGCAGCCCGTCGAAGGTGCCCAGATCGCCCATGATGACCTTCACGGCAAAGTAAGGCCCCTCGCCCACCGGCGCCACGCACGGATTGGGCTGTTGCTGAGGGTCGGCCAGGTAGCGGTTGAAGCTGTTACTGCCGCGGCCGTATTGGCGGTCCTCGCCCTGCACTGCGCCTAGGTTGTAATCGCGCACGGTCCGCTCCAGCCCTTGCGTATCGATGCCGGCCTTGCCTGCCAGCTCGGCCAAGGTCTTGCCCTTGAGCAGGTAACCGTTACGCAGCAATGGCCCCAGTGGCATTGGTGCAGGTTTGGCAAAGCCCAGGCCGTACTTGGCCAGCGTACGGCGGTCGCACACCAGCCACATGGCGGTTTCTGCCTGGCCGGCGCAGGCTTCGATCAGCGCTGCGCCCACGTCGTGGTAGGAGTTGGACTCGTTGGTGAAACGCCGGCCCGAGCGCAATACACCGATCACGCCCGGCTTGTAGCGGTCCAGCAGATGCGGAAAGGCGATGTATCGCCCGCCACCCACCGGCACCTTCGACACCGGCATCCAGGCAGCTGGCGCTTGCAGGCGTATATCGACCTTGGCACCCAACGCCTCCGCCATGCGGGCACCATCGCCGGTATTACCCGCTGGCACCGGGGAAAAATGCTCACCGCCACGGCGCACATGCGGGTAGGCCTGGCGCAACCGCTGCAAGTCATGGGAGAACCCGCCACAGGCCAGCACCACCCCGCGGCGTGCCTGAATACGCAGTTCGCTGTCGCCTTGCCCGGCCAGTACCCCCACCACCCGCCCACCGTCGCGCAGCAGCTGCCGCGCCGGGGTGCCGGTGAGAATCGGGATGCCAAGGTCCAGCGCCGAGCGCACCAGGCGCGCCGCCAAGGCATTGCCGCTGGTCACCTGGGTACCGCGGCGATACAGGGCCAGCTCCTTCAGGTGGGTGAGCAGGCGCCTGGCCACGTACACGAACGAGGTCAACGAGCGGGTGACGTTGAAGAAGTGCTTGAGGTCGGCATTCGACGAGTTGAACATCATGCCGATGAAGGTGATGGTCTTCAGCGGCGGGCGCAGGCGTGCCATGTCCGGCCCCAGGCCACGGATGTCGTAAGGTGCGGCCAGTATCGAACGGCCCACATCGACGCCCCCTTCGACTTGTGGGTGATAGTCGGGGTACAGCGTGGGCACGAACTTCACGGCGGTTTCCCGCTCGAAAAAGTCCACCATCTGCGGCCCGTAGCGCAAGAACGCCTCGACCCCGGCCGCGTCAAAGCAGGCCCCGGTTTCGTTGCGCAGGTAGGTCATGGCCGCCTCGGGGCTGTCGTTGCCAGCGTGCCGGTTGCCAGGCACCCACAACACACCGCCGGAAAACGCCGTGGTACCGCCAAAGCAGTCGTCCTTTTCGATGACGATCACGTCAAGGCCCTGCTTCTTTGCAGTAATGGCGGTCGCCAGGCCACCCGCACCCGCCCCGACCACCAGCACATCGCAGTTACGTGTGGTCATGCGCGTACCCCCTCAAAGCCTGGCCGCGGGATCAGCGCCATGGGCATGCTCTCGAGCCCCCCATCCACGGTCAGCTCTGCACCATTGATGTAGTCGGCGCGCTGGCTGGCCAGGAACAGCACAGCGTCGGCGATATCCTGTGGCTCACCAATACGCTGGTTGGCCGTCATGGCGCTGCGCTGGCGTTCGATTTGCGGGTCGGCATAAAACGCGGCAGACAAGGGAGTGCGGATCAACCCTGGGCAGACTGCGTTGCTGCGCACACCTCGTGGCCCCCATTCCACGGCAATCTGGCGCGACAGCATGCTGACCCCGGCCTTGGCCGCACTGTAGGCACCGCTATTGGGTTGCGGGTAATGGGCGGCGATCGAGGCCACGTGCACCATACGGCCTCGGCCACGGGCCAGCATCGAACGGCCGAAGGCCTGGGCACACACCAGGTAGCCCGTGAGGTTGACCGCCAGCACCTGGTTCCATTGCTCCAGGCTCAGCACGTCCAGCGCGCCGGGGCGCAGCACGCTGGCATTGTTGACCAGTACATCGCAGCGCCCGTGCAGCGCCTGGACCTGGGCTGCGGCCTGCTCCACGCTGGCCGGGTCGGCGATGTCGCAGCCCAAGGCGCTGACCTCTCCGACACTGTGTTCGCCCAAGGTGGCGGCCAGTTCACGGCATTTGTCCAGGTCACGGTCCAGCAGCACCACATGGGCCTGCTGTGCGACCAGGGCGCCGGCCAGCGCCGCGCCAATACCACCGGCGGCACCGGTTACCACGCATACGGCCGAATCCAGGCCCAGCCATTGAGAGGGGATCTTGTTGTTGTGCATGCTGCTCTCCAGAGTGTCGCTTCATCTGGGCCACAGCCTAGGGCCGGCAGGCACACCGGCAGAATGGACAAAACCTGCAACCAGCCCCACATTCCCGACAAAATTCGTCCTGCCGCCTGAAGCCTGCAGGCAGCTGTGGCACAGTAACCAGGTACCGAACAGAACAATTACAACAACATGAACAAGATCCCCAACTACGCCCTGTATGGTGAAACCGCCCGACCGGTGTGGCACGAAGCCCTGCATGTGGAACAGATCTCCCAACGTTCTGGCGCACATAACTGGGAAATTGCCGCGCACCGTCATGAAGGCTTGCTGCAACTGCTGTACCTGCAGAGCGGCGGCGGTGAGGTGCTGTTCGACAGTGACCGGCTCCAGGTGCAGGCACCCTGCGTGGTGTATGTACCGGCGCAAGTGGTGCATGGTTTCCATTGGGCCGGCCAGGTCGAGGGCCTGGTGATCACCGCCGCCCAGCACCCACTGGAAAGCATTGCCCAGGTGCTGGCACCCAACCTGCTGGCGCAGGTGCGCAAACCCCAGGTGATCGCACTGCCTTCGTGGGCAGCCGACGAAGACCCGTTGCTGCCGCTGTGCATGGCCTTGCGCGAGGAGTACCACAACCGCGCCCGTGAGCATGTGGCCAGCAGCATGGCCCTGCTGCTGACGCTGCTGATCCAGGTGCTGCGCCATGAACCGCACATGCCCGAGGGTGGGCAGCGCCCAGTGTCAAGGCGCAGCCAGCAGCTGACCGCTTTGCGTGAATTGGTGGACATGCACTACCGCGCGCACTGGCCACTGGCGGACTACGCTGCCGAGCTCGGCATGACCCTGGCGACACTGGGGCGGTTGTGTCAGGAGCACCTGGGCATGACGCCCATGAACGTGATCAATGCCCGGCTGGTACTGGAAGCCAAGCGCATGCTGGGGCATTCAAGCCTGAGCGTGAAAGAGATCGCCCATGAGCTGGGGTTTGCCGATGTGGGGTATTTCAGCCGGTTCTTTCGCAAGCATGCGGGGGTGAGCCCTAGCGGGTTTCGGGAGGGCCAGTGACATCTGCCGGCTTTTGCTGTGGCCTGCACTGGCCTCTTCGCAGCACAGGTCAGCACTAGCCCGCCAAGGCCCGCTGCACATCGTCTACCGTGGTCGCCAGGCTGCTCAGGTGCAAATTCATTACTCGTTCCACCGGTGCCTGATCCAGCGGCCAGTGCAAGGCAATGCTCCCGGCCAGGCGCCCTTCGGCGTGCACCGGCAGCGCAATGGCGCGGATCAGGAACGGCAAACGCACCGGGTACTCCCAGTACCCTTCGGTGCGCTGGCCAAAGCCCTTGTGCGCGTCTTCTTCGATGTTGCGCAGCACCGTGTCATCGCGCAGGCGCTCATGGGCCGCCAGGCGTTGCACTTCATCGACCGCCAGCTCACCCAGGCACGCCCGCCCCATCGCCGAGTGAAACAGGCTGGCATGGTGCCCGACGATCTGGCAGGTATGCGGGTACCGCTTGCGCAATACCTGAGGGATGGCGCTTTCCATCACCTCCAGCCGCTCGCCGTCGAAACACGACAGGTCCACCACCAGCCCGGTGCGCTCGCTCAGGTCCAGCAGCAGCGGTGCAGCACTTTCCACCAGCCGCCGCTTGAAGCGCATCTGCCGGTCACCGAACAGCCGCCGTGCGCACAGGCGATAACGCCGGTCGCTGAGGCCACGGTAGACCCAGCCCTGCTCCTGCAAGGTGGCGAGCATGCGCGAGGCCGTGGCCTTGGGCAGGCCGGTGAGGTAATGCAATTCTTCCAGGCCCAGTGCCTGATGCTCGCCCAGCAGGTCGACGATGGCCAGTGCGCGCTCCACCGAACGCACACCGCCACTGTCTGCCGTAATGCCCATGGGTATGACCTCCCTGTAGCTGGATGGTCAGCATAGCCAGCAAGAACCGCGCCTGCCCAGTGCTTTCATCAGGCCAGCAGGCACGGTGGCGGGCGCCGCTCAACCCACCGGGTCAGCTGTTCATGGGCGTACGCCAGTTGCAACACCGCATGGTCGGCCTGGGCCGGGCCTATGATTTGCAGGCCCATGGGCAAACCGTCGCTGTTGAAACCGACCGGTACGCTGATGCTGGGTAAACCGGCCAGGGTCGGCCCGATCACCACCTCCATCCAGCGATGGTAGGTGTCCATCGCCCGGCCCCCAACGGCCGTCGGCCACGCCAGTTTTGCATCGAAAGGGAACACCTGGGCGGACGGCAACAGCAGGTAGTCGTAACGTTCGAACAGGTGTGCCAAGGCGCGGTACCAGTCACTGCGGTCCAGCGACGCCTGGTACAACGAGGCCGCGCTCAGTTGCAAGGCGCCCTCTACCTCCCACTGTGCTTCGGGCTTGAGCAAGGCGCGCCTGTCTGGGTCGGCATAGGCCGCGCCAAGGTTGCCGTGCACCAGGAAGTGGCGGTGGGTGAGCCAGCATTGCCACAAGCGCGCCGGGTCGAATGCCGGTTGGCAAGCCTCCACCCGGCAACCCAGTTCGGCGAAATCGGCCAAGGCTGCTTCACACAGGCCCATCACCCCGTCATCCATCGGCAGGTAGCCGTTGTAGTCACCCAGCCAGCCAACCCGCACACCCCGAAAATCGCGCTGCAGCCCTGCAGCGAAATCGCGGCGGCCCTCGCTCAGCGACAGCGGCACCCGTGCATCAACGCCTGCCTGGGTCGACAACAGCCGCGCCACATCCACCACGCTGCGCCCCATCGGCCCTTCGGTAGCCAGCTGCTGCACGAACAGTTCGGGTGCCGGACCATGGGGCACACGGCCCTGCGAAGGGCGCAGGCCGAACACATTGTTGAACGCCGCCGGGTTGCGCAGCGAGCCCATCATGTCGCTTCCGTCAGCCACCGGCAGCAGGCGCATGGCCAGCGCCGCTGCCGCCCCGCCACTGCTGCCGCCGGCCACCCGCTGCGGGTCGTAGGCATTGGTGGTGGTACCGAACAGGGTGTTATAGGTTTGCGAACCGAGACCGAACTCCGGCACGTTGCTTTTGCCAACGATCAGCGCCCCGCTCGCCCGCACCCGCGCCACACTGATGGCGTCATGCTCAGGTATCTGTTCGGCGAATAAGGGCGAGCCCAGGGTGGTGCGCAGCCCGGTAGTGGCAGCCAGGTCCTTGATCGCTTGTGGCATGCCGTGCATCCAGCCGCGGGAATGGCCCCGCTTCAGCTCGCGGTCACGTTCATCGGCCTCAGCCAACACTGCCTCGGCCGGGCGCAGCGACACCAGTGCGTTAACCTGCGGGTTGCAGCGCTCGATGTGCGCGAGATAAGCCTGCATCACCTCCCGGCACGATACCTGGCGGGCATGGATGGCCTGGGACAAGGCTTCGGCATCGAGGGCAACGATGGGGTCGATGGCTAACGGCTTCACGGTTTTACTCCAAGGTTGAAAGTGGTGGGCTTGCCTGCCCGGGGTGCTTCTTTCAGGCAATAGGTACCCGCCAGCGTCAGCAGGCAGGCGAACAGCACGTAGAACGACGGTGCGACCGGGGTACCGAGTACCTTGGTAAGCCAGGTGACGATCAACGGGGCAAAGCCACCGAACACCATCACCGCCACGTTATAGGCCACCGATACCCCGGTGGAGCGCACCTCGACCGGGAACTGCTCGGCCAGGGCGGTCGGCGCCGGGCCAAAGAAGCCGCCGATGGCGGTGCACAACAGCAGCTGCATCACCAGCAGCCGCTCCACGGATGGCGCGGCGGCCACCCACACATACAGCGGGTAGACCATTATGAAGAACGCCAGGGTAAAGGCCATCAGCACGGGGCGGCGCCCCAGGCGGTCAGACAACGCGCCGGACAGCGGAATGACCACGGTCATCAGCCCCACGGCCAGCATCTGCACCAAAAGCACCTGGTCCAGTGGCAGCCCGAGGTTCTTGTGGGCGAAGGTCGGCATGTTCACCAGCACCACGTAGAACGACACCGTAGCGCCACAGGCCAGGCCCATCGATACCAGCAGGCTGCGCCGATGCTCACGCAGTACTTGCCACAGGCTGGGCGACTGGCCCTTGGCCTGGCGGCGCGCCTCGACGAACTCCTCGGGCTCTTCCATATGCTTGCGAATCCACAGCCCCACCGGGCCGATCAGCAGGCCGAGCACGAACGGGATCCGCCAGCCCCAGCTGTCCAGCGCCTCAGGCGAACACCAGTGCGTCACCAGGGCCACCATCGCCGCCCCGGAAAACACCGCCAGGCACTGCCCTACCAATTGCCACGAGCCATACAGGCCCTTGCGGTGGGCCGGCGCGCTTTCCACCAGGAACGCCGTGGCACTGGCGTACTCGCCACCGGTGGCAAACCCTTGCAGCATGCGCGCCACCACGATCAGCAGCGGCGCGGCCATGCCGATGGCCAGGTAGTCGGGGGCAAAGGCGATCATGGCAATCGACACGGTCATCAGGCGGATGATCATCTGCATGGCCGCCTTGCGGCCCTTGCGATCGGAATACATGCCCAGCAACACGCCGCCCACCGGGCGCATGAAAAAGCCCACGCCAAAGGTGGCCAGGGCCATCAGCAGCGAGGCGTACTCGTCGTCGGACGGGAAAAACTGCCGGGCAATGATGCTGGCCAGAAAGCCGTACACGATAAAGTCGTACCACTCCAGGGCGTTGCCGATAACGGCGGCCACCACTTGCCGGGTACGCGACACGCCAGTGCTCGAAGTCTGCATAGGAAACACTCCACACAATGATTGGGTGATCGCCCAGGCGCGATCGCGCCCGGGTTCCAGCGGCAGTCGTCAAAAGGCAGTCAGGCGGGCGCGAGCCATCGCTCTGCCAGCGCGCCCCAGTAGGCGGCACCGGTCAGCAGGATCTCGTCGTTGAAGTCGTAGGCCGGGTTGTGCACCATCGGCCGCGATACACCATTGCCGATGAACAGGTAGGCACCTGGGCAGCGCTGCAGCATCCAGGCGAAGTCCTCGCTGCCCATGAGCTTGCGGGTGTTGCCATCCACCGCCTCGGCACCGAGCAACTCCACCCCCACCTGGGTGGCAAAGGCATTTTCTGCGGCATGGTTGACCAGCACCGGGTAGGCCGGGCGGTGTTCGATGCTGGCACGGCAGCCAAAGCTTTCGGCCTGACTGACGATGATCGCCCGCACCCGCTCCAGGGTCTGCGCCCGCACCTCGGCGTTCAGCGCACGCAGGCTAAGGCGTAGCAGCGCCTGTTGGGGAATCACGTTGGCCGCTTCGCCGGCCTGCAAGGCACCGACGGTGACCACCGCAGCCTCCTGCGCATCGATGTTGCGCGCCACCACGGTTTGCAGCGCCATTACCACACTGGCCGCTGCCACCAGCGGGTCTACGGTCAGGTGCGGCATCGAGCCATGGCCGCCCACCCCGTCGAGGGTCACCGTGAGCAGGTCTTGCGAGGCCATCATCGGCCCCTCGCGAAAACCAAGATGCCCGGCCGGCAGCCCGGGCATGTTGTGCATGCCGAACAGCGCATCGCAGGGGAAGCGTTCCAGCAGGCCGTCCGCCAGCATCGCCTCGGCACCGCCCTGGCCCTCCTCGGCCGGCTGGAAGATCAGCGTCAGCGTGCCGTCGAACTGCCGGGTTGCCGCCAGGTAGCGCGCCGCCCCCAGCAGCATGGTGGTGTGCCCGTCATGGCCACAGGCGTGCATGCAACCTTGGTGCTGGCTGCTGTAGGCCGCGCCCGTTGCTTCGTGTATGGGCAGCGCGTCCATGTCGGCGCGCAAGCCCAGCCGGCGTGGGCTGCTGCCATTGCGCAGCACACCGACCACACCGGTCTTGCCGATGCCGGTGTGCACTTCATAGCCCCACTGCGCCAGCAGACGGGCGACCAGCGCCGAGGTGCGGCTCTCTTCAAAACCCAGTTCTGGGTGGGCGTGGATATCGTGACGGATCGTGTGCAGGTCGCTGGCCACGTCGTCAAGCCAGGCCAGGATGTGCTGATGTCGGGACATGTAGAGTCTCCTCGCGCGGGTGGTTTCCCGTTCTTGTTGTTTGCCTTGAGGTCACGACGGCTAAGGCAGGTCGTGCTTGGCTGACAGATAAGCGCGAGGCGGGATGAAGCACAATCGAATCTGGTTTCACACCGTGGAACCGAAAGGGTCGAAATTGCTGTTACCTTGGGGCTCACTGCTCAGCCACAGCCAAGGACTGCGTCATGCCTTCACGCCCAACCTCCCCCAGCGGCTTCGTCCGCGTACGCGGTGCCCGCGAGCACAACCTGAAGAACATCGATGTGGATGTTCCACGCGATGCCTTGGTGGTATTCACTGGCGTCTCCGGCTCGGGCAAGTCCTCGCTGGCCTTTTCCACGCTTTATGCCGAAGCCCAGCGCCGCTACTTCGAGTCGGTGGCGCCCTATGCCCGGCGCCTTATCGACCAGGTTGGCGTGCCCGACGTCGATGCCATCGACGGCCTGCCGCCGGCGGTAGCCCTGCAGCAGCAACGCGGCACGCCAAGTGCACGTTCCTCGGTGGGCAGCGTAACCACCTTGTCCAGCTCGATCCGTATGCTGTACTCACGCGCCGGCCACTACCCGGACGGGCAAGCGATGCTGTACGCCGAGGACTTTTCGCCGAATACGCCCCAGGGCGCCTGCCCAGAGTGCCATGGCTTGGGCCGGGTCTACGAGGTGACCGAAGCAACCATGGTCCCCGACCCGTCGCTGACCATCCGCGAGCGTGCGGTGGCGGCGTGGCCCATGGCCTGGCAAGGCCAGAACCAGCGCGACATCCTGGTGACGTTGGGTTATGACGTTGACATTCCCTGGCGCGACCTGCCGCAGGCGCAGCGCGACTGGATCCTGTTCACCGAGGACACGCCCACCGCCCCCGTTTATGCCGGCCTGACCCCGGCGCAAACCCGTGAAGCGCTAAAGCGCAAACAGGAGCCCAGCTACCAGGGCACGTTCATGGGCGCCCGACGGTACGTGCTGCATACCTTCATGCACTCGCAAAGCGCACAGATGCGCAAGCGCGTGGCTCAATACATGCGCCCCAGCCCCTGCCCGCTATGCCAGGGCAAACGCCTGAAACGCGAAGCGCTGGGGGTGACCTTTGCCGGGCTGGATATCGCCGAGCTGTCGCACCTGTCATTGCAAGCGCTGGCCGAGGTATTTCGCAAGGTGGCAGCAGCGGGCTACCTGACACACCAGCAAGACGAGCTGACCCTGGAAAAGCGCCTGGCAGCCCAACGCATCGCAAACGAGTTGCTCGAACGCATCGATACCCTGCTCGACCTTGGCCTCGGCTACCTGGCCCTGGAGCGCAGCACCCCGACCCTGTCTTCTGGTGAACTGCAACGCCTGCGCCTGGCCACCCAGCTGAATTCGCAGCTGTTCGGCGTGATCTACGTACTCGACGAGCCGTCGGCCGGCTTGCACCCTGCCGACAGCGAAGCGCTGTTCGAAGCCCTGCAGCGCCTGAAGCACGCGGGCAACTCGGTGTATGTGGTGGAGCACGACCTGGACACCATGCGCCGCGCCGACTGGCTGGTGGATGTCGGGCCAGCTGCCGGCGAGCATGGCGGCACCATCCTCTACAGCGGGCCACCCGCAGGCCTGGCCGAGGTCGAGCCGTCACGCACGCGCGCCTACCTGTTCAGTGCCCCGACCCACACCATGCGTGAACCCCGACCGGCCCGCGACTGGCTGAAGCTTGAAGGCATCACCCGCAACAACCTGAATAACCTCAGCGCGGCATTTCCGCTTGGCTGCTTTACCGCCGTCACCGGTATCTCCGGCTCGGGCAAGTCCAGCCTGGTCAGCCAGGCCCTGCTGGAACTGGTGGGCGCGCACCTGGGCCATTCAGAGCAGCGCAGCGAAGCCGAAGAGCAAAGCCTGGAAGACGCACCTGAACTGGCCAGCAGCGGCCATGTGAGTGCGGGCCTTGGCAGCATCAAGCGCCTGGTGCAGGTCGACCAGAAACCGATCGGCCGCACGCCACGCTCCAACCTGGCTACCTACACGGGCCTGTTCGACCATGTGCGCAAGCTGTTCGCTGCCACAGACCAGGCCAAGGCCAAGGGCTTCGACGCCGGGCGCTTTTCCTTCAATGTTGCCAAGGGCCGTTGCACCAACTGCGAGGGCGAAGGTTTCGTCAGCGTCGAGCTGCTGTTCATGCCCAGTGTCTACGCACCTTGCCCCACCTGTCATGGCGCCCGCTACAACCCCGAAACCCTGGCGGTGAGCTGGCAAGGCATGAACATCGCCCAAGTGCTGCAACTGACGGTCGACCAGGCCCTGCAGGTATTTGCCGAACAGCCCCCGGCGCGCCGGTGCTTGCAAGTGCTTCAGGAT
Source organism: Pseudomonas sp. XP2 (assembly GCF_053557975.1). Classification (NCBI taxonomy): domain Bacteria; kingdom Pseudomonadati; phylum Pseudomonadota; class Gammaproteobacteria; order Pseudomonadales; family Pseudomonadaceae; genus Pseudomonas; species Pseudomonas sp. XP2. Next base: position 124,744 of record NZ_JBNRIK010000003.1, read on the forward strand.
ATCGGCTTGGGCTACCTGCGCCTGGGCCAACCGGCCACCGAACTGTCCGGTGGCGAAGCGCAGCGCATCAAGCTGGCCACCGAACTGCAGCGCACGGCCCGTGGGGCAACCCTGTACGTGCTGGATGAGCCCACCAATGGCTTGCACCCGCAAGACATCGACCGGCTGCTGGTGCAGTTGAACCGCCTGGTCGAAGCCGGGCACAGCGTGGTGGTGGTCGAACATGACATGCGCGTGGTGGCGCAGAGCGACTGGGTGATCGACATCGGGCCAGGGGCCGGAGACGCCGGGGGCAAGGTAGTGATCAGCGGGCCGCCCAAGGTTGTGGCCGCGTGTGCCGACAGCCGCACAGCGGCGTTCTTGGCCAAAGCCTTGTAGCACCTGCGCATCGCCATCACAAAAACCAAAGGATGCACCTAGCAGCACCAACCGCCGCTCAAGTACAGTCTGTCCCATGGACAAATACGCCCCTCGCCAGTGGCTCCCCCACGAAAAACCCAGCCTGCCGGGCTCGCCCTCCACGCCTCTGCATTCGCCAGCCAAGCGCCTGGCCTACGGCGTGGTTGGCCTGCTGGTGGCAATTACCGGTGGCCTGGGCAACGCGCTGGTCACCGCCAACCTGGTGTTCCTGCAGGGCGCCCTGGGTGCGACCACGGCAGAAATGGCCTGGCTACCGGCCGCCTACGTCATGACCAACGTGTCCATGAACCTGCTGTTGGTGAAATTCCGCCAGCAGTTCGGCCTGCGCGCGTTCACCGAAGTGTTCCTGGTGCTGTATGCCTTGGTCACTTTCGCCCACCTGCTGGTCAACGATCTCAACTCGGCCATTGCCGTGCGTGCGGCCCACGGCATGGTCGGCGCAGCGCTCAGCTCGCTGGGGCTGTACTACATGATTCAGGCGTTCCCCGCCAAATGGCGGCTGAAGGCCATGGTACTGGGCCTGGGCGCCTCGCAGCTGGCGCTGCCGCTGGCGCGGATTTTTTCCGAAGACTTGCTGCAGATCGCCGAATGGCGTGGCCTGTACCTGTTCGAACTGGGCCTGGCACTGACTGCGCTGGGGTGCGTACTGATGCTCAAGCTGCCGCCCGGTGACCGCTTCAAGACGTTCGAACCACTGGATTTTCTCACCTTTACACTGATGGCCAGCGGCACCGCCCTGCTCTGCGCGGCGCTGTCGCTGGGGCGCATAGACTGGTGGCTGGAGGCGCCGTGGATCGGCGTGGCACTGGCGGCATCGATCGCGCTGATCTTCACAGGCCTGGCCATCGAGCACAACCGCCGCAACCCGTTGCTGATGACCCACTGGCTGGGCAGCGGTGCAATCATTCGCCTGGCCCTGTGTGTGGTACTGATCCGCATGGTCACCTCCGAACAGTCCACCGGTGCGGTCGGTTTCCTGCAGGTGCTCAACATGGGCAGCGAGCAGATGCGCACGCTGTACTGGATCATGCTGCTGGGTGCGGTGGCTGGCCTGGCCAGCAGTGCCCTGACCATCAACCCCAACCACTTGGTGATCCCGCTGCTCGTCTCGCTACTGGCCATGGCCACAGGCGCGTTCATGGACAGCAGCTCCAGCAACCTCACCCGCCCGGCACAAATGTACTTCAGCCAGTTCCTGCTGGCGTTCGGCAGCACCTTTTTCCTCGGCCCTTCGATGGCACTGGGCATCAGCCATGTGCGCGCCAACCCGCGCAATCTGGTGAGCTTTTCGGTGCTGTTTGGCATCTGCAACAACCTCGGCGGCCTGATTGGCGCGGCACTGCTGGGCACCTTCCAGACCTGGCGCGAAAAGTTTCATTCAAGCCACCTGATGGACCGCCTCAGCTACCTTGAACCGTTGGTGACCAGCCGTGTTCAAAGCGGTGGCGCCGGCTACGGCGGCTTGCTCGCCGACCCGGCCATGCGCAACGAAGCTGGCATGCGTGTGCTGGCCAATGCCGCCACCCGCGAGGCGAATGTCATGGCCTACAACGATGTGTTCGTGCTGATCGGCAGCATCGCTATCCTGACCATGGTCTGGATCTGCATCCGCAGCACCTGGCTCTGGTACGCAAGGCGCCAGACCACTTCCACCGACTCCACCCCCGGCGCGCCCACCCGATGACCGACGACACCCGCACCACGACCACCAACGCCATCGCCGAAACCCCGGAAGGCACCACACCGCCCAGCGAGCCCACCAGCCCGACGCGTTCGCGGCGGGTGCGCATCCTGTCGACGATCAGCTTCGCCTGCGTGGCCTTGGCCGGCATCCTGCTGGTGCTGTATGCCTGGCGCCTGCCGCCGTTCGGCAGCGCCATCGAAAGTACCGAAAATGCCTTGGTGCGCGGCCAGGTGACCATCATTGGCCCGCAGCTCAGTGGTTACATCGTCGACGTGCCGGTGCACGACTTTCAGTTCGTCAAGACCGGTGACTTGCTGGTGCAACTGGACGACCGCATCTACACGCAGCGCCTGGCCCAGGCCATCGCCCAACTGCAGCAACAGCAGGCGGCCCTGGCCAACAACCTGCAGCAGCGTAACAGCGCCGAAGCCACCATCGCCCAGCGTCAGGCGGCCATCGGCGATGCGGCGGCCCAGGCAGCCAAGGCCAAAGCCGACCTTGGCCGCAACCAGGCGCTGGTCAATGACGGCTCTGTGTCGCGCCGTGACCTGGACCTGGCCCGTGCCAGCGAAGCCGCTGCCGTCGCCAGCCTGGCCCAGGCCAAGGCGGCGCTGGAAATCGCTCGCCAAGACCGGGAAACGGTGGTGGTCAACCGGGCCGCGTTACAAGCTTCGGTAGAGAACGCCAAGGCGGCGGTGGAGCTGGCGCGCATCGACCTCGACAACACCCGGGTCACCGCCCCGCGCGACGGCCAGCTGGGGCAGATCGGCACGCGCCTGGGGGCTTATGTGAATTCCGGCGCGCAGTTGATGGCCCTGGTACCCGACACCCTGTGGGTGATTGCCAACATGAAGGAAACCCAGATGGCCAATGTACGCATCGGCCAACCGGTGAGCTTCACCGTGGATGCGCTCAACCACCTGAAGCTACAGGGGCATGTACAGCAGATCTCGCCAGCAACCGGCTCGGAGTTCGCCTTGCTGCAAGCGGACAATGCCACCGGCAACTTCGTCAAGATTGCCCAGCGTATTCCGGTGCGCATTACCGTGGATGCCGACCAGCCGGAAGCCAGGCACCTGCGGCCGGGGATGTCAGTAGTGGTCAGTATCGATACCCGTAGCCAGGATTGATGTGTTCGCGGCCGGCCTCTTCGCGGGGCAAGCCCGCTCCCACAGGGACTGCACAGCTTTCAAAGGCTGCGCTGGACCTGTGGGAG
>NZ_JBNRIK010000003.1:128117-163784 GCF_053557975.1 Pseudomonas sp. XP2
AGGCTTACATCCACCAGGCCAGCACCACCGGCAACCAGACAAACGAAAGCACCGTCGAACACATCACCAGGTTCGCCACCTGCTCCGGCTCACGATTGGCCCGCACCGCCATCAGGTAGTTGAACACAGCAACCGGCATCGCCGACTGTACCACCAGTACCGCGCGCTCAAGGTTGTCCATGCCTAGCGCCGCCCCCACTGCCCAGCCCATCGCAGCCCCCAGGCCAATGCGCAAGCCGCCCAGCAACAGGCCGCTGCCCACGTGACGCAGGCGAATGCTGGCCAGCGACACCCCCAGGGTCAGCAACATCAGCGGAATGGTCATGCCGCCGAGCAAATCTGCAGTGTTTGCCAGCCAGCGCGGTAGCTCGAAATCGAGAAAGATGATGGGCATGGCGCCGGCCAGGCTGATGACAATAGGGTTGCGCAGCAGCGCCTTGAGCGAAGCCGCTGTGCCAGAGATGGCCATGCCGATGGTGAACTGCACGATCGACAAGGTCAGGAAAAACGCCACGGCCAGTGCCAGGCCGTGCTCACCGAAGGCATACAAGCTGATCGGCAGGCCCATATTGCCCGTATTAGGAAACATGAACGCCGGCAGCAGTACCCGCCAATGCATGCCCGAAGCACGACACACCAGCAAGGCGACCAAGGCCATGCCCAGGGTGCACAGCAGGCAAGCCAAGGCCATGCTGGTGAAGGCGTCAGGGTTAAGCTCGGTGCGACTGAGGGTGGACAGCACCAGCGACGGGGTACCGACAGTCATCACAACCCGGGCGATGAAATCGGTGGGGTAGTCCAGGCCCTTGCGGGCCCAGGCAAAGCCGATGCCGGCGACGATGAAGACCGGGGCCAGGACTGCGAACAGCGACGCGAACATGATGGGCCTTCCTTGGGGTGGGTTCAGCATTATGCAGCAGTCCGTGAGATGGCCGGGGCTGCACAGCGGCGCCAAGATGTCTGCCCAAGACACGTTCATGTCGCCCTTGGACTGCGGCGTCTCGTCGCATACCCGTGCCCCTTGGGCAAAAGCTTCCAAGCCCGTAGAATCCCGCTTCCTTTTCGCCCGTCGCCTTGAACGGTGGCAACCCGCAGCAATGACAGAGTCCGTGCCTGAACACATGAACGCACATGTGAAATAGGCTCAACCCTCCCCGCCCGGCCCATTCCCAAAGGGTCCAGCGGTTGAGTCTTGCCCAGGTCGCATCCGTGTCGCCACTCGCCCCTTTTCGGGTCGAGCCGGTGTGCGCGTCCGAGAAGGCGCTCATTCCGCTCATCCAACTAGAGGTTTGTATGTCTCCGCGTTTGCTGGCCATGGCGCTGGCGCCCCTGCTCGGGCTGTTCATCATTGCCTTGGGCAACGGCTTCATGTCTTCCCTGACTACCCTGCGCCTGGGCGCTGCCGGTGAGTCGGCGACCACCATCGGCGTCGTCTCGTCCACCTACTTCCTCGGCCTGACCCTGGGCGCCATCTTCAACGACCGGCTGATCTTGCGCATCGGCCATATCCGCGCCTACACAAGCTTCGCTTCCCTGATCGGCGCGACCATCCTGCTGCAGGGGCTGTTCTACGACGTCACCTGGTGGTCGGTGCTGCGCCTGATCAACGGGTGGGCGGCAGTCGGCGTGTTCCTGGTGATCGAAAGCTGGCTGCTGCTGGCCGGCGATGCAAAAATCCGCGGCCGCCTGCTGGCGCTGTACATGATCGCCTTCTACGGCGCCGGGGTGATTGCCCAGGCAGGCCTTGGCGAAATCACCCAGCTTGGCGACACCGCACCCTTCATGCTGGCTGGGGTACTGGCTGCCCTGTCGGTACTGCCCATCGTGATCCTCCCGCGGGTATCGCCACTGCTGGACCAGGTCGAACCCCTCAAACCCCGCCAATTGTTGGGTGTGGCACCGTCTGGCCTGGTTGGCTGCTTTGGTTCGGGGGTGGCGATTGCCGGCATTTATGCCCTGCTGCCGCTGTACCTGCAGCGCATCGGCCTGGCCGTGGGCGAGGTCGGCAACATGATGGCCTGGGTGATCCTCGGCGCCATGCTGCTGCAATACCCGGTGGGCCGCTGGTCCGACCGCAAGGATCGCCAGGATGTGCTGATTGCCCTGGCTGCACTGTGCGTGGTGTTGTCGCTGGTCACAGTATTCCTGCCGTCGGACTCGTTCCTGCTGCCGGCCATGCTGTTCCTGCTGGGTGGTGGCGTGTTCACGCTGTACCCGGTGGCGGTCAGCCATGCGGCCGACCGCGCGCCTTCCGACGCCCTGGTACCGATGATTCAAGGCTTGTTGTTGATCAACTCACTGGGTTCGGCCATGGCGCCGGTGGCCATTTCGCCCATGATGACCGAGTTTGGCGAGGCCGGGTTGTTCTGGGCCTTTGCCGTGGTCAACCTGGCCATGGTGTGCTTTTTCATGTGGCGACGCGGCAAGCGCCCGGCCGCAGAGCACCCGGCACCGTTCACCGCTTCGACCACCTTCTCGCCAACCGGCGCCGAGCTGCGGGTAACCGAAGACCTGATGCATGCGGCGCAGGAGCATCCGCCGCTGGATCCCGTGGAAAGCCCGGCGCAACGCTCAGAGCCTGTCTGAATCCGTTGCCGACTCCTTGTGGGAGGCCACTCATCCCTTATAGGTTGTGCTGTCACGCAGAGAACAGTGGCTGGTGTGGGGGCGGGCTTGTCCCGCGAAGCAGGCAACGCTGTGTATGGCACCGGCTTTGCCGGTGTTCGCGGGGCAAGCCCGCTCCCACAGAGTGACCACTCGTCGCCCGAAAGGCACACCTGCCCTGACGCGCAGCCAAACGAATGACAGATCATCCGCCAAGGAGACCCTCCATGATCCGCATTCGCTCTCTCTCCCTGTGCCTGGCGCTCGCGCTGGCCAGCCTCACCGGTACCACCTTTGCTGCCACCGACACCAACACCGATAGCCGTCCGCAAACCGACCAGTCTGGCGGCAAGACCGCCGGTGACGACAGCAGCGTCAACAGCCCCGGCAGTGGCCAGGACAACGACAGCAGCGACACCGGCAGCAACAGCGATGCCGCCGACGGGGCCAGCGGCGGTTCGAACAGCACGGGCGAGGCGACAGGCTCTGGCGCCGGGCACACCGGCGGCACCGCCGAGGACCAGGACAGCCACTGAGGTACGCCTCGGCTACACTGCGCCCAAAGCCCTGCCAAGGATTCGCCATGAACGTCAAACCCTGGCTGCTCGCCGCACTGCTGCCCTGCACAGCCTTGGCAAGCAGTAGCAACCAAGGGGCGCTGTCGATCAGTTCCTCGTCATTCACTGATGGTGGCGTGATCGCCCTGCAGCAGGTCGGGCAGGACCCGGCCTGCGGCGCAGGCGAGGAGCGCACCCCGCAACTGAGTTGGAACAACCTGCCCGCAGGTACCCAGTCGCTCGCGCTGATCATGTTCGACCCGGACGGCGGCAAGGGTATCGGCGTGGTGCATTGGGTCGCGTACAACATTGACCCGGAGCACGATGGGCTCAAGGAAGGCATGGCCGGGCTCAGTGGGCAATACGTGACTGTGGGGCGCAACTCGCGGGGCACCCTCAGCTACCGAGGCCCCTGCCCACCCGCTGGCGACAACCCGCACCATTACGCACTGACGCTCATTGCCACAGACCTGCCCTTGGGCACGCTTCCCGAGGGACTGGACCGCAGCGGTCTGTTGCAGTTGCTGCAAGGCCACGCATTAGGGGCGCAGAGCCTGATCGGGCGCTACGGCCATTGAACCATCCAGTACAAAAACAAATGATCGAGCTCATCGCATTTATCCATTGAATGGCCCGGTGCAACTGAAGTAAGCTCGGGCTCATTCACTGGAGAGCAACATGCCAACACACACCCGCAACCACGCCAACCACACCGGTCGCAAACTGCGCCCTGTGCTGGCCGTTGCCGGCTGCGTGGCACCTGCCAGCTATTACTTCGGGTATTGGTTTAGCCACTAGGCGCCGATACCCACACGGCGCCCACCTTCGAGGGGCCGCCGAACATGAGAATACTCAAACCCCCGGTCGGCTCCCCGACCGGGGGTTTTGCTTTTCAGGCCTTTGAACAACACCGATTCACATTGAGGACAGATTCATGAACTACGCCACTTATTACGACGCAAACACCTATGCCTGGCGATTTAGCCAATCCCGTTCGGGCCAGCCTGCCGCCTCCGATCGGTCCTCAACAGGTGGCAATGCAGCAGCCAATACGAATTCAACGATCTGTCGAACACCTCGATAGGGCCGACAGCGCGGGCCTGAACCCGCCGTTCGCCCAGGGAAAAACGCCATGCAAGCTTCCAACCTCGCCCTGCCCCTGACTCAGCCGCAAGCAGCCAACACCACGGTCAGCAAGCGCCTGCCCAGCCCGCACCTGCTCAAGCAACAGATGCCGCTGTCCAGTGAACTGGCCCAGCAAGTCCAGGCCCACCGCCAGGCCATCCGCAACATCCTCGAAGGCCGCGACGAGCGCCTGCTGGTAATCGTCGGCCCGTGCTCGATCCACGACCCACGCTCGGCGCTGGAGTACGCCGACCGCCTGGCCGCCCTCAGCCGCGAAGTCGGTGACAAGCTGCTGCTGGTGATGCGCGCCTACATCGAAAAACCGCGTACTACCGTCGGCTGGAAAGGCCTGGCCTACGACCCGCACCTGGATGGCAGCGACGACATGCACTCGGGTATTGCCTTGTCCCGCGGGCTGATGCTGAGCATGATCGAACGTGGCCTGCCGGTGGCCACCGAGCTGCTGCAACCGATGGCCGCCGGCTACTTCGACGACCTGCTGGCCTGGGCCGCAATTGGCGCACGCACTACCGAATCGCAAATTCACCGCGAAATGGTCAGTGGCCTGGAACTGCCGGTCGGGTTCAAGAACGGCACCGACGGCGGCATTTCCATCGCCACCGACGCCATGCGCAGCGCAGCCCACCCGCACCGCCACTTCGGCATGGATGCGCAGGGCCACCCGGCAATCATCGAAACCCTGGGCAACCCGGACACGCACTTGGTACTGCGCGGTGGTCACAAAGGCCCCAACTACGATGCCAACAGCATCGCCATGGCCCGTCAGGCATTGGCCAAGGTTGGCGTTCAGGCGCGCATCATGGTCGATTGCAGCCACGCCAACAGCGGCAAGGACCCGGCTCGTCAGCCGGCGGTGTTCAACGATGTGCTGGAGCAACGCCTGGCAGGCGATCGCTCGATCGTTGGCGTGATGATCGAGGGGCACCTGTTCGACGGCTGCCAGGCGCTGGGCAAGGGTGCACTGAAGTACGGCGTTTCGATCACCGACGGCTGCCTGGGCTGGGCCTCGACCGAAACCTTGTTGCGTGAGGCGGCACTAAAACTGTGAGCCGAAGGTTGCGAGCCTGGCGAGACATACCCCAAGCAAGTGCGCTAGGCTTGCGTTTTTACCCCAAGGAGCAGTACCCATGGCCCGTGCAACCGCCCGCCACATCCTGGTCAGCAGCGAAGAGAAATGCAACGAACTGAAAACCCAGATCGAAGCAGGCGCCGACTTCGCTGAAATCGCCAAAGCCAACTCGACCTGCCCGTCCAGCCGTCAGGGCGGTGACCTGGGCTCGTTCGGCCCAGGCCAGATGGTCAAGGAGTTCGACACCGTGGTGTTCAGCGCCCCGGTCAACACCGTGCAAGGCCCGGTGAAGACCCAGTTCGGCTACCACCTGCTGGAAGTGACCAGCCGCCAGGACTGATTCTCCCTCCCGGTGATCAGACCCCCTGTGGGAGCGGGTTTACCCGCGAAGAGGCCAGACCAGACAACCTCGTTGCCTGCTCCGACGCATTCGCGGGTAAACCCGCTCCCACAAGTATTGTGGGGGCTTGTGTTTTCGTGCATGGGCTTTACCGTCCATGCCGCTCCCAGCCACGCCCTCACCGTCTACGACGAAGCCCCCCGCTACGCCCCCAACTTCCAGCATTTCGACTACGTAAACCCCGACGCCCCCAAGGGCGGCATCCTGCGCCGCTCGGCCATCGAGATCGGCCAGTTCGACCATATTTTGCCGTACATCGACAAAGGCATCGGCGTCAGCGAGGTCGACGGCCTGCTGTACGCGCCACTGGCCGTACGCTCGTTCGATGAACCCTATACCGTCTATGGCCTGATTGCCCGCAGCATGGAGCGTGGCCCGGCGGATGCCTGGCTGCGTTTCGAGATAGACCCGCTTGCCACCTTCGCCGATGGCAAGCCGGTGCGCGCCGAGGACGTACGTTTCACCTTCGAGCTGTTGATGAGCAAGGGCAGCCTCAAGTACCGCACGCAGTTCGCCGATGTCACCGGCGTAACCGTGGAAGGCCCGCAGCACGTGCGCTTCGACTTCAAGCCCGACCACGGCCGGACCCTGGCGCTGGACCTCGCCAGCTTGCCAGTGCTACCCGAACATGACTGGCAGCAGCGCGATTTCGCCAATGGTGCGGGTTTCGACAAGCCAATTGGCAGCGGGCCATACCGCATCGGGCGCATCGACAACGGCCGCAGCATCACCTTCGAACGAGACCCGACCTGGTGGGCACGCAACCGGCCGGCCAGCCGGGGCCGCTACAATTTTAACCAGCTGCGCATCGAGTACTTCGGTGACACCGAGGTGGCGCGGCAGGTGCTCAAAGGCGGTGGCTACGACTATAACCGCGAGTTTTCCGCCACCGCCTACACCCTGGGCTACAACGGCGCACAACTGGACGATGGCCGCTTGCAACGCGCGCACCTGGGCCCGGCCAAACCGCAGGTTGCCCAGGGTTTCGTATTCAACCTCGACCAGCCGCAGTTCAAGGACCGCCGCGTGCGCCAGGCGCTGGGCATGCTGTGGGACTACGAGTGGAGCAACCGGCAGATGATGCGCAACCTGTACATCCGCCAGCAAAGCGTGTTCTCCAACACACCGCTGGCGGCTCGCAAGCTACCGGATGCCGACGAACTGAAGCTGCTCGATCCGTTGCGCGGCAAAATACCGGACGAAGTCTTCACCACTGTGTTCACCGCTCCGGTAACCGATGGTTCGGGGATTGTCCGCAAGCAGCAGTTGCAGGCCCTGGACCTGCTTGAACAAGCCGGCTGGCACCCCGAAGGTGACCGCCTGGTGAACAGCCAGGGCACACCGCTGGCATTCACCTTCCTCAACGGCCAGTCAGGCATGGAGCGCCTGCTGCTGCCATGGAAGCGTAACCTGGCACAGATCGGCGTCACCCTGAACATCCGCAATGTCGATTCGGCCCAGTACGTCAACCGCCTGATGGCACGGGACTACGACATGATCGTCACCGGCTACCCGGTCAGCCTGTCGCCCGGTGCCGAGCTGTACAACTACTTTGGCTCGGCAGCCGCGCACGACCCCGGCTCGAACAACCTGATGGTGCTGCAGGACCCGGCCGTGGACCACCTGATCGACGGTCTGGTGCGCGCCGGCACACAGGCCGACATGCTGCACCACGCCCATGCCCTGGACCGTGTGCTGCAATGGAACTACTACTGGATCCCCAACTACTACCCGCCGGGCAGCTCCACCGCCTGGTGGAACCGCTTTGGCCTGCCCAAGGTTCAGGCCACCTATGACGAAGGCCTGGACACCTGGTGGGAGGTAAGCCCCACCCCGTTGACCAACGCGCAAATGGCCGAACGCCGGAAGCTATCACCATGACCGCCTACATTCTGCGCCGTCTGCTGCTGATCTTCCCGACGCTACTGGCAATCCTGCTGGTCAACTTCGCCATCGTCCAGGCCGCGCCGGGTGGCCCGGTGGAGCAGGCCGTGGCGCGTCTGCAAGGCCTGGGCGGCGGTGCACCCGGCGCACGCGCCGAGGTGGTACATGGCGAGTCGCGTGCCACCCGCGGCCTGGACCCGAAACTGATCGAAGAAATCAAGCGCCAGTACGGCTTTGACAAGTCGGCGCCCGAACGGCTGTGGTTGATGCTCGGCCAGTATGCCCGGCTGGACTTTGGCAGCAGCTTCTTCCGCGGGGCCAAAGTCACTGACCTGATCCTGGACAAGTTACCGGTGACCCTGTCGCTGGGCTTGTGGGCCACGCTGATCACCTACCTGGTGTCGATCCCGCTGGGCATCCGCAAGGCGGTACGCCACGGCAGCCGCTTCGATGCCTGGAGCAGCGCGCTGATTGTGGTCGGCTACGCACTGCCCTCGTTCCTGTTCGCGCTGCTGCTGATCGTGCTGTTCGCCGGTGGCACCTCGCTCAACTGGTTCCCGGTACGCGGGCTGGTCTCGGAAAACTTCGCCGAGCTCAGCCTGCTGGGCAAGGTCGCCGACTACTTCTGGCACCTGGTGCTGCCGGTCGGGGCCTTGGTGATCGGCGGTTTCGCAACCCTTACGTTGCTGACCAAGAACGCCTTCCTCGACGAGATTTCCCGCCAGTACGTGGTCACCGCCCGGGCCAAGGGCCTGAGTGAGCGCCGGGTGCTGTACGGCCATGTGCTGCGCAATGCCATGCTGCTGGTGGTGGCCGGGTTGCCGCAGGCACTGATCACGGTGTTTTTCGCCGGTTCGTTGCTGATCGAGGTGATCTTCTCCCTCGATGGCCTCGGCCGCCTGAGCTACGAGGCCGCCGTGTCGCGAGATTACCCAGTGGTGTTCGGCACCCTGTTCATCTTCACCCTGGCAGGCCTGTTGATCCGCCTGATCGGTGACCTGTCGTACACCCTGCTCGATCCGCGTATCGACTTCGACACGAGGGCGCACTGATGCTGTCCCCCGTCTCGCGCCGCCGCCTGCAACGCTTTCGCCGCAACCGCCTGGGCTGGGTCTCGCTGTGGCTGTTCGCCGGCCTGCTGCTGCTGTGCCTTGGCGCTGAGCTGGTGGCCAACGACAAGCCGCTGCTTCTAAGTTACAAGGGCGAGCTGTATGTGCCGGCGCTCAAGCGCTACAGCGAGCAGGAATTCGGCGGCCAGCTGCCATTCCAGCCCGACTATCGCAGTGCCTATGTACGGCAATTGATCGCAGACCAGGGCGGCTGGATGCTGTTCGCGCCCATCCCGTTCAGCGCCGATACGCCCAACTACGACCTGCTGGTACCCACCCCCAGCCCGCCCAGCGCGAGCAACTGGCTAGGCACCGACGACCAGGGCCGCGACGTGCTGGCTCGGGTGTTGTATGGCACGCGGGTATCGCTGCTGTTCGCCTTCGCCCTGACTGTTGTCAGCGTGTTCATCGGTGTAGTGGCCGGCGCGGTGCAGGGCTACCACGGCGGTTGGGTCGACCTGATTGGCCAACGCCTGCTGGAGGTGTGGTCGGGGTTGCCTGTGCTCTACCTGCTGATCATCCTCAGCGGCTTTGTCGAGCCGGATTTCTGGTGGCTGCTGGGGATCATGGCACTGTTTTCCTGGCTGACCCTGGTCGATGTGGTGCGCGCAGAGTTCCTGCGTGGGCGCAACCTGGAGTACGTGAAAGCCGCTCGCGCGCTGGGGTTGGCGGACAGCCAGGTGATGCTGCGGCATATCTTGCCCAATGCCATGAACGCCACGCTGACCTATGTACCGTTCATGCTGACCGGGGCAATCACCACCCTGACTGCGCTGGACTTTCTCGGCTTCGGCATGCCGGCCGGGAGTGCCTCGCTGGGTGAGCTGGTGACCCAGGGCAAGCAACATCTGGAAGCGCCGTGGCTGGGCTTTACGGCGTTTTTTGCGCTGGCGGTGATCTTGTCGTTGCTGGTGTTTATCGGCGATGCCTTGCGCGAAGCGTTCGACCCCAGAAAATGAGTCTTCACGCCCGGCCTTTACTTGATAAGGAGCTTTGCATGACCCTGACAGGCAAGACTGCACTCGTTACCGGTTCCACCAGCGGCATCGGCTTGGGTATCGCCCAGGTGCTGGCACGCGCTGGCGCCAATATCGTGCTCAACGGCTTTGGCGACCCGGCACCGGCCATAGCCGAAATCGCCCGCCATGGAGTGAAGGTGGTTCACCATCCGGCCGATCTGTCGGACGTGGCCCAGATTGAAGCGTTGTTCGCCCTGGCCGAGCGCGAATTCAGCGGCGTCGACATCCTGGTCAACAACGCCGGCATCCAGCATGTCGCGCCGGTGGAGCAGTTTCCGCTGGAAAGCTGGGACAAGATCATTGCCCTGAACCTGTCAGCTGTGTTCCATGGCACGCGCCTGGCCCTGCCGGGCATGCGCACGCGCAACTGGGGGCGCATCATCAACATTGCCTCGGTGCATGGCCTGGTCGGCTCGACCGGCAAGGCGGCCTATGTGGCAGCCAAGCATGGTGTGGTCGGCTTGACCAAGGTGGTGGGCCTGGAAACCGCCACCAGCAATGTCACCTGCAACGCCATCTGCCCAGGCTGGGTACTGACCCCGCTTGTGCAAAAGCAGATCGACGATCGTGCTGCCAACGGTGGCGATCCGCTGCAAGCACAGCATGATCTGCTGGCCGAAAAGCAACCGTCGCTGGCGTTTGTCACCCCCGAGCACCTGGGTGAACTGGTACTATTCCTGTGCAGCGAGGCCGCAAGCCAGGTTCGCGGCGCCGCCTGGAACGTCGACGGTGGCTGGTTGGCCCAGTGACGGGCGGCCTGGGCCTGGCGGCGGGTTCGCATTCGTTTACCTGCAAGGAGGCCCTATGCGCCCTACCCCGATGACCGCAATTCTGGCCCTCACCCTGGCTGCCGCCACGCCTGCGATGGCGGCCAGCCTGAAGGACGTCGCGCCTTACCCCGAGGCGGAAAAAGGCTTTACCCGGCAGGTCATCCACCTGCCGGCACAGGCCGATGAATCGGCCTACAAACTGGAGATCCTCGCCGGCAAAACGTTGCAAGTCGACTGCAATCGCCAGCACTTGGGGGGTAGCCTTGAAGAACGCACCCTGGAAGGCTGGGGCTACAACTACTACCGCCTGGACAAAGTCAGCGGCCCGGCCAGCACCCTGATGGCCTGCCCGGATGGCAAGAAGACCGAGGCCTTCGTGCCAGTGATCGGTGACGGCTTCCTGCTGCGCTACAACAGCAAGCTGCCGGTGGTGGTGTATGTGCCCAAGGATGTCGAGGTGCGCTACCGCATCTGGTCGGCGTCGCAGGACGCGCAAAAGGCTAAAGTCGAATAACTACCGCGGCCCCTGCAGGAGCGGCCTTGTGCCGCTCCTGCAAGGCGAGTCTATCAGGCATAATGCGCCCCTTTTTTCGCCCCGAAGCACAGGTACCCCATGAAAGCCCAAGCCCGCCACATCCTGGTCAAAACCGCTGACGAAGCCGAGAAGCTTAAACAGCGCATCGCCAACGGCGAGGCTTTCGACGTGCTGGCCAAAAAGTTTTCGGTCTGCCCTTCTGGCAAGCGCGGCGGCGACCTGGGCGAAGTCCGCCCGGGCCAGATGGTCGGCGCCATCGACCAGGTGATTTTCAAGAAGCCTTTGCGTGTAGTGCACGGGCCGATCAAGAGCAAGTTCGGCTACCACCTGGTGCAAACGTTCTATCGCGATTGATGGCAGCGGGCCACCTGACATTTTTGCCAGTTGTCCCCTCGCCAAACATTACATACAACTCCGGCAGGGCCGAAGCCACCCCGTTGGCGTCGCTTCAGGTAGTGGACCCTTCAATGGACCCGGAGACCTGCCTATGCGATGCCCCCGCTTGCTGCTGCCCTTACCCCTGCTGGCACTGCCATTGCTGGCTCATTCCCAATCCCTGACGGTTACACCCGGTGAAACCTCGGCGCCGTCGTGCAAACCGATGCCGCTGATGAGTTCACCCTCAGCGGCGGGACGGTGCAGTCATTGCAACAAGGCAATGGCGAGGACACCTTCACGATGTCTGGCGGCACGCTAGGGTCGTTGAACCAGGGCGGTGACATGGACACGTTCACCATGACCGGCGGCATCATCACGGGCGCTTTTGAAGACGGTGACACCGCATGGTTCAAAGGCGGCAGCATTGGCCGAATCGATCTCAAGCTCGCTGACAACTTCCTCGAAATTTCCCAGGGGCTCGGGGTCGAAACCGTTGTTGTTGGCAACGTTGTCAGTGGGCTTGGCAACGACACGATCATCATGGCAGGCGGCACCGTCGGCGGTGATATCAGTACCAGTAGCGGCGTTGACAAGATAACCATCAGCGGCGGCACGCTCAAAGGCGAAATACGCACTGGCAACGGCGCGGATGAATTTACCTGGACGGGCGGCCAGATCGGTAAGCGGGTCATTATGGAGAATGACGATGACACCGCCATCGTCCGCGCCCTCGACCTCGACCTCGGTAACTCTGCCGTTATTCTGGACGGCGGTACCGGCACGGACACACTGACGTTCGAGCAGAGTCAGGTCGGCCAAGGGGCGTCGTACATCAACTGGGAGTCCATCAACCTCCAGCAAGGCAGCCAGCTCACCCTCAACGACACCCTCACGCTGGGAGACCTCGGCAGCGATCAGCCACGCGTGATCCCCGCCACTGGGACAGGCACCCTTCTGATCGATGCAAGCAGCTCGCTGATCAGCCGCCAGGGCAGCATCGTCAGCATCCAGAGTGACAGCAAGGTATCGTTAGTCAACGCCGGCACCCTCGACCTGAGTCGTGGCAACGACGCTCAGGGCCGCCTGACTGTTCAGGGCGATTACACCGGTAACAACGGCACACTGCGCCTGAATAGCGTACTGGCAGGCGATGGCGCTGCCTCCGACCGCCTGGTGGTCAGCCGCGGCGCCATCAGCGGCTCTACGCGATTGTTCGTCAACAACCTCAATGGCGCGGGTGCAACAACCGCACAAAACGGCATCCAGCTCGTCGAAGCCCGTGACGGCGCCACCAGCTCTGCCACTGCATTCGTGCAGACGCAAACGCTATCGGTAGGTGCCTATGACTACCGGTTGTTCAAGGGCGGTGTAACCGCTGGCAGCGAAAACAGCTGGTACCTGCGCTCGAC
Source organism: Pseudomonas sp. XP2 (assembly GCF_053557975.1). Classification (NCBI taxonomy): domain Bacteria; kingdom Pseudomonadati; phylum Pseudomonadota; class Gammaproteobacteria; order Pseudomonadales; family Pseudomonadaceae; genus Pseudomonas; species Pseudomonas sp. XP2. Next base: position 140,998 of record NZ_JBNRIK010000003.1, read on the forward strand.
GCTAGTCGCGCCACCCGCTCCAGCACCGGTACCTGAGCCCGAACAACCCACACAACCGTCACAGCCGGGCAGGCCGCCGGTAATAGCACCGGCCCAGACACCACCTGTTGCCGCTCCGGCACCTGGCCAGGTCGACCTGCCCGCCCCCGTGCAAGGCGAAAGCCTGCCGCTGTATCGCCCGGAAGTCCCGGTTTACGCTGCCGCCCCAAGAGGCGCTGCGATCATCGCGCGCCAGGCCTTGGGCACCTTCCATCAACGCCAGGGCGACCAACAGTTGCTCAAAGGCGAAGGCGCCCTGCCTGCCAGTTGGGGACAGGCCTACGGCGGCACGCTTCGCCAGCAATGGAGCGGTACGGTCAGCCCGAGCCTGGAGGGCGACCTGTACGGTTTCAAGGTGGGCCAGGACTTGTATGCCAAGACGGGCGATGGCGGTTATCGCCACCATGTCGGCTTTTACGTCAGCCACAGTCGCCTGGATGCCGACGTCAAAGGTTTCGCCCTGGCCGCGCAAGACCGCAGCGTTGGCGACCTGACACTCGATGGCGACAGCGTTGGCACTTACTGGGCGTTGGTCGGGCCGCACGGCGCGTACCTGGATGCCGTGTTGCAGTACACCCGTCTGGATGGGCGGGCCCGCTCGCAGCGCGGCGACAAGCTGGACATCGACGGCCATGCCTGGACGGCGTCGCTCGAATCCGGCTACCCCATCGCCCTGTCCGAACGCTGGACGCTGGAGCCACAAGCCCAGCTGATTGCACAAAAAGTTTCGCTCGACAGCGCAAGCGATAGTGTCTCGCGCATCAGCCATGACGCCCAGGTAGAGCTGACCGGCCGCTTGGGTGTGCGCCTGGAAGGTGCGTTCACGGGGAGCAGCGGGCGCCTGTTGCAACCCTATGCGCAGGTCAACCTGTGGCACGGCGACGGTGGCCGCGACACCCTGACCTTCGATGATGTCGACAAGATCAAGACCGACTACCGCTACACCTCGGTACAACTGGAAAGCGGCGTGGTGGCGCAGGTCAGCGAAGCGCTGAGCCTGCATGGCGGCGTGCAGTACACCGCCAACCTGGACAGCCGCCAGCAGGAAGCCAGCGGCGTCAACCTAGGGGTGCGCTGGCAGTTCTGAAATTACGTTTCACACTGATGGGCAGTGCATTTTAGAAGTGCGTTGCTTCTAGTGAGATCCACTGATGACTAATCCTGCCCGCACTGAACACATTATATAAGCAGACGATTATGCCAAACATAAAAAAACCACCTGATCGCCCAGAAGAAATCACCTTACGGTTTTATCAAGGCAATTCACTTGACATGATCCTGTTCGAGACTTCAGCCATTAAAGCAATTAGACATTTATCTCAGCCGCTCGCAATCGTTAGAACACATAATGCCCTGAGATCTTTTTCGCTACTGAAAGGTGACCACCATGGAACGGTAAGTAGGGACCTAATAGAGACCACATATTCTGCATATGGCTACTGTACCGACAGCCAACACTCCATGATTGCATTCAAAGGTGAGCACCCTGAAAATATTGACGGACGCTATTTTCTTGGCAACGGCTACCGATCCTATAGCCCACGACTGGGGCGTTTCGAAAGTTCCGATGTAGAAAGTCCTTTTGGTATTGGGGGTTTAAACTCCTACATGTTTGCCGTCGGTGATCCTGTGAATAGAACTGATCCATCAGGTCGCGGCTCAGGCGTGCCGATTAGCCCTCCGCTTGTATTTAAAGGCCGGATACAATTAATTAAAGGACTGAGGGTTTACAAGGTCGATTCGGACAAAGTCCCAACCGGCTCTATCATTACTGTTGTGGCGCATGGAAACGGCGCCGGGAAATTGGGCAAAAAATATGGCCCTTACTATTTCGCTGAAAAATTATACCGAGAATTGAAACGCAGCAATGTACCAATCAACACTCACCCCACTCACCTTTTATCGTGCAGAGGAGCTAACACCTCCATTTTGAATAAAATACCTGCTGCGCAAGAGTGGGCCAATCTAACCGGGCAGCCGGCTATATCCTATAGAGGGGAAGTGGTAGCGGCAAGGACAAAAATCCCTCGCAGTGCGAAAGAGTCATTTGAAGGATTCATCAATGTCTTCACCCACGAGAACTTTAAGCCTGTCACTTTTTACCCTGATGGTGTCAGCATGACTGAGACACGAAATGCCATTAGAAATTCTTGAGTACACCCAAGGTTGATGTTTTAATTTAACTCAGTACCAGTCCTCATTCTTGTTCAGCGGCGCGCCGCCAGCAAGCCGAGGCCGGCGCAGCCCAGCAGGGAGGCGCTGACCCGGTTGAACAAACGGCGCGGGCCGGGCTGGCTGAACCAGCGCTGCATGTAGGCGCCAAGGCCTGCGTAGATGGCAATGGCCGCCCATTCCAGCAGCAGGAACAACAGCCCCAGCACAGGAACTGCTCGCTTACCGGCGTGGTGCTGCCGACCGAGACGAATTGCGGCAGGAAGGCGGTGAAGATCAGGATGGCCTTGGGGATACCAACGAAGACATGATCATACCGTGATGATGCAGCTAGCCAGTGCTCAGCCGCCAGGGGATTGAAAAAACAAACGACATCATCAATGATGTCTACATCCACCCTCACAAAAATAAAGCAGATCTATGAACATCTCTACACTACTCATCTTCATACCGGCTTGCTTTGCACTTAACATGGCTCCCGGCCCAAACAACCTGCTTTCAGTTAATAACGCCACACATTATGGCTTCTGGACTTCATGCCTTGCAGGTGCCGGAAGGCTCATTGCTTTTGCCGCAATGATAGCGCTCGCGGCAGCGGGATTATCGGCGGTACTTGAAACGTCCGAACTCGTATTTCAGGCAATAAAGATTCTTGGCGCCGCTTACCTATTCTACTTGGCATTTAAACTCTGGACAGCTAAGACCCAAAAGCAGGAATTCAACAGTGCAAAGCCAAGGAATGTTGCGAGTCTAGCGAAGCAAGAATTTCTTATTGCAGCAGGAAACCCAAAAGCAATATTGATATTCACAGCATTCCTCCCGCAATTCATAGACCCAGCGCGCGATGTCGCGCCGCAGTTCGCGATACTGGGTGCTCTGTTCCTGGTACTCGAGGTGATCGCACTTGCAGGCTATGCATTGATCGGACTGCACTTGCGACGCTGGTTCAATGACCCCAAAGGGAAGCATCTCTTCAACCGCATCTGCGCAGTACTACTGTCGGGCGCTGCCTCTGTTCTACTCGCCACACGGCGGGCATAACACCTCTTAGCGCCGCATCTGTCTCGCCAGTTGCATGGCCTTTTGGAGCTTTGCTTGGTTTTTCTCCACTTGTGCCGGTCAACACCGGCACAAGTAGGACAAATCTTCTCTAGCCGCGACTTGAGCCTCAGAGCCCTCCAGCTCAAGCCTCATCCCCGCACGTGAAACTAAAAATTCTTATCCATTGCAGTCAACTACACTGAGGTAGTCGAGCGCCCTATTGTCTTTGAATGTGTTAAAACAGGAGCCACAGATGAGAATAGCACTCGTTCTTTTGTTTCTGACCGCTACGCAGTTCGCTCAGGCAGACACCCTGCTGAAAACTAAAGAGGGCTGTGCCATCGTTCTTAATGAAGGTGAGGACTTCGATGGCGCCTCTTGGTCAGGAAAGTGTAAAAACGGAAAAATAGATGGCGTCGGAAGATTGCAAATGAAGTCGAGAGGCAGCAGCGATTACGACACTGACGAGTGGGCCGAATACAAGGACGGGCGTTGGGCATTTCCTGAGGTCAGCCTAAACGCAATCGGCGCGGCAATTAACAAGCCAACTCGCTCACTTCTTAATTTGGAAGAGTGTAAAAGCAATCCCAAATGCCGGATCGTCCTACAGGCTGCACTCGAAGGAGGGTTGAAGCCCAGCGATCCGAGCATCAGCCTTGAGATGCCTGCGGTAGCCTCTTCTGAAGCAGGCAATGCCGTATCTCACAAAAAAAACACCAAAGCACCTGCCTCACACCTCTCAATAGTTAATATATGCCATCAAGGCGCGGCTTGCGGGCGGCAATTCCTACACTACGAGAACGGCCAAGACCCGCTGATCATTACACCGGGTTATTTCTCCCGCACCAATGGCTCTATTGTCACCCTTAGCTATGTGATCAAGGAGTGTAACGTCGGCTGGACAGCGACTGTTGGCAGCTTCAATCAAAATCCTGAGCGACAAGCAAATGCTATGGTATGTGGAGCCATCTCTGCAGAAAGGGCATTAACCGCAGTATTTGAAGAGTGCAATAAGAACGCCAGCTTTAATTGCAAGACAGCAAGTATAGTTGATATGCAATGGGCTTTTTGGGATGGATCGTATCCCGCAGATCCAAACCCGGAATACGAGATGAAGAGCAAAGGCTCCCCCTCTAGTGTTGGTGGAGTGGGCGGCGGCGGCTGCAGGGTATATGATCAAGATCTAATAAGTTGTGAAAAATATAAATCAATAGTGAGGTCTGTTGGTGTAGGACGCTGATATAGCTAACAGTGTCATTGCAGATCTTCTAGAGAGATCAGAAGCGTGAATTGCTGTTATGACGAACGCGGCCTGGTACAACGCATCCCCTTTTGGGAAATGTAAGGCCGCCAGAATCTATACCGACCATTAGGATTACGGTAGCCTAGCTTAATTTCCCAGCAGCCTTGTGAGCAGAGCCTACTGACGAGGCGCTATCGCTGATACCTTCCAGTTCGCGGCGAATGGACAGGCTAAGGTCCTCGGCCAAGGCTCCATCCTGATCGAGTTCGGCAATGGCATCGGCAGAAAAAGAGATAGACCGTTCAGGCGCATAATTTCGCCCCTTGAAACGGGGCTGAGCTTCATCATCGACAAATATCGAGAAAGCACCACGGTCCCTACGCACCGCACGAAATTCGCGGGCGTCGGTGTTCAGCTTCATCTGTTGGACCGCAACACTGCCAGTTGAAGTCTTTCCATAGAACGTTTCCAGAGAGCCGGCCTTCACCCGGGAGTCATCGAAGCGTTTAAAGTCGAAGCCAATCGAAAACTGTCTGGGTGAGTCGACACCTTGCCTCAGAACGCTATCGAAATCACCGAAGCTGAAAAGATCGTTGACCTCATCGCCGCCCAGATTCAAGTGAATGGTGCGATCAGGAGAGCGGACGGTTTGCTTGAGCAACAACAGGCTTTGCAACAATGAAGACTTGCCAGAGGAGTTGGTGCCCAACAACATGGTCACAGGCGCCAGACTGATTTCCCCTGTGTCTTTCCAGGCCTTGAAGTTGGTCAATCGCAGCGATTTGAACAAGTAGCTCTCCTTGATGCAGACGCAGGATGCGTAGGGTGATGAGCCGGTTGCGCGCGACATTAACATTCGAGCGATACCTTGAATACCCCAAACAAAGGGTACTTCGTGTTCAGCCAAATGCCCTTTGTTCAACCTGATTGAGACTACGCCGGTGCCCAGCAAACAGAACGCAAGCGGCGGTGTAGGCGAAATCATACGTTGATTGGCAACACGGCGGAATGTTGCAATGGCAAGGTGGGAACGCAAGGATTGTTGGCTCTAAGGGGCTTAGACCTGGTGAGTTGCCCGATTTAGCAACGAAAGTTATGTCAGCTGTGGTTCGACAGGTGCCTGTCACTAGTGTCTATATTGGACATCATTAGGCTTGCCAGCTGCCACCCAAAACTCCTGCCGCGTCAGGCGCCAGGTGCCACGCGGGTGATCGGCTGCCACCACGGCCTCGCCTACCGGTGCGCGCCACAGTTGCCAGGCGATGTAGAACAGGTACGCCGCACCCACTACCTTGATGGCCAGAAACAGGTATTCACTGGTGTGCAGCACCACGGCCAGGCCCATGGCCGCCAAGGCGATCATGCCGCTGAAGGCGATGATGCGACCACCTCCGGCCACGCAGGCCGTGCGCAGGCCCTAGCGGCTGGCGTTGTGCCGGGCCTTGCGGTCAAGTTACAGCCAGCGATAAAAACTGTATGGGTACGCGGCACCTGTTACGCTGCGGGCGAAATAGAGGACCTTGTGATGCCCCGCTCCCACGCCGAGCTGTGGCGCGACCCGGCACTCCCGCATGTGGAAAGCCGCCGCGCCTGTCATAGCCGCGCCTGTTACAAGGCCCACAGCCACCCGACGTTCTCCATCGGTGCGGTGGATGCTGGCCACAGCCATTTCAGCGGCGCCGCACATGGGCAGGAACGGCTGACACCCGGCACGCTGGTATTGGTGCCAGCCCACCGCGTACATGCCTGCAACCCCAAACCCGGGCAAGCCTGGAGCTACCAGATGCTGCATGTGGATGCCGACTGGCTGACCCAGGTGCGGCTGGAGTCGGGGCTGGGCGGCGCCGGGCCCGGTGAGCCGGCGCGTATCTGCCGGGTGCCAGCGGTGTATGGGCAGTTCTGCGAGCTGAACAGGTTGCTGTTCTCCAGCGCCAGCAACAGTGAGAAGGATGCGGCGCTGATTGCCTTTGTGGGTGACCTGGACTTTTCCGCCCAAGCCCCGCTGGCAGCAGCCCCCGCCTTGGGGGCAACTGCGTTGAGCGGTTTGATCGCACGCCTCGAAGGCCAGGACCCCGCGCAACTGAGCCTGGAGGTGCTGGCCCGCGAGGCCGGCCTTGGGCGCTACCAGTTGATCCGCGCATTCCGCACGGCCACAGGGTTGACGCCGCATGCCTATCTGCTCAATGCCCGGGTCAATCGCGGGCGGCAGTTGCTGGGCGAAGGGCTGGCGTTGGCGGAGGTGGCCTACCGCCTCGGGTTTGCCGATCAAAGCCATTTCCAACGGGTATTCAAAGCCCATGTGGGTGTGACGCCGGGGCAGTATCGGGGCGATTAGAGGCCTGTGCGCTCCTGCACAGGGACAGTGCCCCGCTTTGTTTGCAATATTGTTCAATACGCTGGGGCAGGCCCGGCAGCAGACTGCGGTTTTTCCCGCAGAGCCGCGCCGCCCATGCAACCGTTCCTGATCATTGCCCTCGCCCACTTCCTCGCCCTGCTCTCACCCGGCCCGGACTTCTTCCTGGTCGCACGCAGTTCGATCAACAGCGGCTGGCGCATCGCCAGCGGCGCCTGCCTGGGCATTGCCCTGGCCAATGGCGCGTTCATCGCCATGGCCTTCACCGGCCTGTCTGTGCTGCAGGAAGGCAGCCTGCTGTTCACTGCACTGCAACTGGCCGGCGCCAGCTATCTGCTTTACATCGGCATTCTGTTCCTGCGCCACGCCGGGCAAACCCGCCTGGGCGCAGTCGCAGGCAACCCGAGGGTTCAAGGCTGGTGGCGCAATCTGGGCATGGGCTTGTTGTCCGGTATCCTCAACCCCAAGAACGCGCTGTTCTATGCCAGCCTCGCCAGCATGGTCGCCAGCGCCAGCGCCGGCTGGAAATCGGCCTACGCGCTGTGGATGTTCAGCATCGTCCTGCTCTGGGACCTGCTGGTCGCCGTGGCCATCGGCAACCAACGAGTACTGCGGCATTTCGCTCGCAGCCTGCCGTGGCTTGAGCGGGCCTCAGGGATCATGCTGGTGATCCTGGCCGCCGCGCTGTTGATGCATCTGGCGCAGGGCTGACCAGTTGCAGGGTACGCATGTCCATCAAGGTGAAATGGCCGCTAGCCCACCCCCCTGTATCCAGGTGCCAGACATTGCCCAGCAGCTTTGCCTCCAGCACCGGTGTGTGGCCGACCAGCAATGCACGCAGGCCCTGCACCTGCTGCGTATCACCTTGTTTCAGGCGCCGCCGCGACCACTGGCATACCTGGCGTACTTCAGGGTCGTCATCCAGCTGCAGACAGGAACGTAGCGCTGCCCAATCTGCAAACGGGCTGTCTGCATGCAGCAGCCCGACCAGGCCGGCCGCGCTTTCCACTTCGATGGCAATCGGCAATTGCTCGAAGCGTTCCACGAAACGCAATTGCGCCTTGCGCGGCAGGTCCAGGAACCAGCTTCCACCCGCTGCGCGGTACATCTCCAGGTCAAGCCGCCCCCCTCGCACGCGGGTAATTGCCAGCGCCTCATGGTTACCTTGCACCGCATGGAACCAGGGTCGCGCGAGCCACTCCAGCGCGGCCTCGCTGTGCGGCCCACGGTCGACCAGGTCACCCACACTGAACAGGCGGTCTATGGCCGGATCAAAACCCACCGCATCCAGGCACTGCTCCAGGCGCTGGAAGTGGCCATGGATATCACCCACTGCCAAGTCACGTCCCCGGATATTGGCGAGTAACCGCCGAAACCGTCCCATTGCAATCTCCCTCTGCAGGCGCTGCCATGGCGGGCGTAAAATGCAGGCTGCCCCCGGTGTGTGCCGGGCCCATGGCGCTTCACTGGATAGCATGGCACACGGCGCGCCAGCCGCGCACGCCGACGTGCTCGGCAACCTGAATAACCCTTCACTGGCACAGCCATTGATGCCAATAGTATGCTCGACCCTTCAACCTGAACCAGGGAAGGGTTTTTCATGAAACTGTGCGCCGTGCAACTGGCGTCGCTCAAGGGCGATTTGCCAGGCAACCTCCAGCGTCATCTGGCCTGCATCGAGCAAGCTGCGGCCTTTGGCGCCGAGCTGGTGGTTTTCCCCGAACTGTCGCTGACCGGCTATGAGCCAAGCCGTGCGCGCCAGGCCGCCTTGCCGGTCAGCTCTGAACGGCTGGGCCCGCTGCAGGCAGCCAGTGACCGCTTGGGTCTCACCGTTGCCGTAGGCCTGCCGTTGCCGACACCCGACGGCATTCGCATCGGCATGCCGATCTTCAGCCCCGGGGCACCGCGCCAGGCCTATGCCAAACGGCGCCTGCATGATGACGAGCTGCCCTACTTCACCCCAGGCGATCAGGCACTGCTGCTGCAGGCAGGCAACCATCGGGTGGCACCGGCGATCTGCTACGAATCGATGTTCATGGCGCATGCGGCCGCCGCCCGCGAGCACGGCGCCGACCTGTATCTGGTCAGTGTGGCGAAAACCGCCAAGGGCATCCGCGAGGGCTACGCGCATTACCCCGAGGTGGCACGTGAGCTGTCAATGCCGGTGTTGATGGCCAACTGCGTGGGGCCGGCCGATACCTTCATCGGTGCCGGCGGGTCGGCAGCGTGGGACAGCCAGGGGCGCTTGCTGGCCAGCCTGGATGATCACAGTGAGGGGCTGATCATGCTGGACACTGGCAATGCCAGCGCAATGGCCCTGCCTTTGCACCTGCACGCGCCATGATTTACCTGTTTCTGGCGTTGCTGAGTTACGCCTGCACCTACTATCTGGTCGGTTTGCTGATCCGGGGCCAGCTTGCCGACGTGGCCGAGGGTTTGCGCCATCGGCCCGATGCACCCACTCCCGGCGAGTACCTGCGTACGGTAAAAGCCCATGCCCGCCGGGCCCATCGGCAGTACACCCTGATGGCAGGCTCGGTGCTTGCGATATTGGTTTGCCTGCTCGCCAGTTGGTTCAGGTGACGCCTACAAGTCCAATGCCAGGCTTTGCCGACCTTCCAGCGCCAGCAGATACTGCTTGGCCGCCAGGCCACCGGCAAAGCCTGTCAGGCTGCCCGAGGCACCGATCACACGGTGGCACGGGGCGATGATCGAGATCGGGTTGCGGCCGTTGGCAGCGCCTACCGCTCGCACCGCGCTGGGGTTGCCGATCTGCCGGGCGATGTCGCCGTAGCTGCGGGTTTCACCAAAGGGTATTGCCAGCAGCGCGGCCCACACCTGGCGCTGAAACTCGGTACCGGCAAAATCCAGCGCCAGCTCGAAGCGCTGGCGCTTGCCGGTAAAATACTCGCCAAGCTGCCGCGCGGTGTCCCGTAGCACCGGGCACTGGTCGTCACGGTGCAAGGCACCGAGCCGCACGCGGTTTTCCCGTTCCTCTTCCCACAGTACGGCTGCCAGGCACTCGCCGCGGGCCACCAGGGTCAGGGTGCCGACGGGCGATTGCATGAACGTGAAAGCGCTGGACATAGCGGGCTCCGCAGATGGCGATCAACCTACTGTACGCATCCACAGTTCCTCATGCACCCGCTTTCTTGCTCAGGTAATTGCACAGCCGGCAATGTGCCGCGCCTGGCTGAGGTTGACCTTGGGGATCAGGTCGGCAGGAATGCGCGACCTCGCCGACAGGTTGTAGACATGGAAATGCTCGTTGAGCACTTCCCTTGCCATCAGCGCCAACGACGGCAGGATACGGCTCTCCCAATGCTGGTCGAGCCCGCACGGCGAACACTGCCCCTGGCCGTTCTCGTAGAAGCGCCCAACGCGCTGATCGAGATCTACCCCGACCAGCAACACTTCTTCAAAGCCAAGGTGATAAGCCAGCTGCAACGCCACATACGCCACTGTGCGGGCATCGAAAAAACCATGGCCCAGGTCTTTGCTGAAGGCAATCGAGCGGCTGCGTTTGCTCCACAGTGCGCGGTTGCAAACGCAGCTGTCACCATGGCCACGCAAACCGTCCAGCAGGCCCGGCGTGTCGGCTTTGCGCAAGGCGTAACACTCGGTGTCGGCGGGCACATCGGCCCCGGCATACTGCTCGGGCCAGAGCGCCAGGCGCTCGCTGTCACGCAACGCCGTGGCGAACAAGCCCGGCTGTTGCTTGGGGAAGCTTTTGTCGGTACATACATAGAAAAAAGGCCGGATACCGTGCTCGGCGGTCATCGAAACTGAACCGTTCATGGCAATGATGGGCAGATGTGCGAATTCGCCCAGCGGAAAATGCTTGGCAGAAGCGCCGGAGGCAAGGATCACCACGGGGCCCTGCCGGGAGTTGCGACACGCCTCAAAACTGGAGAACGCCCCGCGTTCAGCACTTGGCTGCGACGGAAGTGTGTTCATCAATGTCATCTTTAACTGGACAGTACAAACCACAATACTGGTCCGTGTATAGGCCGTGGCCGCATTTACCCAACTTTACCTGACTGAACCTAATCGGCCGCCACGTCCCTGTGTCGCGGTTGCGAGCGGCTACACAGTGCCCGGACAGTAACGGCTTAATGGCGCCGGGTCCCGCTGCAGCCTTCACAGCAGACCACCTTGGCCCGGTGATTGTTCCCCCACGGTGAATCAGCAAACCCGATGGGGCCGCCCAGCGGCCCCCGATAGTGGTGTGGGTCAGCCGTCAGCCCAGGAACAGCTTGTACGCCGGGTTGTCAGTCTCATCCCAATACCGATACCCCATCTCATTCAGCGCCAACGGCAAGCCCGCCAACTCATCGCCCGGCACCTCCAGCGCAGCAAATACCCGGGCCTCCGCCGCCCCGTGGTTGCGGTAATGGAACAGGCTGATGTTCCAGCGCTTGCCCAGCCGTTCCAGAAAGCCCAGCAGCGCCCCTGGCCGCTCGGGAAACTCGAAGCGCAGCACCCGCTCATCAGCACCTGGCGCTGCGTGGCCACCCACGGTATGACGCACATGCAGTTTGGCCAGCTCGTTGTCGGTCAGGTCCAGCACGCTGTAACCCTGCTCGCGCAGGTTGGCCAGCAGCTGGTCACGCGGGTCGTGCACAGGGTGGGTCTGTACCCCGACGAACAGCCGCGCTTCCTTGCCGGGGTAATAGCGGTAGTTGAATTCGGTGATTTGCCGCTTGCCCAGTGCCTGGCAGAAGGCGCGGAAGCTGCCTGGCTGCTCAGGGATGGTGACCGCAATGATCGCCTCGCGCTGCTCGCCCAATTCAGCCCGTTCGGCCACGTGGCGCAGGCGGTCGAAATTCACATTCGCCCCGGAGTCAATGGCCACCAGTGTCTGCCCCTGCACTCCATCACGTGCCACGTACTTCTTGATCCCGGCCACGGCCAGGGCACCGGACGGCTCAGTGATAGAGCGGGTATCGTCGTAGATGTCCTTGATTGCCGCGCACAGCTCGTCACTGCTGACGGTTACCACTTCGTCGACAAAATGCCGGCACAGCTCGAAGCAGTGGGCGCCGATCTGCGCCACCGCTACACCGTCGGCAAAGGTGCCGACCTGCGGCAGGATCACCCGTTCCCCGGCGGCCAGGGCGGCCTGCAGGCAGTTGGAGTCCTCCGGCTCGACGCCGATCACCTTCACCTCTGGGCGCAGGTACTTCACGTAGGCGGCGATACCAGCGATCAGCCCACCACCGCCCACCGGTACAAAAATGGCGTCCAGCGCGCCCGGGTGCTGACGCAGGATTTCCATGGCCACGGTGCCTTGCCCGGCGATCACGTCCGGGTCATCGAAGGGCGGCACAAAAGTAGCGCCTTCGCTATCGGCCAGCTTCAGCGCGTGGGCCAAAGCGTGTGGGAAGCTCTCACCGTGCAGCACCACATGCCCGCCGCGCGAACGCACCCCTTCCACCTTCAGTGACGGCGTGGTGGTCGGCATGACGATGGTCGCCTTCATGCCAAGGTGCGACGCTGCCAGGGCCACGCCCTGGGCATGGTTGCCCGCCGAGGCGGTGATTACCCCACGCTCGCGCTGCACAGCACTGAGGCGCGACAGGCGGGTATAGGCGCCGCGGATCTTGAACGAGAAGGTAGGCTGCAGGTCTTCGCGCTTGAGCAACACTTGGTTACCCAGGCTGGCAGATAGCGCAGGCGCCGCTTGCAGGGGCGTTTCGATGGCCAGGTCGTACACCGGCGCGGCCAGAATGCGCCGCACCTGCTCCGACAGCAGTTGCTGGGGGGTGACGGTAGTACGAGGGACGCTGAAACTGGTCATCAATGACTCCTTGGCTGTTTTCACGTTGCCCAGGAGTCAGAGAGAAAAAACCCGCCTCCAGGGCGGGTCAGGTGCACGTACGCGCTAGCCCGCCAAGCTGATAATGGCGGTAATAATAATGGCGTTCACATGCGGGAAGGTATTCATGGGGTAGGAACTTAGCCGGTAGTGCGGCACAAAGTCAACACTTGGCCTGCTGCGCCGAAAGCGGCACATCGAACACCTTGTCGAAGCCCCACTGGAAGGCAAAGGCATAAACGAAGAAGAACACGAACAGCGCCAGGTTGGTCAGCAGCGCCGCCCACAGGCTCACATCCAGCCAGTACGCCACCAGTGGCAGCAGGATCACCACCAACCCGCCCTCGAAGCCCAAGGCGTGCAGCAAGCGCCGCATGAAGGTGCGCTCACGCTGGCGCTGGCGCGCTTCCCAGCGTTCGAATACCCAGTTGTAGCCCATGTTCCAGCTCATCGCGATGCCTGACATCAGCACCGACAGTACCGCCGACTGCGCCATGCCGGCGCCAAACGCCAGCTCCAGCGCAGGCGCCACGCAGGCGACGGCGATGGCTTCGTAAAGAATGGCCTGGACGATCTTGCGGGCCTTGCCTTGCATGTTCAGCTCCCTGGGTAAACGACCTGTAAAACTACAAGATGTGGCCCACAAGAAAAAGCCCGAAATTTGGACAACAGCGCGTTCGGCTGCTTGTATTTACCCCGTACAAATAGCGTCATTTTGTACAACTTCGTCGAGGGAACCGAGCGAGGATAAGGACGATGGCCCACTCTGCCGTGCCGGTGACTGCCCCATGAGCCTGGCATTCATCGATTTTCTCACCTATGTGCTATTCGGTCTGAAGATCCTGGCGATCATGCTTGCCTCGTTGATGTTCCTGCTCGGCCTGGACGACCTGTTCATCGACCTGTGCTACTGGGGGCGCAAGTTGATACGGCGTTTTCGCATCTACGACAAGCATCAAAGGGCCGACGAGAAGCGCTTGTTCGAAGTCCCGGAAAAACCTTTGGCCATCATGGTCCCGGCCTGGAACGAAGTCGGCGTAGTGGGTGAAATGGCTCGCCTGGCAGCCTCGACCATCGACTACGAGAACTACCAGATCTTCGTCGGCACCTACCCCAACGACCCACAAACCCAGGCCGATGTGGACGCGGTGTGCCTGCATTACCCCAACGTGCACAAAGTGGTGTGCGCTCGCCCTGGCCCCACCAGCAAGGCTGACTGCCTGAACAACATCATCGACGCCTTGCTGCGCTTCCAGCAGGACGCTGGCATCGAGTTTGCCGGTTTCATCCTGCATGACGCCGAAGACGTGATCTCGCCCATGGAGCTGCGGCTGTTCAACTACCTGCTGCCGAACAAAGACATGATCCAGATCCCGGTCTATCCCTACGCACCGGAATGGAAAGGCTTTACCGCCGGCCACTATGTCGACGAATTTGCCGAAAACCACGGCAAGGACGTCATCGTCCGCGAAGCACTGACCGGTCAGGTGCCCAGCGCCGGCGTCGGCACCTGCTTCAGCCGCCGGGCCATCGGCGCGCTGCTGGAGGACGGCGACGGCATTGCCTTCGACGTCCAGAGCCTTACTGAAGACTACGACATTGGCTTTCGGCTGAAGCAAAAGGGCATGAAGTGCATTTTTGCCCGCTATTCCATCACCGACCCGGCACTGACCCTGCAGCAGGAATGGCGTCCGGGCATGAGCCGGGCGTTTTCGCAGGTGATCTGCGTGCGCGAGCACTTCCCGCGTGACTGGCAGCATGCCATCCGGCAGAAGTCGCGCTGGATCGTGGGTATCGTGTTCCAAGGCACCAGCAACCTCGGCTGGAGCCGCACAGGGGCGCTCAACTACTTCCTCTGGCGCGACCGCCGTGGGCTGTTCGCCTATCTGCTGAGCTTTTTGGTCAACTTGTTGTTGCTGGTGTTGCTGGCCATGTGGCTGGTGACGGTGATTGCGCCGGATGCATGGCGCTTCATGTCAATCCTCAGCGACAGCTGGCTGCTGTCCACCTTGCTGTGGCTGAACGGGCTGCTGCTGTTGAACCGCCTGTTCCAGCGGGGCTGGTTCGTCACCCGTTTCTACGGCATCGGCGAAGGTTTGCTGTCGGCACCGCGGATGATGTGGAGCAACTTCGTCAACTTCTTCGCCAACCTGCGGGCCCTGCGCCAGGTGATGGAAATGGGTGACTCGCGCCGCGTGGCCTGGGACAAGACCACCCATGAATTTCCCGCCATCGCCGCCCCTGCCCGCACGCCGCTGGGCCAGCGTCTGGTGGCCAAGGGGCTGATCAATGACGAACAGCTGCAACAGGCACTCACCAGCCCGGTACGCCGGCGCCTGGGACGCGAACTGCTGCTGCGTGGCTGGGTAACCAGCGAGCAACTGGTGGCCACCCTGGCCGAGCAGCTGGACTTGCCCTGGGCGCCCTTGAACCCGTTCAAGCTCGACCCGCAATTGATCGCCAAACTGCCGCGCAAGCTGGCCACCCACTATGCGGTGCTGCCGGTAGACGAAGACGGTGACACGCTGATCCTGGCCAGCGAGAGCCCTGTCAGCCAAGTCTCGCTGGGGGTGATCAGCCGCCACCTTAAACGCCCGGTCACAGCACGCCTGGCGCCTCAGGGCCGTGTGACACTGGGCCTGCGCTATCACTACCCCAGTCCCTGGCAGAAGCCAGAAACCCGCGCCATGCTGGCCGTGCTTGAACGCCACCAGGACAATGAGGCGCTGCTGGAACGGGTTAGCCATCACCAGGTCATGCTCGGCGCGCTGCTGCAGGTGCGCGGCATGGTCCCTGTGACCCTGTTCAACCAGGCTTTGATCGACTTTGACCCCGAACACCAAAGCCTCGGCGAGCACCTGATTGCCCGCGGCATCATCACCGAGCAGGTGCTGGAACAGGCCCTGATCGAACAGGCCAGTGAACAACAGGCCGCCATTGATCTGACCCGGGAGGTGGCATGAAGCCGCGCGTTTCCCTCACCTTTACTGGCCTGTTGCTGTGCGCCGCCGCCCTGCCTGTTGCGGCTTCGACGCCGATGACCGACTTCCAGCGGTTCACCAGTTTCCCGTTCATGGACCGCAGCTATCGCGAAGCCAGGAAAGACAACTGGGCCGAGGTGGAGCGCCTGACCCGCCACGTGCTGGGGCGAGTGCCCAACAACGACGAGGCCCGCGCACTGCTGGTAGAGGCCCTGGCCCATCAACGCCGCTACAAGGAAGCCCAAGCGCAGGCCGAACAGCTGGGCGGCAGCCCCGAATACGCGGACGCCCTGCTGGAACTGCGCCTGACCTGGATCGAACAGGACCCACCGCCCGCCAGCCAGGTGGAACAATGGCTGGCGGCCAGTGAGGGTAATCAGCGCGTGCGCCTGTGGCAGGCCTACAGCCTGAGCCTGGCCAAATTCGGCGGTGCGGGCAAGGCGCTGGACTGGCTCAGCCAGTTGCCCCCCAGGGGTGACGGCCAGGTATTGCGCCTGGCTCGGGCCAACTTCGCCGAACAACTACGCAACTGGCAGGAAACCATCGAGCAACTGCAGCCGCTCGCCGACAAGGGCCAGTTGCCCGCCGAAGATTGGCAACGCCTGGCCAATGCCTATGTCCAGCAGGTGAACGAAAAAGGGCTGAACAAGCTGCTGGCCAGCGCGCCCTCCCCTCAAGCGGCGGATCAGGCGCGCCTGGCCATGGCCAACCGCGCTATCGCCGTGGGTCACAACCAGCAAGCCCAGCGCTGGTTGCAGTCGCTGTCGCCCGATCAGCTGAATCAGCCCGACCAGCGTCAACAGCTGTGGGAGCTGGCCCGCGAAGGTGATGATGCGGCACTGGTGCGCCGCCTGAGCAACGACCTGCAGCGCCCCTGCCTGGACACCGTCGACTGGCTGTCACGCCATGACCCGAACCTGGCCCGCGAACAGTTCAAAGGCTGCACACCCACCACCGACACACGCGCCTACGCCGTGCTCAAGCAACGCCTGTATGGCGACCCGCCGCAACCCCCACAACCGCGCACAGCCAGCGAATGGGAAAACCGCTACCGGCAAAGTGGCGACCTGGCCGCACTGGAGCAAGCTACGTTTCTGCTGGTGGAACAGGGCCAGGCCGGACACGCCCGGCAACTGCTGGAACAGGCCTACGATCGCCGTCAGGGCCGCCTCAGCCCATCGCTGTTGCAGCGCTTGGGCAACCTGTTTGCCCGCAACGATGGGCCGCTGGACAGCCACCGCATGCTCGGCCTGATCCCCCGGGTCGATGCCAGTACCCGTGCCCAGTTGCTCGGCCGTCTGGCCGAGGCCGGCCAGTGCGACGCCGTTCGCCAGGCGGTGCCGGCCACCCCCCGCGAGCCCGGCCAGTACCGCGCCCTGGGCCGCTGCGCCATGCCCGACCAACCCGGTGAAGCGGTGGTCTACTACCAGGCCGCCGAACGCCTGGGCGACGCCGGCAACCGCCTGGCGTTGGCCTATGCACTTGAAGCGGCCGGCGATTCCGAAGCCGCGCTGCCTATCTGGCGCAGCCTGCCGGACAGCGCCTGGACCGACAACGCCCGCCTCACGGCCGCCGGTGGCGCGCTAGACGCAGGCGACGCTGACGCGGCCCGCCGCTATTGGGACGCTGCCGCACACCACAGCGCCGATGACTGGGCACTGGGCGCAGCCATTGCCCAGCGCCAAGGCGATTACCAGGCTGCCTTGGGGTTTCAGCGCCAGGCACTGGCAAGCAGCCCACGAGCCGACCACTACTACGCCGCGGCCAGCACCGCGCAGCTGGCCGGCGACAGCGCCCAGAGCATGGCCTGGCTCGCCGAAGCCGTGCGCCTGGCCCCCGATCAGCCGCGTTACCGCGCCGACTACGGCATGCGCCTGGCCGGCTCGACAGACAAGGCCCAGCGCCGCCAGTCGATCCCCTACCTGACGCGTGCCACCCACGACTTCCCCGAGGATTATCGCCTCGGCGAAACCCTGGCCTTGCGCTACGACGAAGCTGAAGACAGCGCCTCAGCCCGCCGCGAACTGCGCCGCATCCTCGATGTGGAGCAGAACCTGGTCGCCGGTGACGATGAATACGGCAGCCTGGAAGCCCGCAAATACCGCCAGCGCCGTGCCCACGAAAGCCTGTCACGGCGTGACACCATCACCCTGGCCAGCACCTGGTCACCCGCCGGCACCTCGACCAACGACAAGTTTCTCGACAACGGCCAGCGCAGCGGCAGCTCACGCCGTGCCCAATCGCAGAACGTGCAGTTAGCCATGTGGGACCATGCCCTGGGCGAAGAACCCAGCCGCAACGGCAGCACGCTATCGGTGTATGGCCGGGTACTGTTCGGTGGCCAGAGCCGCACCGACTATGCGCAAAGCATGGGTACCGGGGTCGGCCTGCGTTACAAGCCGCTCGGCCAGGCCAACCTCAACCTGTACGCCGAGCTGTACCACCAGCGGCAGATCGACGAAGCGCACTACCGCGGCCTGAGCCTTGGCCAGTTGCTGAGCCCGGCCAAGGTCGGCGGCAACTGGGGCGATCTGCGCCACAATGCCGAATCGAGCAACGACCTGCTGCTACGCGCCACCGCCTCGTTCCTCGACCAGGGCAACTGGCGCAATGACTGGCGTGTGGATGAAGACGACTGGAACGAGCGCTTCCTCTACCTCGACGCGGCCTGGTGGACCCGCGCCGGGGACCACGCCTGGCTGTCACGCTACCAGCAAGGCCACGCCTGGAAGCTACCCGGCAGCTCCCCGCAAACCCTCATGCCCTATGGCTTTGTCGAGTTTTCCAGCCAAGACCCGAGCAACGACTGGCGTCAGGACGCCCGGGCCGGGGTTGGCGTGCGCTGGCAATGGTGGTTTGATGACGATCGCTATAACGCCTACCGTGGCTCACTGAAAGTGCGTGCCGAGTACCAGCAGTCGCTGGGCGGCAACCTTTACCAGCGCGCCAACGGCGTGCTGGTCGGTGCGGAGATGACCTTCTGATGCGTACGCTCCTCGCCATCTGCCTGTTTGCCGTGTGCCTGCCTGCCACCGCCGATCAGCGCCTGTTCTACCAACCGCTCAACCGCGATGCCACTGTCACCCCCGCCCAGTGGCAACAACTGTGGCATGCCACCGTGGCCCAGGGCGGCAACACCCTGATCGTGCAATGGAGCGCCTATGGCGACAGCGACTTCGGCGGCGCCCAAGGCTGGCTGGCCAGCAGCCTGCGCAGCGCCCGTGCACAAGGCTTGCGGTTGGTGCTGGGCCTCTACATGGACCCCGCCTACTACAAACGCCTGGACGAGCTGGACGGCGAGGGCCTGAACAGCTATTGGAAAGCGCAGCTGGGGCGCTCACTCAGCCAGTACCAGCAACTGCGTCAGGCCTGGCAATTGCCGGTGGAGGGCTGGTACCTGCCCATGGAACTGGACGACCAGCATTTTCGCGACCCCGCGCGTCGCGAAGCGCTGTACAGCCAGTTACAGGCCTTCAACCGCCAACTGGACAAGCCTCTGCACATCAGTGCCTTCAGCGCAGGCAAGCTGTCGCCCCGGGTCAATGGCGCCTGGCTGGATCAACTGGCAGGCCTGGGCTTGACTGTGTGGTGGCAGGATGGCGCCGGCACCGGGCGATTACCGCCGTTGGTGCGCCAGGGTTACGAACAGGCCTTGCCGTGCCGAATAGGTGTAGTGCGCGAGGCGTTTCGCCAGGTGAGTGTGCCAGGTCAGGCATTCAGGGCTGAGCCTGCCGAGCCGACGCTGGTTGGCGGGTGCCATCTCGAGGCGGTGTTTGACTTGCGCTACCGGCCCTGGGCCCGGGGTGTTTTGCCACAGAATTGAGTCGCCAGGGCCAGCCCTGGCAAAGCAGTACCCCCAGGAGCTCCTCCATGCTCAAGACCATCGAGGAACACGTACGCAAACAGGTCGCCCCCGCCGCCCTGCGCGCCGAGTTCCGCCAGCACGAATTCGAGTCCATGCGCCCGTTCTGCCTGTTGGTGTTCTGCATCAGTCTCCTGATCTGGCTGGTCTTCGACCTTATCGTCAGCTTCCTCGGTGGCCAAGGTTTCACCTGGCTGTCATGCGTGTTCATTGCCTTGCTCGGCAGCCTGACCGTGGTGCTGCGTTTCACACACCGCAGCCACCACTTTGATGTACTTAACCTGCTGTTCATCACCGTCATCACCCTGGGCATGCGCCTGGTGATCGAAGGCCTCCCGGTGGCCCTGCGCCCGGTGTGGCTGATCCTCGGGGTCTCCACCGTGTTGTATGCCATGTCGGTGCTGCCGGTGCGGCGCTGGTCATTTTTCTGCGCCATGGCCATCACCTGGGTGATGCTCAGCCCGTTCTACCACACCCGCATGGAGCCGGACGCGGTCGAAGGCGCCATGTTGATCAGCTACGCAGTGTTTCTCAGCGGCCTGGTCAGCTACAGCTACCTGCAAATCCGCAAAGCCAAGCTGCACAACTTCTACCTGTCCAAGGTGCTGCTGGAGCAGGCCTACATAGACGCCCTGACCGACATTCCCAACCGCCGGTCGTTCATGGCCCAGGCCGACCGTCAGCTGCGCATGGCCTCGTCCGGGCAATACCTGGCGATGATCGATATCGACAACTTCAAGCGGGTCAATGACCTCTTCGGTCATGACGTCGGCGACGAGGTACTCAAACGCGTGGCCCTGCATATCAAGGCGAGCATGGCCGGTCATGCATTTGCCCGACTGGGCGGTGAAGAGTTCGCGATCTTCCTGCAAGGGCTGGACCAGCAGGGTGCCGAGCAGCAGGTGGCGGCGCTGTGCCAACGGGTGCGCGAGGACAAGGGCGAGCATCCGGTAACCATCAGCATAGGCCTGGCCCGGGTGGACCGGAGCGACAGCCTGACCACAGCGCTGGTCCGCGCCGACCAGGCATTGTATGAAGCCAAGCACAGCGGCAAAGACCGAGTCGTGCTGTGGACTACACAGTTGGCGGAACAGGGTTAGCAGGCCCGGCCTCTTCGCGGGTGAACCCGCTCCCACAGGGACCGCACAGATTTTGAACGCTGTGGCGTACCTGTGGGAGCGGGTTTACCCGCGAAGAGGCCGGTACAGCCACCCATCACCCCGCAGGCAAGCGAATCCTGAACTGCGCCCCGCCCAGCACCGACTGCGCTACCGTCAAGGTGCCGCCCTGGCCTTCGATCGCTCGCCGGCTGATCGCCAGCCCCAGGCCAAACCCGCCGGTGTTGCGGTCGCGGCTGCGGTCCAGCCGGTAGAACGGCTGGAAAATCCGCTCCCGCTCCTCCACCGGTATGCCGATCCCGTCATCTTCAACCGTGAGCAAACAGGCGCCATCGTCCTCCAGCCGCAAGCGCAACAACAGGCTTTCGTCGCAATAGCGCATGGCATTGCGCACCAGGTTCTGCACCGCCCGCGCCGTCAGCCGTGGGTCCAGCACAAACCGGGGCAAATTGCCCTCGGCCCGTACTTCCCACTGGATACCTCGGCCATCAAGCTCTTCGGCAAAACCGCCGAGTACGCTGTCGACCAGTTCCAGCAACGACACTTCGACCCGCTCGCGGGCCTGGTCGGCGTTATACAGGCGGCTGTAGGACAGCAGCTCCAGCACCAGCTCATCCAGCTCACGCACATGCCCCACCAGTTCCAGCAGGCGCTTGCGGCTGGCCGGCGGCACTTCGTCGAACAGCAGCACCAGGCCGAAGTCCAGGCGGGTCAGCGGCGTGCGCAGCTCATGGGACACCGCATTGAGCAACTCGCGCTGCTGGTTGACATGGCGCTCCAGGTCACTGGCCATGGTGTCGAACACCCCGGCCAACTCACCAATGTTGGAATGCGGCGAAATGTGTGTGCGCTCGGCCATCTGCCCCTGGCCCAGGCGCCGGGCGGTTTCCTTCAGGCGCTCAAGGTCGCGCCAGTGCGGCCACACCCATAACAGCAGGCAGCCCAGCATGGCCGCACCGATCAGCACGGTCACGCCCCACGACAACACATTGATGTCCAGCGGGTCTGGCGGTGCATGCAGGCGCACCAGCCACTGCTTGTCCAGCGGTGCCAGCACCGTTTCGTAGTAGCCCCACTCGGCAATGCGCACGGCGTACTGGCCATGCTCCAGGCGCGCCTGCTCATCCGCGCTCAGTTCGGCCTGGTCCATGCGCAGCAGCTTCACTTCCAGCGGGGCGAACGCACTGGCCAGGTCCTGCTCCACGGCCGGCCACTGCTCGCGCGGGGCCTGGTGGAACTGGCGCACGATCAACG
This sequence comes from Pseudomonas sp. XP2, assembly GCF_053557975.1. Taxonomy (NCBI): domain Bacteria; kingdom Pseudomonadati; phylum Pseudomonadota; class Gammaproteobacteria; order Pseudomonadales; family Pseudomonadaceae; genus Pseudomonas; species Pseudomonas sp. XP2. The sequence continues at coordinate 162,879 of NZ_JBNRIK010000003.1, forward strand.
ATTGCACGCCTTTGGCCTGGTCCAGGTTGTAGGCCATGAAGCGCTCCTGGAACAGGCCGACGATGGTGTCAGGAATGAGCAGCAGCGCACCGGCGTAGGCGACAATGATCACCAGGTACAACCGCACCAGGATCTTGAGCATGGCCGGTCAGCACTCCCACTCGACGCGGCTGAACAGGTAGCCCTTGCCCCACACAGTCTTGATCTTGCGCGCTTCGCCGGCGTTATCGTCAAACTTGCGCCGCAGCTTGGAAATGGCCACGTCTACCGAACGGTCAGTGCCGTTGAACTCGATACCGCGCAGCTGCTGCAAGATGCGGTCGCGATTCAGCACTTCTCCGGCATTGCGCGCCAGTACCACCAGCAGGTTGTATTCGCCGCTGGACAACTCCACCTCTTCGCCGCGCCAGCTGACCGTGCGCTCGGCCAGGTCGATGCGCAGGCCTCCAATCAGGATCAGGTCGTTATCCAGCCGCGGCTCGTTGACGCTGCTGCGCCGCAGCAGCGTGCGCACGCGGGCCAGCAGCACGCGCGGCTCGCAGGGTTTGGTCACATAGTCGTCGGCGCCCATTTCCAGGCCCAGTACCTGATCATGGCTGTCGTCGCGGGCGGTGAGCATCAGGATCGGCAGGTTCTGCGACTCCTGGCGCAGCAGGCGGCACAGTTGCAAACCATCGATACCCGGCAGCATCAGGTCGAGGATGACCAGGTCGGGCTTTTGCCGACGATATTCGTCCAGCACATGGTCGCCCCGGGCGATCACCTGGACATGGAAGTCGTTGCGTTGCAGGTAGCTGGCGATCAGCTCGGACAGGGCGCTGTCGTCTTCGACCAGGAAAATATTCGGCATAGGTGCTTGGGATCTAGGTTGTGGTAGACCTCACTGGTCTCTTCGCGGGCTTGCCC
>NZ_JBNRIK010000003.1:163954-178020 GCF_053557975.1 Pseudomonas sp. XP2
CACACTCGCCCTACAGGTATTAACAGCCGCACGGGCTACACCTGCCGTACCATTGCCCCGGTCATCATCGGAAGATCCGTATGCCTACTACCCTCCCCCCACGCCTGCGCCCTGTGGCGCTCATGGCGTTTCTGGGCCTGTCCCTGGCCGGCTGTGGCGACAGCGCCGAGCAAGACGAGCAAGCCCCCACCCCGCAAGTGCGGGTAGAAACCCTGCAACTGCAGCCACTGGCCATCAGCAGCGAACTCAGCGGCCGCATCCTGGCGCCGCGCACCGCCGAAGTGCGCGCGCGTGTCGCGGGTGTGGTACTCAAGCGGGTGTATCGTGAAGGCAGTGACGTCAAGCAGGGCGATGTACTGTTCCTGATCGACCCGGCGCCGTTCAAGGCCGACCATGACAGCGCCCGCGCCACCCTGGCCAAGGCCAAGGCCACCCTGTACCAGGCACGTCTGCAGGAGCAGCGCTACCGCGAGCTGGTCGACGACAAGGCCGTCAGCCGCCAGGAATACGACAACTCCCAGGCCAGCTTCCTGCAAGCCGACGCCGAAGTGGCCGCCGCCAAGGCGGCCCTGGAGCGTGCCCGCCTGAACCTTGGCTACGCCACCGTGACAGCGCCCATTTCTGGCCGCATCGGCCGTGCCCAGGTCACTGAAGGCGCACTGGTCGGCCAGAACGAGACCACCCCGCTGGCGACCATCCAGCAGTTGGACCCGATCCATGCCGACGTCACCCAGTCTACCCGCGAGCTCAATGCCCTGCGCCGCGCCTTGCGCGCAGGCGAATTGCAGCAGGTGGGCGACGGCCAGGCCCGCGCCACGCTGATCCAGGACGACGGCAGCGCCTATCCGCTGCCAGGCAAGCTGCTGTTCTCCGACATCAGCGTCGATCCCACGACCAACCAGATTACCCTGCGCAGCGAGTTCCCCAACCCGGACCTCGACCTGCTGCCCGGCAGCTACGTGCGCGTGCGCCTGGAACAGGCGGTGCAACCCAAGGGCCTGAGCGTACCGCAGCGCGCCATCCTGCGCGACAGCGCCGGTGTCCCCAAAGTGCTGGTGGTCGACCAGCAGGCCCGGGTCAGCGACCGCCAGGTAGTGCTCGGCAGCGCCCAAGGCGACCGCTGGATTGTCAGCGAGGGCCTGGCCGCTGGCGAGCGGGTGGTGGTCGAGGGCCTGCAGCATGTCAAGGCCGGTGACCACGTGCAGGTTGAAACACCCCCCGGCGTAGCACCCATCGCTCAGCATACCGGCCAGTGAGGGCCTGATTCATGCCGCAATTCTTCATCGACCGCCCGGTATTCGCCTGGGTGGTCGCGCTGTTCATTCTGCTGGCCGGGGCGCTGGCCATTCCGCAGCTGCCCGTGGCCCAGTACCCCAACGTGGCGCCGCCGCAGGTGGAAATCTACGCCGTGTACCCGGGCGCTTCTGCGGCGACCATGGACGAAAGCGTGGTGAGCCTGATCGAGCAGGAACTCAACGGCGCCGACAACCTGCTGTACTTCGAATCGCAAAGCAGCCTGGGCAGCGCCACCATCACCGCCACCTTCGCCCCGGGTACCCACCCGGACCTGGCCCAGGTCGACGTGCAGAACCGCCTGAAGGTGGTCGAGTCGCGCCTGCCGCGGCCGGTCACCCAACAGGGCCTGCAGGTGGAGAAAGTGTCCACCGGTTTCCTGCTGCTGGGCACCCTCACCTCCGAAGACGGCAAGCTCGACGAGACCGCACTGTCGGATATTCTGGCGCGCAACGTGATGGACGAAATCCGCCGCCTCAAGGGCGTGGGCAAAGCCCAGCTGTACGGCTCGGAGCGCGCCATGCGCATCTGGATCGACCCCGGCAAGCTGATCGGCTTCAACCTCACGCCCAACGACGTGGCCGAGGCCATCGCGGCGCAGAACGCCCAGGTGGCGCCTGGCAGTATCGGCGACCTGCCCAGCCGCGACACCCAGGAAATTACCGCCAACGTGGTGGTCAAGGGCCAGCTGAGCACCCCCGAAGAATTTGCCGCCATTGTCCTGCGCGCCAACCTGGATGGCTCCACGGTCACCGTCGGTGATGTCGCCCGGGTCGAGATCGGCGCTCAGGAATACCAGTACGGCACACGGCTGAACGGCAAGCCGGCCACTGCGTTCAGCGTGCAGCTCTCGCCGGGTGCCAACGCCATGGAAACCGCCACCCTGGTGCGGGCGAAAATGCAGGACCTGGCGCGTTACTTCCCGGAAGGCGTCAAGTACGACATCCCTTATGACACCTCGCCGTTCGTCAAGGTGTCGATCGAGCAGGTCATTACCACCCTGTTCGAAGCCATGTTGCTGGTGTTCGCGGTGATGTTCCTGTTCCTGCAGAACCTGCGCTACACCCTGATCCCCACCCTGGTGGTGCCGGTGGCGCTGATGGGCACCTTCGCGGTCATGCTGGCCATGGGCTTCTCGGTCAACGTGCTGACCCTGTTCGGCATGGTGCTGGCCATCGGCATTCTGGTCGACGATGCCATCGTGGTGGTGGAAAACGTCGAGCGCATCATGGCCGAGGAAGGCCTGCCGCCCAAAGAAGCCACCCGCAAGGCCATGGGCCAGATCAGCGGAGCGATCGTCGGCATCACCCTGGTGCTGGTGGCGGTGTTCCTGCCAATGGCCTTCATGCAAGGCTCGGTGGGGGTGATCTACCAGCAGTTCTCGCTGTCGATGGCGGTGTCGATCCTGTTCTCGGCATTCCTGGCCCTCAGCCTCACCCCGGCGTTGTGCGCCACGCTGCTTAAACCGGTGGCCAAGGGTGAGCACCATGAACGCAAGGGCTTCTTCGGCTGGTTCAACCGCCGTTTTGAAAACCTGAGCAACGGCTATCAGCGCTGGGTGGTACAGGCGCTCAAGCGCAGCGGCCGCTACCTGCTGCTGTACGCGGTACTACTGGCGGTGCTGGGCTATGGCTTCAGCCAGTTGCCCACGGCGTTCTTGCCCACCGAAGACCAGGGCTACACCATCACCGACATCCAGCTGCCACCAGGGGCCAGCCGCATGCGCACTGAACAGGTGGCTGCGCAAATCGAGGCACACAACGCCGAAGAACCCGGCGTAGGCAACACCACCGTGATCCTCGGCTTCAGCTTCTCCGGTAGCGGGCAAAACGCGGCACTGACCTTCACAACCCTCAAAGACTGGTCCGAGCGCGGTGCCGACGACAGCGCCCAGTCGATTGCCGACCGTGCCAGCGCGGCCTTCTCCCAGCTCAAGGACGCCGTGGCGTTTTCGGTCCTGCCGCCGCCTATCGACGGCCTGGGCGAGTCGACCGGCTTCGAGTTCCGCCTGCAGGACCGTGGCGGTATGGGCCACGCTGCGCTGATGGCTGCCCGCGACACGCTGCTGGCCAATGCGGGCAACAGCAAGGTACTGACCAACGTGCGCGAAGCGTCGCTGGCCGAAAGCCCGCAAGTGCAGCTGGAAATCGACCGCCGCCAGGCCAATGCCCTGGGGGTGTCGTTTGCCGATATCGGCTCGGTGCTGGACGTGGCGGTGGGCTCCAGCTACGTCAACGACTTCCCCAACCAAGGCCGCATGCAGCGGGTGGTGGTGCAGGCCGAGGGCGACCAGCGCAGCCAGGTCGAAGATTTGCTGAAAATCCACGTGCGCAACAACAGCGGCAAGATGGTGCCACTGGGCGCATTCGTGCAGGCCAGGTGGGTCAGCGGCCCGGTGCAGTTGACCCGTTACAACGGCTACCCGGCGGTGTCGATCTCCGGTGAGCCGGCAGCCGGCCACAGTTCGGGCGAAGCCATGGCCGAAATCGAACGCCTGGTGGCTCAGCTGCCGCCCGGCGCCGGCCTGGAGTGGACCGGCCTGTCGCTGCAAGAGCGCTTGTCCGGCAGCCAGGCACCGATGCTGATGGCATTGTCGTTACTGATCGTGTTCCTGTGCCTGGCAGCGCTGTACGAAAGCTGGTCGATCCCGACTGCCGTGCTACTGGTGGTACCGCTCGGCATGCTCGGTGCAGTGCTGGCCGTGACCCTGCGCGGCATGCCCAACGACGTGTTCTTCAAGGTTGGCCTGATTACCCTGATCGGCCTGTCGGCAAAGAACGCCATCTTGATCATCGAGTTCGCCAAGCACCTGGTCGACCAGGGCATGGACGCCGCAGACGCCGCCGTGCAGGCCGCCCGCCTGCGCCTGCGGCCGATCGTGATGACCTCGCTGGCGTTCATCCTCGGCGTGGTACCCCTCGCCATCGCCAGCGGCGCCAGTTCGGCCAGCCAGCAAGCCATTGGTACCGGGGTGATTGGCGGCATGCTGAGCGCCACGTTGGCGGTGGTGTTCGTGCCGGTGTTCTTCGTGGTGGTGATGCGCCTTGCGGGCAGGGGCACAGCCGAACCCGCTAGCGAGACTCTGCCCAGCGGGCATTGAATGCCATGAGCAAGGGGGCCCCGCCCCCTTTCCCTCACTTGCGCGGCTTGGCCTTCTGATCGGGTTACTCGCTGAAATTGACGGTATCCTTCAAGCTTTTGCCGGGGACGAACTTGGCCTTGGTCGCTGCAGCAATCTGCATCGGCTTGCCAGTTTGCGGATTACGCCCGGCTCGCGCTTTTGTTTGCTCGGTTTTAAAGGTCCCAAAGCCCACCAGGGCCACCTCATTGCCCTCACTGAGTGATACCTTGACTGCATCGATAAACGCGTCAACCACTTTTTGTGCGGTTGCCTTGTTCAAGTCGGCGCGTTGCGCCACGTCTGCTACCAGTTGCGATTTGTTCAAGTGTCTCTCCTCATTAAAATTCTCGGCACCATCGCGATACCAGGCTTGCAGCCTTATTGAAGGACGAGATCGTGATCGGCACAACTGGCAAAAATGTCAGGTCGGTTCAACCCGGGCGAAGGCGTTCTGGACAACTGTTGCAGGCCGTGGGAGGGTTACTTTCTCCCATTGCCTAGAGTTGAAATCATGACCAACGCCTTGCCCCCCAGTTCAGCCCTGATCCTCGCCGGCGGCCGCGGACAGCGCATGGGCGGGCGTGACAAGGGCCTGGTCTACTGGCAAGGCGAACCACTGATTGCGCACGTTCATCGTGTGGTGCGGCCGCTGAGCGACGACCTGGTAATTTCCTGTAACCGCAACCAGCCAGCTTACCGGGCATATGCAGACCAGTTGGTGGGCGATGCAGAAGCCGACTTCCCTGGGCCGCTGGCAGGGGTGATTGCCGGGCTCAAGGTGGCTCGGCATGAGTGGGTGGTGCTGCTGGCCTGCGATGCACCGCGGGTTGACCGCGAACTGATCGAGGACCTGCTAAGGCTGGCGGTGGCCAGTGACAGTGCGGCAATGGTGCGCCAGGGCGGGTATTGGCAGCCGATGTTCAGCGTGCTGCCACGGCGAATACTGCCAATGCTGGAGCAGGCCTGGGCGACGGGAGAGCGGAGTTTGCAGAAGGCCTTGCTGCGCGAGGCGGTGCAGGGGTTGGAGTGTGCCGATGATGATCGCCGGTTGAGCAACTTCAACAGCCCGGAACTATTGCAAGGCTAAGCACATGGCGCGGTCATTGAGCGGCCTTGTGTCGCGAAAGGGCTGCGAAGCGGCCCCAGGTTTTCAGCTGTGATGCAAAAATTGCCGGGGCCGCTGTGCGGCCCTTTCGCGGCACAAGGCCGCTCCTACAAAGGTCCGCGTAGCTGAGGGGTGATGGTTATCGGGAGGACAACTCCTCGACACTGATCTCGCGCATCCTGAACTTCTGCACCTTGCCGGTCACCGTCATCGGGAACTCGTCGACAAAGCGGAAGTACCGAGGCACCTTGAAGTGCGCAATCCGCGCCCTCGCCCACTCACGCAGCGCGTCTTCACTGGCGGTATGCCCCGGGTGCAGGCGCACCCAGGCCACGATCTCTTCGCCGTACTTGCTGCACGGCACGCCAATCACTTGCACATCCGCCACCGCCGGGTGGGTGAAGAAGAACTCCTCCAGCTCGCGCGGGTAGATGTTCTCACCGCCGCGAATGATCATGTCCTTGCTGCGCCCCACGATACGCACATAGCCCTGTTCATCCATTACCGCCAGGTCGCCGGTGTGCATCCAGCCGTCTTCATCGATGCTCTCGGCCGTGGCCTTGGGGTTGTTCCAGTAGCCAAGCATTACGCTGTAGCCGCGGGTGCACAGTTCGCCTATCTCCCCACGCGGTACGGTATTGCCGTCGGCGTCCAGCACTTTGTTCTCCAGCCGTGGCTGCGTACGGCCGACACTGGTCACCCGGCGTTCCAGGTCATCGTCGGGCCCGGTCTGCAGCGACACCGGGCTGGTCTCGGTCATGCCATAAGCAATCTGCACCTCGGCCATGTGCATTTCGCCGATCACCCGGCGCATCACCTCGATCGGGCAGGTGGCGCCGGCCATGATCCCGGTGCGCAGGCTCGACAGGTCGAACTCCCTGCGTTGCGGGTGGTCCAGCTCGGCAATGAACATGGTCGGCACGCCATACAACGCGGTAGCCTTTTCCTCGGCCACCGCACGCAGCGTGGCCAGCGGGTCGAAGGCATCGCTGGGGTAGATCAGGGTGCTGCCGTGGGTCATGCAGCCAAGGTTGGCCATGACCATGCCGAAACAGTGATACAGCGGCACCGGCACCACCAGCCTGTCGTGCTCGGTCAGGCCCAGGCTTTCACCAACCATGTAGCCGTTGTTGAGGATATTGCTGTGGCTAAGCGTGGCGCCCTTGGGAAAACCGGTTGTGCCCGAGGTGTACTGGATATTGATCGGATCGTCGCAACGCAGCTGCGCCTGGCGTTCGACCAAGGCCTGGCAGCTGACGGACTCGGCACGCGCCTGCAAGGCGTGCCAAGCCAGAAAGCCCGGTGGTGGCGAGGCAGCCAGGCTGACCACGCCGCGCAACTCGGGGAAGCGCTCGCAGGTCAGCGCGCCCGGTTGGCTGCTGGCCAGGCCAGGGACCAGGCCCTGCAGCATCGCATGGTAATCGGAAGTCTTGAACGCGTCGGCACAGATCACCCAGCGGCAGCCGGCCTGGCCGAGGGCGTAGTCCAGTTCGCTGGAGCGATAGGCCGGGTTGATGTTGACCAGGATCGCGCCGACCTTGGCGCTGGCGAACTGGGTGATGCACCACTCGGCGCAGTTGGGTGCCCAGATACCCAGCCGGTCACCGGGTTGCACGCCCAGTGCCATCAGCGCGCGGGCGTGCTGGTCGACGGCCTCGGCCAGTTGCTGCCAGGTGTAGCGCAGGGCCTGGTGGCGCACCACCAGCGCCTCGCGGTCGGGAAAGCGGGCGACGGTGGCGTCGAAGGCATCGCCAATGCATTGGGTAAGCAGGGCTTTGTCTGGATTGCCCTGGGAGTAGCTTGGCTGGGGCATGGGCACTCTCTTGTTGTTATTGTGGGGGCTGGGCCGGCCTCTTCGCAGCACAAGGCTGCTCCTACAAGGGTACGCGATCTCCTGTAGGAGCAGCCTTGTGCTGCGAAGCGGCCAGTAAATCCACCCTGGCTCTAGCGGATGAACACCTGTGGCGTAGTGGTGGACATGTCGCCACCCGGCAATTTGATGTTCTTCACCTTTTCCAGCGTATCCGGGTTGAACACCGCCAGGTCATTGAAGGTGCCGCCCAGGTACAGCTTGTCGCCCTTCTTGTCGAAGGTGACGCAGTAGTAAGTGTGCTCAAGGTTAGCCGCCTTGATCAGCTTGCGCTGCTTGATGTCGTACTTGGCCAGGCGGTTGAGCACGCCGTAGATCTGGTTCGGGTCCTTGGGCGAACGCAGGCCGGTGAAGTACAGCTCGGTCAGGTCGGCAAATTCCTGGGTGTGGCTCTTGCCGGTCTTCAGGTCGACACTCAGGTAGCCATACAGCGGCTCGGCCGTGGCCGGGTCCTGTTTGTCGTCCTTGAACCTGGCAATGGTGTACAGCATGGTGAACTCGTGACGCGGGCTCTGGTGCGGCCAGAAGTACAGCACGTCCGGGGCGCTGTAGCCTTTGCGGTTCCAGTTGCGCAGCGGCAAGGCCACCGTGTACTTGCCGGTTTTCACATCCATCTTGTAGATGTCCGGCCCTGCGACAAACAGGCTGCCATCATCGGCGGCACGCATCAGGTACACCTGGCGCGGCATCGGGAAGGTGCGCACCGGCTTGGCCTGCAGCCCATCAGTGGTGCTGAACACCTCCAGCCGCGGCGGCTTGACCACGTAGTGGTCATTCAGCATCTGGGTCGGGTTGACCGTGGCGTACACCTCCTTGCCATCGGGGCTGATGGCAAACGAGTACATCGACCGGCCCACTTCTCCCGCCACGCTGGACAGGTTGGCCCGGAAGGTATTCTTGCAGGTGTCCAGGTCGATGCCGTAGATGTCGCCGTAATGGTTGTTGAGCACGTAGGCGGTTCGGTTGTCCGGCGCCATCATCGCGGTGCCAGGGCCGAACTTGTCGGGCATCTGGCAGCTTTTGTACACCGTGTCACTGGCCACATCGACCACATGCAGGTTGTTCGGGTAGTTGGTCACGATCATGTATTCGTGGCCAGCCTTCAGCGCAGGCCCGGTGTCGTCAGCCTGAGCCAGCCCGGCGCAGGCCGTGGCGGCGAGGGTGAGCGCGAGTTGCGCGCAGCGTCCAGCTTTCATGCGGTTTCCCCTTGTCATTCTTGTTGGGCCGGTCACTTGTCTTTCGGGAACACAGTGCCGAGGTTGCGCCAGTCTTCCGCCGAGTTGGTCGCCTGGGCGTTCCAGTCCTGGTAGGTGCTCATCATGTCCGGCACCTGGGCCGGCCACCAGCAAGGGTCGGAGCAACCATACAGGTCGGCCTCCATCGGCTGGCACAGCGAGCTCACGCCACCAAAGGCATCCACTTCCCAACCCGGGTCGGTGGTGGCCGTGCAGCCGGCCACCGCACTCATGGCCATGACTTCTTCGATGCGGTCTTCGGCAGCGGCCTGTTCAAGGATGCGCGCCTTGTTGTTCAGGGGCTTCAAGTGCTTCATGTCAGTGCGCCTTCCGCGGGGTGATGTAGCGGTCGATGAAGGCCGGGTTGGCGGCCATGATGCGGCTGTAGACTTCGATGCCGAAGTCGACCCAGTCGCGCATCAGTTCGCAGTAGTGGTAAGTCGGGTGCTGCGGGTCGCCGTAGCGGGCGTAGCTTTCGTGGTAGCAGCCGCCGGAGCACAGGTTGCGAATGCGGCAGCTTTCGCAGCCGGTGTTGTTGCGGTCCAGACGCTGCGACAGGAAGTCGTTCAGCTCCACTTGCTTGACGCCCTGGTGCACGTTGCCGAAGGTCGGCAGGCTGGAACCGGTGAAGCGGTGGCACAGGTTCAGCTCGCCTTCATGGTCCACTGCCAGCATTTTCAGTCCGGCACCGCATGGCAGGGCCTTCTTGTGGCCCTCGTGGATGTCGGTGATCAGCTGGTGCAGGTTGGAAAAACCGATATTGCGGTGTTCCAGCGCGGCGTCCAGGTAGCGGCGCCCCAGCGCCTTCATGTTGGCGAAGACCTCAACCAGTTCTTCGCCGGTGAGGTTGAAGTCCGCCATGTCGCCGGAAGTGACCGGGGCAAAGCCGACTTCGGCAAAGCCCATTTCGTTGAACAGATGGTTCCAGATCGTCTCGATATCGGTGATGCCGCGGGTCAAGGTCACCCGTGCCCCCACCGGCCGACTGTTGTAACGCGACAGCAGCATGTCGGCCTTGCGCCGCACGACGTCATAGGTGCCCTGCCCGCCCACCGTGATGCGGTTGCGGTCGTGCACGGTCTTGGGGCCGTCGATGCTGATCGACAGGCCGAACCGATGGGCATTGAGCCAATCGACGATCTCTTCGGTCAGCAACGTGGCATTGGTGGTCATGATGAATTCCACCTGCTTGCCCGCCTCGGCGAAACGCCGCTCGCAGTAGCCCACCATGTGTTCGATCAGTGGCCGGTTGGACAAGGGCTCGCCACCGAAGAACACCACGCTGTAGCGCTCCTCGTCAGGCGATTCCTTGAGCAGCATTTCCACCGAAGCTTCGGCGGTGGCGGTGCTCATCTTCTTGCCGGCAGATGGCTTGTCCAGGTCTTCCTTGTAGCAATAAGTGCAGCTGAGGTTGCAGCCAGTGTTGACGTTGAGCACCACGGTATTCAGCGCGGTGCGCTCGACCCGCTTGACGCCGATTTCCGCGGTCAGCGGCGAGCCGTCGCTGACCAGCTCCAGGGCGATCAGCTCGCGCAGGGTGTCCTGGATATCGTTGCCGGCAAACTGCTGGCCCAGGCGCTGCATCAGCTCCTCGGCCGAACAGCCTTGCTGGCGCAAGGTGTCGATGATGCCCCCGGTCACCGCGTCGGCGGTGAACAGCGAACTGCTGGGGATGTGGAACAGCATGCGGTCGGCATCTACCTGCACTTCATGCAGGTTGCGTTCGACCAGGTTCAGTAGTGCGCCCATGGCGACCTCCCGGTAATCGATCCGTTGGAAAACCGTTGCACCCTGCCGTTACGGCAGCGGTGGGTTGTTCCAGCGCTGAACGGTGACGATCATGTGCCCTTCGCCCGTCTGGCCACCGTCGGCCAGCGTGGCGATGACCTTCAGGTTGCCCGCGTTGTTGGTCATCATCTTGCGTTCTGGGTTAGGGCCGGCGCCGCCTGGCACGAACACGCCATCGGCCTGCATCTGCCCGGCGAACTTGACGTCTTCGTCCTCGACCGCACGTTCATTGAATGGCTCGACCTTCCAGGTGGCCGGCAGATAGCCGATGCGCAACGGCTGGCCACTGGCGTCCTTGCCCCAGGCTTCGGCCTCGAAGCGGCCCTGCACCTTGGGCACCGAAGCGCCGTTTTCACCGATGCGGGCAATGGAGAACGCCGGCACGACTTTCACTTCCTCGACCTTGTCGTACACCGCCAGGCTCACGCCCTTGAGCGCCCCCACCGCAACCTCGCGCTGGCCAGGCTTGGCGCCGGCTGCAGCGCGGGCCTTGACCCGTACCAGGGTCGGGGTCTGCTCCAGTACTTCGGTCACTTCCACCCCGGCACCCAGGTCAGGCTTGCCCTCCAGGCCGCTGCCCACCAGGGTGATCTCGCTTTCGCCACCCGCCTTGATGAAGGCCGGTTGCACCGCCAGCAGCCGCGTCTTGCCTTCCTTGGCAGCCGTGAAGTCCAGGCCACGCTCGTCGTGTTCGGCCTCGAACATGCGGCCTTTCATTTCGCCATCCAGCGCCGCGAATACCTGGCGCAGGTGGGTGTCGCCAACCTTGACGTTGCCGCGCCATTCATAGCCGTTGTACAGGATCGCCGAGCCGCTACCGTTAAAAGGTGTACCGTCGGCATAGGCGCCTTTGACCTCGACCTTGAAGGTGTCGCCCCCCCCGGCCGAAACGCTCATCACACCGCGCACATCGCCCTTGGCCAGCATATGGCCGCTGAACGCCCACTTCCCCGGCAGCACGTCGGCCTTCGGTTTTGCCTGCTGCCATTCAGCCCAGGCCGGGTTGTCCAGCGGGTAGCGCTTGGCAAGTTCCGGCACCACCTGTTGCAAGGCAATCGGCAGCCAGTCGCGGTCCCGCGCCTGGGCCTGGTATTCGAGGGACGGCCACTGGCCAAGGTGGAAGTTGACCAGGTGCTCCCACTCCTTGGCCGGGCGGCGCTGCAAGGCGACGCGAGCCCCAGAGTGGCAACGGCCACAGGTTTCGCTGAGCTGGGTGTCGAAATGCTCGACCGTGTTCAGCCGGCGCTCCATGGCGTAGCGCACGCCATCGGTTTCGCTGGGCGCCAGGCCCTGCTTGTCGGCCAGGTACTTGACCAGCGTGCGACGGTCGTCGTCGCTGATCTGCAGGCCGTGCATCACCTGCATGCGGGCGATACTCATCAGCCAGCCTTCTGGCGTTTTACGCTGGTGGCTGATGCGGCTGTAGGTATCGTTGCCTTCGGGGATATGGCACCCCATGCACTTGTTCTGCAACAGGCTCGGGCCCTGCTCGGCCGCCATGGCCTGGGTGCTCAGCAGCGCGGCGGCGACCAGCGCCAGTTTGCCCGCATGCCGCCGGAGTCGAGTCGTCTTCAAGGTCAGACCTCCACGGTTGTTGTTCTTATCGTTTTTCGCACGCTTTGGTACAGCAGGTGTGCATGTGACAGAGGTGATACAGGAACTGTGCCAGTTGCAGTAAACGCGTGGCCTTTCAACCCCTTAGGCAGTTTGCTGGGGTTGGCCAGCAGCAAGGATGGCCAATTGCAGCGTGCCATTTCGCGACAGGGTGTTTCATCCTGAGACAGGGGCCTGCCATGCAGGCCTTCGCGGGCATGCCCGCTCCCACAGGTTAACCATTGCCTTGAAGACCTGCGCTGTACCTGCAGGCGCTGGCTTGCCGGCGATTGGCCCTTGAAACCACTGTTTCACCACGGTCTCACACCGTCTCAATGTGCAACAGCGCACGCCTGCAATCCGAGCCTTGCATCACGGCAAAACCCAGTCAACTCAATGCCTTGCTGGCATCTGCCCACCTTGGCACGCCCATTGCGCCAGTGCCCTTCACACCCAATGACAAGAGGCACAGCCCCATGCTTTGTGAACTGCCCATCCTGCCCGCCACCCGCGCCTTTCTCGAACGCAAACTGAAGATGCGCATCGGCGCCGACTGGCAGGATGCCGCCAGCGGTCGCACCCTGTCGTTCCGCAACCCGGCCACCGGCGAAGTGCTGGGTGAAGTGCCCGCCGCCGACGCCGAGGATGTCGACCGCGCCGTGCGCGCGGCACGCTTGGCCTTCGACGATTCGCCGTGGAGCCGCCTGCGCCCACGCGAGCGTCAGAACCTGCTGTGGCGCCTGGCCGACCTGATGGAGCGCGACGCTCGCCAGCTGGCCGAACTGGAATGCCTGAACAACGGCAAGAGCGCCGCGGTAGCGCAGGTGATGGACGTGCAACTGGCCATCGACTTTCTGCGCTACATGGCCGGCTGGGCTACCAAGATCGAGGGTAGCACCGTCGAAGCCTCCATGCCGCTGATGCCTAACGACCAGTTCCACGGCTTCGTGCGCCGTGAGGCGGTCGGCGTGGTCGGTGCCATCGTCGCCTGGAACTTCCCGCTGCTGCTGGCCTGCTGGAAGCTTGGTCCGGCCCTGGCCACCGGCTGTACCCTCGTGCTAAAGCCCGCAGACGAAACCCCACTGAGTGTGCTGAAGCTGGCGGAACTGGTAGACGAAGCCGGCTACCCGGCAGGCGTATTCAACGTGGTCACCGGCACCGGCCTGAATGCCGGCGCAGCCCTCAGCCGCCATCCCGGCGTAGACAAGCTGACCTTCACCGGCTCTACCGAGGTCGGCAAGCTGATCGGCAAGGCGGCCATGGACAACATGACCCGCGTCACCCTGGAGCTGGGCGGCAAGTCGCCGACCATCGTGATGCCGGACGCCAACCTGCAGGAAGCCGCTGCCGGCGCTGCCACGGCGATCTTCTTCAACCAGGGCCAGGTGTGCTGCGCGGGTTCGCGGCTGTACGTGCACCGCAAGCACTTTGACAACGTGGTGGCCGACATCGCCGGCATCGCCAACGGCATGAAGCTGGGCAACGGGCTGGACCCGGCCGTGCAGATGGGGCCGTTGATTTCGGCCAAGCAGCAGGACCGCGTCACTGGCTATATCGAACTTGGTCGCGAGCTGGGTGCGACCATTGCCTGTGGCGGCGAAGGCTTTGGGCCGGGCTACTTCGTCAAACCAACAGTGATCGTCGATGTCGACCAGCGCCACCGCCTGGTGCAGGAAGAAATCTTCGGGCCTGTGCTGGTAGCGATGCCATTCGACGATATCGACCAAGTGATCGGCATGGCCAACGACAACCCCTACGGCCTGGGTGCGAGCATCTGGTCCAACGACCTGGCTGCTGTGCACCGCATGATCCCGCGTATCAAGTCGGGGTCAGTGTGGGTCAACTGCCACAGCGCGCTGGACCCGGCGCTGCCGTTTGGTGGCTACAAGCTGTCTGGCGTGGGTCGTGAGATGGGTGCTGCGGCCATCGAGCACTACACCGAGCTGAAGTCGGTGTTGATCAAGCTCTGATCTTCTGCTTGTACCGGCCTCTTCGCAGCACAAGGCTGCGCCTACAAGCGCACCCGGTCCCTGTAGGCGCAGCCTTGTGCTGCGAAGAGGC
>NZ_JBNRIK010000003.1:178128-199651 GCF_053557975.1 Pseudomonas sp. XP2
GTTGGCCCTGCTGCTCGCCGCACCCGCCAGCCAGGCCCACGCGCTGTACAACCAGAACGGCACCACCCTCAACGCCGACCTCGAAGCCCTGTTCGGCGCCTTCCACAGCGACGAAAGCTTCAATCAGGCCGGCAACCGCCAACCAGGCAGCACCGCCTGGCAAGAGGGTTACGTCAAGTACGGCCTCAGCGCCAGCCAGGCTTTGGCCGATAGCGGCACCCTCTACGGCGCCTTCAACCTGCTAAGTTCCGCCACCTGGGGCGATGGCGACGCCGCCGGCCTGACCTTGGGCGATGAGCGCCGCACCGCCATCGAAGACCTGTACCTGGGCTGGCGCTCGGCCAACCTGTTCCCGGCCCTGGGCGAAGACGGGGTAGACATCTCCGGTGGCCGCCAGGTGGTGACATTGGGTGACGGCTTCCTGATCCAGGGCGACCCGGTGAACCTGGGCAAGGCCGACCTGGGCGCCAACTTCGACCGCGGTGGTGCCTACTACCTGGCCGCACGCAAAGCCTTCGACCGCACCGCCGTGCTGCGCCTGGGCGGCAAACAGGGTTGGCGCGGCGACCTGATGTGGCTGAAGTCCGATAACCATTACCAGGCCGACACCTCCCTTGCGGTAGCCAACCTGGAACACGTCACCGCTGCCGGCACGGTGGGTTTGAGCTGGATCCGCGGCCTGGACGTGGACCAGCGTTACGCGCAGATCATGGGCCTGCAACACCGCGACGGCATGGACACCGCCAGCCTGCGCGGCCGCGGCAACCTGGGCGTGAAAGACCTGGAGCTGGCGGGCGAATACGTGACCCAGGACAAGACCGGCGGGCGCGAGAATGCCTGGTACCTGGAGGGCAACTGGACCTTCTCCGAGCTACCATGGACCCCCACCGCCACCTACCGCTACAGCCACTTCTCGGAAGGCTTCGACCCACTGTTCTACGGCCTGAGCCGGGGCTATGGCACCTGGTTCCAGGGTGAGGTGGCAGCCAACTATGCCGGGCCGTTCAACAAGAACAGCCAGGTGCACCACGTGGCGCTGAAAGGCAAGCCACGGGACAACCTGACCGTCGGCGCGCTGTACTTCGACTTCGATACGCTGGACACCGACCAGGGCAACCTCGGCGGGCGGGAGCTGGACCTGTATGTCGAATGGATGGTCAACGACCATCTCCTGATCAGCCCGCTGGTGGGGTTCTACAAGCCTGAGCGCAGTGCGGCCAATGGCGGTACGCAGCTGGGTGGGACGGACACCGGGACCTATATGCAACTAGTAGTCGGGACCTTCTTCTGATTCAAGATTCTGGGGCTGCTTTGCAGCCCCGGCAATCTCAAGCCAGGCCCTGCTCCATCAGCCACCGCCGCACCATCCTCTGCTGTTCACCCGCAAGCCCCGACAACACGGCCTCAACAGGCCGGCCACTACGTATTTCCCGCAGTACAGGCGCCAACTCCACGCCCTGCAAATGCCACACCCCCAACGGCTGATCCGGCGTTACCACCACCTCGGCCGCCTCCACCAGACCGTCCCGCAGCACCGGCCGCCGCTCAACCCGTACGGCCTGCCGGTCAGCCGCCTGATGCAGTGGCTGCGCATCCGGCCAGCTTTGGCGCCTGGCCCAGAACGAGTGCCCCGCCCGCTCCTGCTCCTGCCCGTAGAAATCCCGCCCGATACGGGCAAAGCGCAAGAACAGCTGCTCGACCCGCTGCTGGTGAAACTGGCACGCCAACTCGGCCCGTTCAGGCCTGCGCAGCAACGTATTGATTACCACCGGTGCTTGTAACGCAGAAGACAGCGACTGGAAGATCCCATTGCCCGACAGCGGGTCAACCGCCATCGCCGCATCACCCACCCGTATCCAGTCCTGCCCGACACATTCGCCCGCCAAAATCGCCGTACTGCTGCGCGCATGCACCTGTACTGGCACCCGCGCCCTCTCATCGAACAGCTCGGCCACCAGCGTGCTGCTGGCACGCCGCGCCGCGCAGTAATCTGCCAATCCGAGCTTGCCCGGCAGCCCACCGGCGTCCAGGGTGGCTTGCCAGTAGCAGCGGCCATCTTCCAGGCGGGCCATCCAGGCCCAGCCATCCTCCAGGCTTTCCACTGCCGACGCAGGCGCCCTAGGGCTACCCTGCCAGACGTTGAGCAGGCTGACCGTTTCCGGCCCGCGCAGGCGGTCCGCAGCCAGCGGTGCCTGGCGCCCTCGAGCCTCGACGAGAAAATCAGCGATCAGGACTTGCCCATCATCCAGACGGACTTGATGATTGCCCTCATGCGTGACCTCGCGCACCCGCCCCTCAACCACGCTTACACCTGCACGCTGAAGGTCGTCGCGCAGCGCCCGGTCAAACCGTTGCCGATCCAGCAAAAATTCCTGGTTCATTTGCAGGTGCTGGCCGTTCCAGTGCACCTGCCGGGTGGCCGGCATGGCTGCCTGGCTCAAGGCGCCGCCCAGGCCTGCGTGGCGCAAGCCCTCCAACACCCGCAAAGAAACACCTTCGACCGCGGCGAACCGGCGCCACTGCGACACCACAGTGACCGCATAGCCCAGGCGCCGCAAGCCGATGGCCGTGGCGGCCCCCGCAGGGCCGGCGCCCAGTACCACAATGCGCGATTCAGTCATGGCTGGCACCTCGTCGCTCCGGGCCGGTGAATGCGGCATTGCTGCGCAACCAGTCGTGCACCCGCTGACAGTTCATACCCGGCTCCTCACGCATCAGCGCCGCGATCCTGCCGCTCAAGGCTGCACAGCCCAAACTCGCGCCTGCCCTGCTACCAGCCCCGACGTAACCGCCAAAGTCCGCCTGCCGGGTGCCAAGCCAGGACCACTGGCCGGGCGCGCAACGGGCATCACCGGTAACCCGGAGCACCCCGGGGTAGCTGGCCGGGTACACCGGCCCACCCTGTGCCGGGCTGGATGCACACAACAGCACACCCGCAGCCAACGCCTCAGCGCAAGCCTGGTGCAGTACAGGCCGGTCCTGCTGCAAGCCGAGGCTGAGGTTGACCAGCGTTGCCCCCGACTCCACCAGCCACAGCAGTGCGGCCGCCACCTGCAAGGCACTGGTGCTGGCCTGATCGCTGAACACCTGCGCCACCAGCAACGGCACGGGGCCAGCTTCGCGTCGCAGGCCTGCAAGTACTGCACTGCCATGCCCTAGCAGGTCGGGCAGCCTCTCGCCTTCACGCAGCTGG
Source organism: Pseudomonas sp. XP2 (assembly GCF_053557975.1). Lineage (NCBI taxonomy): Bacteria > Pseudomonadati > Pseudomonadota > Gammaproteobacteria > Pseudomonadales > Pseudomonadaceae > Pseudomonas > Pseudomonas sp. XP2. The sequence continues at coordinate 181,322 of NZ_JBNRIK010000003.1, forward strand.
CCGTCTTCCAGCCAGAAACGCCGGGAGCCAAGCAAACCGCTGGCCTGCTCCGGCGAGCAGCCACTGTCGATGATGCCAACGCGCACGTCAGTGGCCATGTTTGACCGCCTCCTGCGCCAGCACCTGTAGCTGGCCATCATGCAGTTGCAAGTGCAGGTCGGCATCGGCCAGTGTCGACGCACGGTGGCTGATCAGGATCCGCGTGCGGCCGACGAACAATTGGTCAATGGCCGCGATCACCTCGCGCTCGGTGGCTTCGTCCACCGCCGAGGTGGCCTCGTCCAGCACCAGAATCGCCGGGGCCTGCAGCACTGCGCGGGCAATGGCAATGCGTTGCTTTTGCCCACCAGACAACTGCTGGCCACGCTCGCCCAACAGGCCGTCCAGGCCCAACGGCAGGCTTTCGACCAGGCTATCCAGTCGCGCCAGGCGCACTACGCGCTCCAGTTCTGCACGGCTGGCTTCGGGCACACCGTAGGCCAGGTTTTGCGCGAGGGTGCCACGGAACAGCACGATGTCCTGGCTGACCACCGCGATGCGTCGACGCAGCGCAGCCAGGTCCAGGTCGCGCAAGTCGATGCCATCCAGCAGGATACGCCCGGCGTCCGGGTCATAAAAACGTTGCAGCAGGTCGATCAGGGTCGACTTACCCACCCCCGAAGCCCCCCTGATGGCCACCTTGAGCCCGCCCGGCACGCACACCTGCACATTGCTCAGCACGGCGCCCTGGCGCCCTTCATGGGCAAAGCTCAGCGCCTCCAGGCGCAATTCGCCAGGCCCGTCGGGCATGGGCTGCGGGTGGGCGGCCGGGCGCACGGCCACGGCCTCGCGCTTGAGCTCCATCACCCGCCCCAGGCTCACCGCCATGCGCTGCACCGCCACGTACAGGCCAAGCAGGCTCTGCACCGGGCCGACTGCCATGCCCATGTAGGTGGAAAAGGCGATCAGCGCGCCCAATTGCCAGGTCCCCTGAATCACCCACCAGCCGCCAACCAGAAACGCGCAAGCGCGGCACCAGGAGGTGAGCGTGCCGGGGATGGCCTGGGTGAAGAACTCGGTCACCTGCACTTTCAGCAGCTGACGCATGTAGCCCTGGCCAAGCGCGTCCAGGCGCCCTGCCTCGCGGCTTTGCTGGCCGGCCGCCTGGATGAACTTCATCGCCGGCAAGGTCTCGACCAAAAACGAAGACACATCCGCCGAACGCTCGCGCAGGCTGCGCACCTCGCGCTCAACCTTGCGCCGCATCCAGCGCAGCCACAGCACCTCGATCGGCACCAGCAGCGCCAGCAACAGCGACAGCTGCCATGACAGCATCAGCATCAACGCCACCGCGCCCACCAGGCCAATGACGGCGGATACAGCCGAGAACAGCGAATCCACGGCAAAGCGCTGGATCTCTGCCACATCGCCATCCAGCCGCGAAAGAATGTCGCCCATGCGCCGCCGCCCATAGAACGTCGGCGACAACTGCTGCAGGTGCCGGTACAGGTCATCACGCAGGGCAAACAGGATGCGCCCGGACAGCCGCGTGTGCAGGTAGCGGTTGACCCCGGCCAGCACCGTGCCCAACAGCCCCGCGCCGATCATGATCGCCGCCATGTGCCAGAGGGTCTGGTAATCCTTGGCCAGCAGCCCCTCGTCAATCAGCGTCTTGACCAGCCAGGGCTGCGCCAGCGCCAGCAGCGAGGCGCCCAGCGACAAGCCGAGCAACAGGCCGATGGCACGTTGATGCGGGCGCACGAAACCATACAGCCAGGCCAGCGCCTGGCGCATGAGTGCAGGGTCACTGGAGTCCACCAGCCTTGCGAACAAGGGGCCCATGGTCAGCCGCGCAACTGTTTGAGCTTGCGGTACAGCGTCGCCCGGCTGATCCCCAGTGCCTCGGCCGCGGCAGAAACGTTCCCCTGGTGGCGCGCCAAGGCGCCGCGAATCAATTCCAGTTCGTTGTCCTTCAGGCTGCCGGAGGGCGCCGTGCCGCTGGCCAGTTCGTCCAGCAGGCAATCGGTGAGGTGGTCCAGGGTCAGCACCTGCTCGCCGTCCTCGCGCATGGCCAGCGCCGTGCGCACTACCATTTCCAGCTGGCGAATGTTACCCGGCCAGTCGAAGCCTTCGAGCAACGCGGCCAGTGCCGGGTCCAGGGTTACGCCACGGGCATCGGCCTTGTCCAGCAGGCCCTGGATGATCTGCACCAGGTCATCACGCTCGCGTAGCGCCGGCAAGCGCAGTGATACGCCGTTGACCCGGTAGTACAGGTCTTCGCGGAAGTGCTGCTCCTGTACCAGGCGCTTGAGGTCGCGGTGGGTGGCGCAGATCAGCGCCACATCAATGTCCTGCTCGTCGCCGGCCCCCAGCGGCGCCACCCGGCGTTCCTGCAATACCCGCAGCAGGCGCGCCTGCAAGGCCAGCGGCATGTCGCCGATTTCGTCAAGGAACAGCGTGCCACCATGAGCCTGCATCAACCGCCCGACCATGCCGCCCCGCCGGGAGCCTGTGAAGGCGCCCTCGCGGTAGCCGAACAGCTCGGACTCGATCAACCCTTCGGGGATGGCGGCGCAATTCACGGCCACAAACGGTTTGTCAGCGCGCGGGCTGGCCTGGTGCAGGGCCCGGGCGACCACTTCCTTGCCGGTACCGGTCTCGCCCAGCAGCAACACCGGCAGGCCATTGCCCAGCCCCTGGCGAGCCATGCGCAGGTTGCGCGCCAACCGTGGGTCACCACCGGCCAGGGCGTCGAGTGGCGGCGACTGCTTGCCCAGCGTCGGCTTGCTGGCCGGCGTGCTGCCATTGACCCGGCCATGGCGCGGCAACTGCAGGGCACGGAAGTAGAACTCGCCCTTGGCCGTTTGCACACTGCTCACCCCGCCCTGCCACAGGCGCGCAATAAACGCGGGTGAGCGTTCGCCGAGCAGGTCCGTACTGCGCCGGCCAATCAGCTCGGGGCGCGGCACCTGCAACAACTGGCAGGCACTGTCGTTGGCAGCCAGCACCTCGCCATCAAGGCTCAGTGCCAGCAGGCCATGCCAGGCACTGTTGAGGTATTGCGGGCGGTTGTGGAAGGCCAGCACCAGTTGCTCTGGGTGGCACAAACCGAACAGGCGGCTCTCGATATTGCCGGCGGCCAGCATCAGTGTCGACAGGCTGTCCTGCGGTTGCGCCATTATCCCTTCGCGCGTGATGTCGAGCACGCCGATCACCTCACCACGCGGGTCACGCAGGGGGACCGAGGTGCAGGAAAACGGGCTGAGGCGGTCAAGGTAGTGTTCGCCGCAGTTGATCAGCGTCGGGCGGCCTTCTACAACGGCCGTGCCGATGGCATTGGTGCCGCGCAGCGACTCGCTCCAGCAACTGCCCGGGTGCAAGTCGCGCAGGCCCTCGCGTTGCAGCACATGCTTCTGCCCTTCGATGGCCAGCACATTGGCCTGGGCGTCGCCGAGGATGACGATACCGGCCTTGCCCTGACGCGCGACCAGGTAATCCAGTTCCGGGGTAACGGCGTCGACCAGCAAGCGGTTGCGCTCCAGCAGCATACGCAGGTCGTGGCCCTGCGCCAGGCCCAGGCCGACCTGTTCACCCTGCAGGCAATCCAGGCCATGGCCCAGGCTGCGGCGCCACGACGCGTCGATCTCGTCGCGCAGCATGCCCAGCGGCAGCTCGCCTTCGCTGGCCAGCTTCAGCCGGGCCTGGCGGGATTCATGCAGCGGGTCGTGGGCGTTTGTTATTAGTTGTCGCGCCATTTTCTTCTCCGGCTGTGCCCTGCAAGGTGGCGGGGTACGGGCTTGGGAATTTTCCGCAGTGTGCGGGAGAAAAAGCTGGGCGTCATCTGGTTGATGGGTTGAGGGGGGGTGCCCTTGTGTCGCAATCGGGCTGCAAAGCAGCCCCGGAATGTCAGCCATGATGCACATATCGCCGGGGCTGCTCTGCAGCCCGTTCGCGACACGAGGCCGCTCAGAGACCGCGTGATCTTAAGAGCGGCGCTTTACCGCTTAAAGTGGGCTTGCCCTCAACCCCTTCACGGTCAACTGTTGCCCCTCTACCCCATCCAGCAGCGCCTCCACCACCGCCTTGGCCGAATCCAGCCCATGGTCGTTGCTCAACAGCAGATCACGACAGGTCCCCTTGGCCAATTCCAACGCCTTGAGGTTTGTCGCAAACGCCCCTTTCAGCAACGTGGACAGGTGCACTAGCGCATCTTCGTAGTCCACCCCAGAACGCACGGCAAACAACGGCGGATGGCTGCATTCGCAAGTCGAGAAGCTGGAAGACGCCGTGGTGGCGCGGGCGGGGGGATCAGGTAAGCCTTTTGTCATTGTGTCGCTCCTTGATTCACTGGAGCCGCCACAAATCGCTACCAAACGAAAGGGTGACGGCTGTACGCAGGTTGGTAGACCGGGAATCAAGGAAACCGGCGCGCACGAAGGCGCCCTACGCACAGCCGCCATAAAACGAAACAGCCGGGCACAAAAAAGCGCCAACTGTATCGCAGAGCGGGCGCTTGTGCGCCTTGATTGATCGCGGGCTACCAAACCCGGCTGCTGGATTGACAGCAGCGGGCAAAGACTACCGGGGTCAGGGAAGGGTTTCAAGCTTAGGGCATGTGTAGTAACACTTCTGTTGGCCGCACCGGCTGCTTCGCGGTCTTTCCCACGGTGCGACCAACATAAAGGCTGTTATCGCGCTTGCGCCTGCGTGACTTTCAGGTTGTCTATGACCATTCTCGGGTTCTCGCCATCTTCAACCATATAAAGGTGCAGGATTTCAGGGCCGTCGACCGTAAGTTCATCCGATCCATAATGCATACCTTCACGGTCATTCAGCAGCCTGTGGTTGTCGGTAAACGAGAGATCTCTTGTGCATACATCACTGCAGCCCCAGTCGTAACTGACGCGGCGACGCCCGTTACCAGGCAGTAAAATCTCGGTTGAACCTTCAAACTTGAGATGTTTTGCGCTTATCGAGCTTCCACCGCCCCCGTGCGAGTCATCGCTGACTTCCCCCGTGCCATGCAATATGAATGTCGATCCGTCAACTTTGAATTCTTTTCGCTCACCGATCTGCTCGGATTCAAAATCAACGTCAGAGGTGACGATGGGTCTTCCCACCGCCTGGTCTTCCTCATCGTAGGTAAACTGCATGACCTGGTCCTTTGCCGTAGGAAGCTTGATTCGGATGACAGGAACCGCCTGGCCATAAGCTGCGTGATAACGGACCTGGTCAAATTGCGCCAGCAATCCCGCTTGCGTTTGCCCCTCCACATAGAAAAATGCATACAAAGGCAAGTCTGCGCCCACGCCAACTTTCCATACGGGGAGCAAAATCTCGTTGTAGCCCATCCATGCGTCTGCGCTCAACCCCGCCCTGACTTTTATCGGCATCTCGAACCACTGCGCCTTCATGTTAGCGGGGGCTTCGCGCAGGTCCCATCCGCAGACTCTGGACTTCACAATGTCATCGTCGCTGTACGTTGCCAGCCACGCATCGGCATCCGTTACACCGACTTTCTGGCACGCATCGGTGGTGGCTTCAAACCCGTCTTGCGGTCCGCACCCGTTCGCCGTATCGCGGTTGTCCGTTCCGCCATCTATTGGGAACGTGCACAACACCTCAAGATCGCGAATCTTGTTGTGCGGGATGGCCTGCAGTGGCGGAAATAAAAAACCATTGAAGCGTTCCGCCGCCCTGCCAAAGTTGGTATCGCGGCGCGCCCAGGAAAACGCGATGGCGCCTTTGTCCAGGTGCTTCTGGCTCGGGTCCCAAGGTAGAAAGTCTGGGCTGAAGCCCGTGGCACGCATTTCGATACCGCTGCACAGGTAACTCGGTTTATCAGGGCCGCCGCAGTCTTCGGTAACGGAGTCATACCAAACCTTGAGTTGCGCGATTACCTGCTCCCCGCGCTTGTTCAGCGCGGTCAACTGCTGAGACTTGGCTGTTTCACTTATCAATAACTGGGTCTGTGCGACTGGGCGGGGAGCCTGCACAAAGGGCGTGTGCGCCCCGCAACCGACCAAACTACCAATGATTAAAAACAGCAGCCACATTCGAGTCAGCATCACCAAGCACCTTTTCCAAATAGTCTCAGCCTGCACATTCAGATAGGTCACAGGCGTTGGTGCTATTTGCTCACAGGAAAAAAGTGATGCCTACTGGCAGTTCTATCAGGTGCCGCAGGGGCTGTCAGGCCAGTCAAGGCTGCTGATTCTGGCTCAGAAACTTGTCCACCGTAGCGTTGCCCTGCCCCGCATCCCCCGCCACCTGCCACAGCCGCCGTTCAATCCCTTGCGCCAGCAAGTGCCCCACCGCCGATTCAATCGCCGACAGCACGCACAGCTGTGCCGGTTCGTTGGTGGTATAGCCCACCTCAGCTTCCAGCAGCTTCTTGAACTCGATGAACTTGAACACCCCGGCGCTGCGGCCGACCGAATAGATGGTCTTGCTGGTCATCACGTTGGCCAGCACCTGCCCGGTGCGCACATCCACCGCGCGCAGGTTCACGGTCACCTGGTCCACCCGGTACTCACGGGAAATGTCTATCCCCAGGTAGCGGGCGCCTTCGCCGCCGCTGCGCACGTTGGTGTCGTAGGCGATGATGCCGCCCTCCAGCATCAGGTTGGCGGCCTGCAGCGGTGGCAGTTCGCCCATGATGTTTTCCGCTACATCCGGCTTTTTCTGCGAAGCACGGATGATCTTGCGCTCGGTCAGCAGGTTCTGCAGCCCTTCACGCTCCAGCACCACGAACCAGCCACTGGCACTCAAGGCATCCATCAGCATGCTGGCTGCACCCTGGGTGACACTGGTGGAGAACGAACTGGCCGGGGTGGGTTTGTACTGCCCGGTCTGGTCACGGAAGCCATACACCACTGCCATCAGCCGGCCTTTGGGCCGTGGCATGTTGATCAGGTCGTAGTAAGTCGAGGCGCGTGGGGTCAGGGTCGGGGTTTCCGAGTCCTGTTCGGCCGACATGGGTTCGCGCAGGCTGCAACCACTTTGCAGGCCCAGGGCGGTGAGGATCAGCAGCGTGCTCAGCAGACGTTTCATGGTGTTCTCTCCCCAACATAAAAGCCCTTCCCTCTCAGGGGTTCAGGCCGCTGACCTCAATGATCGAAATCTCGCCTGTGGCACGATCGGTGACCTTGATGCTCAAGGCCCCGGAATCGTCGATGACGTCGATGAGAAACGCGTCGGTCGCCATGCTGCCGGTGCTGCCGTTACTGATGTTGTCCAGCAACTGCGACAACATCCGCGACTCCAGCTGGTTGCTGAAGCGCTCCAGGGCCGTGGTGCCGGTAAAGGCCGAGGCACGGTCCTTGAGGTCGGGGTCGTCGTAGTCGTTCTGCGCCTGGGCGTTGTTCAGCAGCCAGGTGCCGTTCAACGGGTTGCCGCCAAAGGCCGGGTTGACCGGGGTGTACACCAGCTCGGTGGCCTGGGCAGCGCAAGCGCTGGCCAGCAGGCAGGCGGCAATGCAACGTGGAATGCGGTGGTTCATAGCTCGTCCCTCTCCAAGTCAGTGGTGTCCTGTAGCAGGCGTTGCAGCTTGCGTTGAATGATTTGCTGCTTGACCAGGTCGGCGGCTGCCACGGCCTCGTCTTTGAGCTCGGTGGTGTTCGGTGGCAGAAAGCGGCGGTACATCACCTCACGCTCGAACTCCACGGTGACCAGGCTGCCCCAGCGGGCATCCGGGCGTTCGCGTACCACCAGGTTGAAGTCCAGGCGGCTGGTGGCACGCAGGCGGTCGGCGAAGTAGTAGTAAAAGTCGTGGCCGATGTGCGAAATGGTGTTGTCGACGATAAAACCCTGCATCTCGTCTTCAACACCCGCCTTGGCCGAGGTGGCCAGCCCCGCCATCAGCAGCAGGCTCAGGCATAACGCAGCCAGGCGGCTCATGGCGTATCTCCCGGGCCTGCATGGGTCTGCACGCCCCCTGCACTGTCGGTAAACGCCTGCTCGGCAACGAACTGCCAGTCGCTGTAGTGCTCCAGCCCTTCAAAACCACTCCATTCGGCGCTGAAGCCACTGCGCTTGAACGGGGTAGCGTCCGAGCGGCTGTGCACCCCGGTGATGCGGCCGTCGATCGAGCGCAGCAGGCCCCACTCGTCGCTGTTGGTGATGGGGTCGGGGTACAGCCGACGAATGTGCCGCTGGGCCTGCGGAAAGCGGTTGTCCTGCAGCAGGTCGGCCAGCGCCTGCGGGTACTGGGCCAGGCCCGGCGAGGCACGGTAGTAGCTGCGCAAGGCCTGGGCGTACTGGCTGCCCACCCACAGCAGCTGGCGCTCGCGATCACGCTGGGCGGCGCTGGCCCAGATCGTGCCAGTGGCGGCCAGGGCCACGCTGCTGACCGCAATCAGCAGCAGCACACCCAGGTAGGTGAAGCCGCGATCGGCCTTACCATTCAGCGAAGAGGCTGCCATCACGCGCCCTCCCTGTGGCACCGCTCTTGATATCCGCCACGCCGCCGGCCACGCCTTCGGGCGGTGGCACCAGCTGCCAGGCATCGCTGCGCTCGGTGATCGGGTCGACCGGGGTGTTGCGCAGGTAACGTTGCTCCACCAACTGCTCCAGCGAGTCTGGGTAGTGGCCGGTGTCGCCGTAGTAGTGGTCAAGTGACTCGCGCAGCACCGCCAGGCTTTGGCGCAGGGTGGCTTCGCGGGAGCTTTCCAGGCTGTTGAAGTAGCGCGGCATGGCAATGGTCAGCAGCGTGGCGATGATCGCCATGACCACCAGCAGTTCGATCAGGGTGAAGCCTTTGCTGCGTTTCATGGCTGTCACCATTGCCCGTAGGGAATGTTGTTGAGGCCTTTGCCGCGGGCCCTGGAATACACGTCAAACACGTCTTCGCCTTCACGCGGGCTGTCGGGGCTGCTGTCGTAGGCGCGCAGACCCCAGCCGCCTTGGTCTTCATCCTTGGCCGCCAGCAGCGGGTCATGCGGGATGCGCCGCAGAAAGTAGAACTTGGCGCCCTTGGCACTGCGCACATCGCGCACACCGTCCACCAGTACCTGCAGGTTCGGCGGATAGCCACTGACGTCCAGGCGCTTTTCGATGTAGCCAGCATCGAACGCCCGCTTGTAGGCATCGATGGCATCGCGTATCTGGTACAGCGCCTCGCGCAGTTGCTGCTCCTTGCCACGGCGGACCACGGTTTCGGTCAACGGCGCGGCCATGCTGGCCAGCAGCCCGAGCAGTGCCAGGGTCAGCACCACTTCGATCAGGCTGAAACCCTGCAGGTGGCGGCGCGCTTTCATGGCCGTGGGCTGCCGTTGACCGGGGCGACCGCCATCTGGCTGTCGACCACGGGCGCGTCGGTGGCCGGCGCATTGCCGGGCGCCTCCATCGGCGGTAGCGGTGCCATCTGGCGCACCTGCATGGCCGACTCGGTACCGGTGGAAAACTCCATGTCCGACGGGCTCTGGTACGGCAGGTTGCGCACGATGCGCGGGGTGATCGCCAGCACCAGCTCAGACTTGCTCATGTCGTCCTTGTTGCTGCCGAACAGCCGGCCCAGGCCGGGGATATCTCCCAGCCCCGGGATCTTGTTGCCGCTGGCGTTGTGGTCGTTGCGCACGAGGCCGGCCAATACCTGGGTTTCGCCATCGTGCAGGCGCAGGGTGGTCTGGGCGTTGCGGGTATCGACCTGGACCGGGATGGTGCCCTGGCGGGTAGCCTCCAGCGGGGTGGCGTTGCTGACTTCCAGGGCCACCTTGATCGCCACTTCGTTGTTCAGGTGCACGGTGGGCTGCACTTCAAGCTTCAGGCCCACGTCCAGGTAGGTGACACTTTCGGTAATCACCGGGCCCTGGGTGGACGGCACCGACGTGGCGCTGATGATCGGCACGCGCTGGCCGATGTGAATGCGTGCCTGCTCACGGTTGCTGACGCGGATCACCGGGCTGGCCAGGGTATTGATGTCCTTGTCCTGGGCGTTGATCTTGGCCTGTGGTGCCGGCGAGATGCTGATGCGGCTGGAATCGATGCCGCGCAGCTGGTCGAGCACGCTCACCGACTTGCCGTCGGACGTCAGCACGCCGAAGGTGTTGGGCCACTGCAGGCCAAGGTCGAGGATGCGCGAGGTAGCCACTTCCATCACCTCCACCTCCAGTACCACCTCGGGGTTGGACTGGTCCTGCGACTGCAGCAGCTTCTCGGCCATGCGCACGGCATCGGGGGTGTCGCGCATGGTCAGGGTGTTGAGGCGCTCGTCCACGAACACGTCGCGGGTCTTGAGCATGGTCTTGACCATGTTCAGCGCGGTGTTGGCGTCGATGCTGGTGAGGTAGAAGGTGCGCATGACCAGTTCCTGGTAATCCTTGGTCTTCTGCGGCGAGTCGGGGTAGACCATCAGGGTGTTGTCATTGACGATCTTCTGGCGCAACTGGTTTTGCTCCAGCAGCAGCGCCACCGCGTCCTCGATACGCACTTCACGCACGAAGATGGTGGCCTTCATGTCCGGGCGCAGGTCTTTGTCGAAGATGAAATTGATGCCGGCAACCTGGGACAGCACTTCGAAAATGGTCTTCAGGTTGGCATCGCGAAATTCCAGGGTAACCGGCCGATCCAGCTTGCTGCGCAGCTGCGGAAAGGGCTGCGCGGTGCGCGCCTGGACGTTCTCGATGTCGCTGCGCAGGGCAATGCCCTTCTGGTTTTGCGGGTCCAGGCGCAGCACTTCGCGCATGTAGCGCTCGGCGCCGAACAGGTCGCCCTGGCGCAATGCTGCCTGGCCCAGGGCCACGCGCTCGTCCAGGGTTCGGATCAGCTCCAGCTGGCGCGTACCTTCCTGGGCACGGCGGTTGTTCGGCTCCAGGGTCAGCACCCGGCCATAGCCCATGCGGGCGTTGGCAAAGTCATGGCGGATGCGGTCGGCATCGGCCTGGGTCAGCAGTGCCTCCACGGCGGCCTGGCGGCTGTGGGCCAGGGCGATGTTCAGCTCGGTGTCACGCGGGTCATCGCGCAGGGCCTCTTCCAGCCGGGCAATGCCAGCTTCGTACTGGCCCTCCTTCATCAACTGGTCGCTGTCATTGCGTACCGCGCTGGAGCCGCAGCCGGCAATGGCCACGCACAACGCCAAAAGCAGGAACGGAGCAGGCTTGCACAGCTTTGACGACTTCATGGTGCGCTCCCGACAGACAAGGTCTGTGACTGGTGCAAAGGCAGGTAGACCAGGTTCAGCTCACTGGCCGATACCCGATCGAGGCGATAGGTGTCTTCGATGACGTCGCCCTGGCGCACGACGTAGAGTTTTTCGCCGCTCTGCAGAAAGATCTGCAGATCGTCGTTGTTACCCATGCGGCCGATGAACTGGAACGGTAGCGCCGGCGCGGTCGGCGCTGCGGCCACGATGGGCGCGACAGCCACGGGTTGTTCGGTGACGGTGGCCAGGGCTTGGGGTTTGCTCCATTGCTGGGTTGGGAACAGATCTCGGGAGGCCTGTTCCGGCCCTTTCGCGGCTAAAGCCGCTGCCACAGGTTCGGCGTTGCCCACAACGCCTGTGGGAGCGGCGGTGCGGCGATCCGACTTGCCCGCGAAGGCCGCAACGCTGTCTTCCTGGCCGAACCAGTGCCCGGGTGCCCAGGCGATGGCTGCGCTCACGCCAAGAAAGCTGGCCCAGATCACTGCACGTTGTGTGTTCATCATGACCTCGACAGGTAAAGGGTCATGCGCAGGCGGGCATTCAGCTCGCTGTCGCCGATGCGTTTGCGTTGCAGCTCAAGGTCTTCCAGCACCACGGTCGGCAGCTGCTTCAGCAGGCTTTTGAGAAAGCCGCGAATCTGCGGGTAGCTGCCGCGCACCGGCAGCACGATCTGGTAGCGCGCCAGCTGGGTCTTGGGATCAATGCCCAGGGCGTACTCACCGCGCGCCAGGCTGATGTGCTCGGCGCTGGCCAGGTGGTACAGGCGCTCGATCAGCTCGCTGGCCTGGGGCTGCCCCGGCAGTTGCTGGCGAAGGCTGTCGAGGGCTTGCTGCTCGGGCTTGACGGCGATCTTCACCTCGCCACGCTTGACCCGCTCGACCTGGACGCTGGCGTCCGCTTCGGTGGCGCGCAGTTCGCGCACGCTTTGCCACTGCGGCAGCACCCCGGCGCACACCACGCCCACCACCAGCAGGCCCACGGCGGCGGCAGCCAGGCCAACCGGGCCGATGCGGTGGAGGCGTTCCTGAAGGATAAGGCTGTTCAGTGATTCAAGGGCGGGCATGGCCGGTCTCCCAGGTCGCAGTGAGGGTGAAGCGCACCGGGTGCTCAGGCTGCGCGGCCAACACCTCGTGGTTCAGCAGCGATACATCGCTGAGCTCGTCGCTGGCTTCCAGCCGCTGGTGGTACTGCAGCATCGCCTCGAGGTTGCGTGCTTCAGCGGCGACGCGAACCTGGCCTTTACGCGCGTCCGGGGTCAGGCCAAGCAGCGCGACATCGTCTTGCGGCAAGGCTTCGAGCATGGCGAACAGCTGCTGCCATGGGCGTTGCAGTTGTTGCGACACACTGCGCATCTGTGCCAATCGCTCGGTCTGCTCACGGCTGGCAGCGGTACTTAGCGGGGCAGTGGTAGCCGGGCGGCGGCCCAGTTGCAGCTCCAGGCTGTGCACGCTGGCCTCAAGGTCTGCCTGCTCGGCCTGCAATTGCTGTTGCAGCAGCACCAGGCCGGCGACCATGGCGCAGCCCAGGGCCAGCAGCGACCAGGCCAGCGGGCCGCTGCGCCGGGGCTGGAAGTCCAGTTCAAGGCGGCGCATGTCAGGCCACCGCCCGCCACATGGCGCACAGGGGGTCGGCTTCGCTGGCCGGCTGGCACAGCTGCACCGCCGCCAGTTGCGGCACGTCGCCCCGGCCCGGGGCATGCAGGTACACCCGCGGCAGGTGCTCGCCATACAGCTCGCAGGTGCGCTCGATCAGTGCTTGCAGGGCCTGGTCGCTGTCGGCGCAACCTTGCGTCAGCACTTGCTGCCAGGCGCCGCCGGCAGCCAGCAACAGCACGCTGCGGCGCGGCTCGGCCAGCACGAACAGGAAGTCGCCCTGCTGCAGCTGTGGCGAGCAGCGGTTGTAGGCGGCCATCAGGTACGGTTGCACCGAGCGCAGGCTCAGGCGGCTTTCCCGGCCCAGCGCCTGCAACCGTTGCAGCAGTGCGTCGGGCAGCGCTGTAGCGATGCGGGCGGCGCCGGCAGGCTCGGGCGACAGCACGATGCGCCAGTCGTCCAGCGGCTGGCCGTAGAGGTTTTCGAAGCAGGCCCGGGCGTAGGCGTCCAGCTCGCGCGGGTGGCCGATGGCATCACTCCATGGCACCAGGCAGAAGCGGCTGTAGCGGGCCGACAGCAGCACCCGCAACTGGGCGCCACGTACGGCGTGCTCGGCCAACAGACCGGCCAGCGCGTCGACGGCGGGTTCCCAGGCGGGCTGGGCGCCATCGCAACTGAACCCGCAGGTGCCCAGCCACTGGTGTTGGTGTTTGTGCCAGCAACCCAAGCCGACACCCTCGGCGCCCAAAACAGCGCAGAAACGATCAGATGAATGTGACACGGTTGATCTCCTCAAGGGTGGTGCGGCCGTCGCGGACCAGGTCCAGGGCCGAGGCCCGCAGCAGGCGCAGGCCGCGCTGGCAGGCGAGTGTCTTGATTTGCGACAGGGGGCGGCGCTCGACAATCATTTGCCGCAGGTCGTCATCCAGGTGCAGCAGCTCCGCGATCGCGCTGCGGCCGCGAAAGCCACTGCCACGGCACTGGCCGCAACCCTGCACGCGAACGAACCTCCAGCCGGCCACGCCTTCACGGCTCAGGCCCGAGCCATACAGGGTGTCGTCATCCACTTCGCAGGGGCTGGAGCAATGCGGGCAAGCCAGGCGGATCAGGCGCTGGGCCAACACTGCGTTCAATGCGGAGACGAAGCTGTAGGGGTCGACCTGCATCTGGCTGAAGCGGCCAATCACGTCGAACACGTTGTTGGCGTGGATGGTGGTGAACACCAGGTGGCCGGTCAGCGCCGACTGCACAGCAATTTGCGCGGTGTCCGGGTCGCGGATCTCACCGACCAGGATCTTGTCCGGGTCGTGACGCAAGATCGAGCGCAAGCCGCGGTCGAAGGTCAGGCCCTTCTTCTCGTTGACCGGGATCTGCAACACGCCGGGCAGCTGGTACTCGACCGGGTCTTCGATGGTGATGATCTTGTCTACGCCATGGTTGATCTCGCTGATCATGGCGTACAGGGTGGTGGTCTTGCCGCTGCCGGTGGGGCCGGTCACCAGGATCATGCCGTAAGGTTCAGCGGCCAGCCGGCGCAGGGCGCGCAGGGTTTCGTCGGCAAAGCCCAGGGCTTGCAACTGCACGCCACTGACCCGGTCGGACAAGTCCTGCTTGTCGAGCACCCGCAGTACGGCATCTTCACCAAAGATGCTAGGCATGATCGATACACGGAAGTCGATCTGCCGGTCGCCCACGGCAACCTTGAAGCGGCCGTCCTGGGGCACGCGTTTTTCGCCGATGTCCAGTTCGGCCATGACCTTGATGCGCGAGATGACCTGGTCGGCAAAGGCACTGCCACTGGCTTTGCCAGCGCCGTTTAGCACACCGTCGATGCGGTACTTGATGGTCAGGCCCTGGCCGGTCATGCCCAGGTGGATATCGCTGGCGTGCAGCTTGAGGGCGTCGTACAGGGTGGCGTTGACCAGCTTGACCACGCGGCTCTGGTCTTCGCTGATGCTGGCCAGCGACAGGCGCTGCAGCGGGTCGCCTTCGCTGCTGGCCTCGGCGTCATGGTCAAGGGCGTCCACGGCGTGGAAGCTTTCTTCATGACGGGCCAGGAATGTGGCCAGTTCGGCGGGGTGCGCCAGGTATAACGGCGCACCTTGCAGCACATCGTCGATCCAGGCCAGGCGGGCGGGGTCGAAGGGGTCGGCGAAAACGCCCAACAGCTGGCCGCCCTGCTCGATCAGCACGAATTCGCGCTTCAGGCACGCGGCGAGGCTGACCTTGTCAAAGCGCGGGCTGCTGGCCAGCAAGGTGTGGCTGGCCAGTACCGGGTAGTGCAGGGTCAGGCCCAGGCGCTGGATGAAGGTGTCGGGGCTGTCGCAGGCAAGGCGCTCGAGGCAGCTGAGCAAGCGCTCGTCGCTGGCTTGCAGGCGGGCCTGGGCCAGCAGGTCGCGGGGGTAGGCTGAGACTGTTGCATCGAATGCTTCTGGCATGGCCTGCGACTCCGCTCAGGGGGCGCGTCGCAGGCTGGCTCAGCCAGGGATGCGGGCGCCGCTATTCCCCTGTGAGCAGTTGATCGTCGTCGGGCCTCGGGGGCTTGCCGCCATTACACCGGCGCTCAGCCAACACCCAGCTTCCATCGTACAACTGCAGGGGGAACGATTCGTTCCTGTTCTGGCGTCGTTCGACGAACCCGTCAGCCGGGTTGTCCGTGGCCCTGCGCCGGCGCTCGATGCCCATCAGGTCGAAGATCGCACGGGCCAGTTCCACCAGTGGAAACGGCTTGAACAGGACATGGCTCACACCCAGCTCGGCGGCTCGCTCACGCACCTCGACGGTGGGGTGGGCGGTAATCAGCATGAAGTGGCACTGCCTGTTCTTGCGTACAGCCTCCAGAACCTGAAAACCTTCCATGTCGGGCAAGCGGTAATCCAGCACGATGACTTGTGGGACCAGGCGTTCAGCCTGCTCGATACCACTGGCACCGTCGTGGGCAACATGAACTTCCAGGCCTTGCGCCTGCAGGTACGCTTGCAGGTTCTGCGCAAGAGTCTGTTCGTCATCGACTACCAATACTCTGTTCACCAAGGTCGACTCCCAAGAACTGCCCGGTTACCCGGTCTGCGAAGTGCGCCCTTGTAAAGGCTTGAGCAGGCTTCGTGCCAGGCGTGAAAAGTCATGTTGCGCCGTTGTAACTCATTGATTCGCTGAGGGTGCTGGCCAGCATCTGATACGCAGCAGGTAGCCGCACCCGCCCAGTTCCCCACAAGCGGGGAAAATGATGGCACATTGCCAAACCGTAAATCCCCAGCATTGGGGGAAACGCTATAAGGGGCCTCAGTCCGCGATCTCAACTGTAGCCGAAGCACGCAAACGTTGGCGCACAGACTGGCGCGCTTGCGCCTGCCGCTGATCGACAAGCGCAGCCCTGGCCAAGGCCAGGCCCTGTTCACGTATGACTGAAGGCTTATCATTTTGGTTCTGCGCTCCTTGCAGTCTTTCCTGGTTGGCATCATAGAACGCCTGCACTTCAGCCTGGCTCGGTGCTTCGACTGCGCTGAGCTGGGCATACACCTGCTGGGCCGCCATGTCTCGCCGGGTGTATTCACTGTACTGTGCCCTATCGAAGCCCGCCTGCGCCAGACGCCGTTCGAAAATGGCCGGGCTGCCAAACGCGGCTTCTACCTCGCCGACATGCGCCGACACCTGCTCGTCGCTGATGACGATGCCTTGGCGCCGCGCCTCCTGCCACAGCAGCTCCTTGTCGATCAGTTCGTCCAGGGCCTGATCGCGCAGGCGCTTGTACAGGCCCGGGTTGCGGATGCTGGTCACCGCGCGGCCCTGGGCGTCCAGGTACTCACTGAAATAGCGTTCCAGGCGCGTCAACCCGATCTCCACGCCATTGACCCGAGCCGCCGGTACATCGGCCCAGCTCGGCCCGGCCATTACCAGCAACAGGCACAGCAGCACACTACGCATGGCAACCTCCGCTCAAGGGCTGTCCGGCACCGGCCGGTACGGGGTGACTGCGGTGAAGTGCGGCCCGGGCAGGGCCACCGCCACCACATGGGCACCGGCCATGCCCTGGCGGCGACCGGGGCCAAAGCCCAGCGCCGGGGTCAGGCCGGTAGCCACATCGTGCAGGCCTTCCAGTGCGCCAATCAGTTGCTCGCGGCTGGCATCACGGCCGATCTGCTTGAGCGCTTCGCTCAGCAGGCGCAACGCGCACAGGGTATTGACCTGCAACGACGCCTGGCGTGGGTCCAGACCTTGGCGCTGCTGTAGCCCGGCGAGGGTAGCCAGGCCTTGCTCGGTCCAGTCTTCGGGTACATAGGGATAGGCCAGAAACACCCGTTGCGACCATTGTTCGGGCAAGCGCGCCACGGCGCTGGCCACTTGGCTGGACGCGGCGAACAGGTACGGCTTGCGGCCTGCTGCCTGCAATGCCGTCGCCAGTTCGGCAAATGCCTGGGCGCGGCCCAGGAATACAATTCCCTGCCCCTCCACGGCCTTGCCATCGAAGGCCTCAATGGTGGGGGGCGCCCAGCCTTGCTGCAACAGCCGCTCGCGTACCTCCTCGGCCGCGGCTGCCTGCTCGTTGCCGGCGTACACCACGCGCAAATCGCCCGGTGCCAGGCCCAAGGCTGCTCGGGCGTGGCCAGCCAGGCTCAGCAGTTGCGTAGGCAGGCCAGGCAGTGGGTCGAATATCTGTGCGCTGCCACCACTGCGCGGGGTGCTGCCGATCAGGGGCACATTCTGCGGTGCCAGCAAGGAGGCCAAACGCAGGTCGAGCATCGGTGCCAAGGGCGAAATCAGGGCGAACACGCGCTCGCGCTCCAGCAACTGCTGCAAGGCTTGCTCGGCGCTGGCCGGGTCTTCACCCGGGTCCAGCACGACCAGTTGCAGACGCCGCCCGTGAATGCCGCCTTGCTGGTTGAGTTGCGCCAGCCCGTCTTCCAGCACCGCGCGTACCACCAGCCCGACCTCGGCCAGCGGCCCGGAGGCAGGCAGCAAGGTGCCCAGGCGCAGTACGCCCTCCTCTATGCCGGGGTCGCGCTCCTCGGCCAGGCGCTTGAGGTAGGCGGTAAGGTTGCGCTGGTCGGCCAGGGTCAGTTCGAAGCGTGGCATGGCCGGGTCCAGGCGGTTGCCAGCCGGGTCTACACCCTGCTGGATGGCCCTGGCCAGGCTGCGGTCGGTATAAGCCGGGTAGCTGCGGCCGTTGGCTTCGCGTGCGCCCTGGCCTTGTGCCAGGCGTTGCCAGTCCAGGTTGGGGGGGCGCACGCCGCCTTCGGCGCGGCCACGGCCGTCGTTGCCGTGGCAGCTGGCGCAGGGCAGCACGCTGGCGGGCACACTGATGTCGCTGGCGCCGACCCGGGCCTGCAATTGTACATCGCTGCTGGAGACCCCTTCGCGGTAGAGGCGTTTGCCGGCTTGTTCGTTGGCAGTGAGATCAAAGGCCAGGGCTGAACTGCAGAGGCTGACACTGACGAGCAACACCATAAATTTTGCAGTGTTCATGCCGGCCTCTTCGCGGGGCAAGCCCGCTCCCACAGGATCAGCACAAGCCTGAGGGCTATGAAAAAACTGTGGGCGCTAACTTTTGCAGTGTTCATGCCGGCCTCTTCGCGGGGCAAGCCCGCTCCCACAGGATCAGCACAAGCCTGAGGGCTATGA